>DATGRE010000053.1:0-9719 GCA_035303885.1 Zeimonas sp. | reverse complement strand
ACGAGTGATGCGCAAAATGGACCGGATTCGCTCTCTCAGAGACCGAGCAGAAGAAAAATCAGTGGCGAATCGCGTCATCGGCAGCGCGTTCATCGCGGATTCATCGGAATCGCTGTTCCGGACGCGTTGATCAGACGTTCCTTAGCCTCCGTCGCAAGCCGAGAAACCTGGCCGGCCAGGCCATCTCATTCGACGGTGACGGATTTGGCCAGGTTCCTCGGCTTGTCCACATCCGTGCCGCGGACGAGCGCGACGTGGTATGCCAGCAGTTGCAGCGGCACCACGTGCAGGATCGGCGACAGCAGTCCCGCGTGATCGCCCAGGTTGATGATGTTGATTCCGTCGGTCGGCTCGATGTGCGTGTCGCGGTCGGCGAATACGAAGAGCTCGCCGCCGCGCGCGCGCACTTCCTGCAGGTTCGACTTCAGCTTCTCGATCAGCGAGTCGTTCGGCGCGACGACCACCACCGGCATCTCGCGGTCGACCAGTGCCAGCGGTCCGTGCTTGAGCTCACCCGCTGCATACGCCTCGGCGTGGATGTAGGTGACCTCCTTGAGCTTGAGGGCGCCTTCCTGCGCGATCGGGTAGTGCACGCCGCGGCCGAGGAACAGCGCGTGCTGCTTCGGCGCGAAGCGGTTCGCCCAGTGGCGCACGGCGTTCTCGCATTCGAGCACGTGGTTCATCGCGGCCGGCAGGTGGCGCAGCTGCGCGAGCAGCTCCTTCTCGCGCGTCACCGACAGGCGCCGGCGCTGGCGCGCGAGCACGAGCGTGAGCATGAAGAGCGCGGTGAGCTGCGTGGTGAACGCTTTCGTCGAGGCGACGCCGATCTCGGGGCCGGCGCGTGTAAGGAAGCGCAACCGGCTCTGGCGGATGAGCGCCGACTCGGGCACGTTGCAGATCGACAGCGAATCGCGCAGGCCGAGCGTGGTGGCGTGCTGCAGCGCTGCCAGCGTGTCGGCGGTCTCGCCCGATTGCGACACCGTGACCACCAGCGTCTTCGGCAGCGCCACCGATTCCCGGTAGCGGTACTCGCTGGCGATCTCCACCGAAACCGGAATGCCGGCGATCGCCTCGAGCCAGTACTTGGCGACCAGTCCGGCGTGGTAGCTCGTCCCGCAGGCGAGGATCAGGATGTGCTTCGTTCGCGCGAGCACCTCCTCGGCTTCGGCTCCGAACAGGCCGGCCGAGACCGACGACGAGTTCGTCACCATCTCGAGCGTGTTGGCGATCGCGCCGGGCTGCTCGAAGATCTCCTTCTGCATGTAGTGCTGGTAGTGCCCGAGCTCGATCGACTCCGACGACAGCTGGCTCTCGACGATCGGGCGCTCCACCGGCTGGCCGTCGCGCCCGACGATCGCGTAGCCGTCGGTGCCGATGCGCACGACGTCGCCGTCCTCGAGGTACGCGACGTGGCGCGTGACCTGCAGCAGCGCCGCCGTGTCGGAGGCGAGGAAGTTCTCGCTGCCCTCGGTGGTGGACGCGCCCACGCCGAGCAGCAGCGGCGCGCCGTTGCGCGAACCGACGACGGTGTGCGGCTCGCCGACGTGGATCGCCGCGATCGCGTAGGCGCCTTCGAGCTCGCGCGTCGTGCGCTGCATCGCCTCGAACAGCTTCAGGCCCGACGCGACGTGGCTGTGCAGCAGGTGAGCGATCACCTCGGTGTCGGTGTCGCTGACGAACTGGTATCCGGCCGCGATCAGCCGGGCGCGCAGCGCCTCGTGGTTTTCGATAATGCCGTTGTGCACCACCGAGACCTCGACGCCGTCGCGCGACGAGAAATGCGGGTGCGCGTTCTTCTCCGAGACGCCGCCGTGCGTCGCCCAGCGTGTGTGCGCGATGCCGGTGGGTGCGATCGCGCGCATCTCGCGTGCGCGGGCTTCGAGGTCGGAGACGCGGCCGACCGAACGAACGCGTTCGAGCGCGCCGTTCAGGATCGCGATGCCCGCGGAGTCGTAGCCTCGGTACTCGAGCTTGCGCAGGCCCTCGATGAGGATCGGTACGACGTTGCGCTGGGCGACCGCCCCGACGATTCCACACATGTTGCCGACTGCTCCATTGCGCCGACACGGCCGGGCGGCACCGAAGGCCGACCGACGCGCTCGCCGCGCGGGTTTTCCGTTATCCGGCCCCGGTCTTCTTCCGGACGGGCCGCTTCCACGTTTCGACGGTGACCTGCCGCGCGCGCGAGAGCGTCAACCGTCCTTCCGGTGCATCGCGCGTGAGCGTGGTGCCCGCTCCGAGCGTCGCTCCGCGCCCGACGCGCACCGGCGCGACGAGCTGGGTGTCGCTGCCGATGAATGCGTCGTCGTCGATGATCGTTTCGTACTTGTTCACGCCGTCGTAATTGCAGGTGATCGTGCCGGCGCCGATGTTCACGCGCTCGCCGATCGCCGCGTCGCCGATGTAGGCGAGGTGATTCGCCTTCGATCCGGCGCGCATCCGCGTGTTCTTCATCTCGACGAAGTTGCCCACGTGGGTCTCGTCGCCGAGCTCGGTGCCGGGACGCAGCCGCGCAAAGGGTCCGATGCGGGCGCGCTCGCCGATGACGGCGCCGTCGATGTGGGTGTACGGCAGGACGCGCGCGCCGGCGGCGATGCGCGCCGAGCGGATCACGCAGTACGGGCCGATCTCGACGCCGTCGCCGAGCTCGACCTCGCCCTCGAAGACGCAGCCGACGTCGATGAAGACGTCGCGTCCGCAGCGCAGCTCGCCGCGCACGTCGAGGCGGGCCGGATCGGCCAGCCGTACGCCGTCTTCTTCCATCAGCCGTTCGGCGATCCGGGCCTGGTACAGCCGTTCGAGTTGCGCCAATTGCGGCTTGCTGTTCACGCCGAGCGTCTCCGCCACCTGTCCGGGTTGCGCCGATGCGACACGAACGCCATCTTCGACGGCTTTGGACACGATGTCGGTGAGGTAATACTCGCCCTGCGCATTGTCGTTGCCCAGCGCGGCGAGCCAGCGCTTGAGCGCCGGGGTCGGGGCGACGAGGATCCCCGTGTTGATCTCGCGGATCGCCCGTTCGGCTTCGTTCGCGTCGCGATGCTCGACGATGCGCGCGATGTGCCCGTCCTGCCGCACGATGCGCCCGTAGCCGGAAGGATCGTCGAGCTCGACGGTGAGCAGCGCGAGGGCGTCCTCACCTGCCGCGGCGGCCAGCCGGGCGAGGGTCGCGTGCGAGATGAGCGGTACGTCGCCGTAGAGCACCAGCGTGGGCACGCGCTCGTCGAGCAGCGGCGCCGCCTGCCGCACCGCGTGCCCGGTGCCCAGCTGCGGCTCCTGCAGCACCCATTGCAGGCCGTCGCCCGGGATCGACCGTCGAACGGCCTGGCCGCCGTGACCGTAGACGACGATGATGTTGCGTGGCGCAAGGGCGCGTGCCTCGTCGACGACGTGCTGCAGCAACGGCTTGCCGGCGAGCGGGTGCAGGACCTTCGGCAGCGCCGAGCGCATCCGCTTGCCCATCCCTGCGGCGAGGATGACGACGTTCACTTTTTCCTTGGATTTCAGCTACTTGCAAGCGACCGTCGCGGCGCTTGTCGAAGAGCTTAACACGCATGTGCCGGGCCTCCCGGCATCCGCAACGCAGCGTGGGGATTGCCTGGCGTTCGCGCGTGCTACGTGTTCGACACCCGCTGCGCGGGGCTCTTGCCCTGCACCGCGTCGGGATGGCCGGCACCGCCGGCGATGCTCGGCGCGATCGAGCCGAAGACCATCCCGAAGATCGACGCGGCGAGCCCGACGAATTGGGGTGGGATCAGCGCCTCGGGCGCGGTGAGCTCCGCGATGCCCCAGCCGGTCAGCCCGAAGACGATCGAGATCATCGCGCCCTGCGGGGTCGCGCGCCGCCAGAACAGCCCGAAGGCGAGCGGCGTGAACGCCGCGACCAGCGTGACCTTGTAGGCGTTCTGTACCATCTGGAACATCGACGATTCGCTGTTCAGCGCGAACAGCATCACGGCGATCGCGAAGAGCACGAGCACCACTCGCAGCAGCATCAGCTGCTGCCGGTCGTCGAGGCGTCCGCCGAGCAGCGGGCGCACCACGTTCTCGGTGAACACCGCGGTGGGGGCGAGCAGCGCGCCGCTGGCGGTGGACAGGATCGCCGACAGCAGCGCGCCGAAGAACATCACCTGCGCGAACATCGGCGTCTGGTTCAGGATCAGCTGCGGCAGGATCAGCTGGAAGTCGAGCGAGTCGTCGGCGAGGATCTCGCGCACCTTCTCGGGCTCGATCAGCAGCGCCGAGACCGCGATGAACATCGGCACGAAGGCGAAGAACAGGTAGAAAGTGCCGCCGAGCAGCGTGCCGCGCACGGCGGTGTCCTCGTTCTTCGCCGAGGTGACGCGCTGGAAGACGTCCTGCTGTGCGATCGAGCCGATCGCCATCGTCGCCCAGGCGGCGACGAACGCGATCCAGTCCTTCAGGTTCGCGCTCGGCCAGAACTCGAGCTTGCCCTCGCGCACGGCGACGTCCCAGACCGCGCCGAAGCCGCCCGCCATGCCGGCGAGCAGGAAGGCGATGTAGAGCAGCCCGACGATGATGATCGTCGTCTGGAAGAGATCGGTGAAGGCCACCGACCACATGCCGCCGAACAGCGTGTAGACGGTGACGACGACCGCGCCGAGCATGATGCCGTGTGGTAGCGAGATCGCGCCGCCCGACAGGGTGTTGAAGACGATGCCGAGCGCGACCATCTGCGCCGAGGTCCAGCCCAGGTACGACAGCGTGATGGCGAGCGCGGTGCCGATCTCCACCGTGCGGTTGTAGCGCTTGCGGTAGAAGTCGCCGATCGTCAGCAGCTCCATCCGGTAGAACGGGCGCGCGAAGACGAGTGCGACGATGATCAGGCAGAAGGCGGCGCCGAAGGGATCGGCGACCACGCCGCCGAGGCCGTCGCGCAGGAAGGTGGACGAGACGCCGAGGACGGTCTCGGCACCGAACCAGGTGGCGAACACCGTCGCCATGTTCATGTACAGCGGCAGCCGGCGGCCCGCGACGAGGTAGTCTTTCGAGCTCTTGACGCGCTGTGCGGCGTACAGGCCGATCCCGACGGTCACGGCCAGATAGATCATCACCAGGGCGGTCAGCATCCGGTCAATCGCCTGTCGAGTCCGGAGAATCGAAAAAGCGCGCAACCTTACCCGATTTTGCGCCGGGAGTGGGAGACCGTTTCGCTACACGAGCCAGCGCAGCACCTCGACGGCGGCAACGCCGACGACGAGGATCGCGAGCAGGGCGATCCAGCGGCGCATCGTGCGCTGCTCGCGCACCAATCGCTCGAGCGCGCGCGTGAGCGGGTCGGCCTTCGGCAGCGCCTCGCGTGCGAGCGCCTGGTGTGCCAGGCGCGGCAGCTCGGGCAGCATGCGGCTCCAGTGCGTCGCCTCGACCCGCACGCGCTCGATCAGCCCCGCCAGCCCCACCTGCTCCTGCATCCAGCGTTCCAGGATCGGCTTGGCGGTGACCCACAGATCGAGGTCGGGGTCGAGCTGGCGGCCGAGCCCCTCGATGTTCAGCAGCGTCTTCTGCAGCAGCACCAGCTGCGGCTGGATCTCCACGTTGAAGCGGCGCGAGGCCTGGAACAGCCGCAGCAGGACCAGGCCGAGCGAGATCTCCTTCAGCGGGCGGTCGAAGAACGGCTCGCAGCACGCCCGGATCGCTCCGGTGAGCTCCTCGACGCGCGTATCGGGCGGCACCCAGCCCGATTCGACGTGCAGCTCGGCCACCCGCCGGTAGTCGCGCCGGAAGAAGGCGAGGAAGTTCTGCGCCAGGTAGTCCTTGTCGAACTCCGACAGGCTCCCGACGATGCCGAAATCGAGCGCGATGTAGCGGTTGAAGTCCTCGGGCGAATCGCCGACGAGGATGTTCCCCGGGTGCATGTCGGCATGGAAGAAGCCGTGCCGGAACACCTGCGTGAAGAAGATCTCCACGCCTTCCCGGGACAGCCGCTTCAGGTCGATGCCCGCTTCGCGCATCCGGTCGATCTGGCTGATCGGGATGCCGCGCATGCGCTCCATCGTCAGCACGTTGGTCGCGCACCAGTCCCAGTGGATCTCCGGCACGCGCAGCAGCTGCGTGCCCTCGAAGTTGCGGCGCAGCTGGTTGGCGTTGGCGCCTTCGCGGATCAGGTCGAGCTCGTCGTGCAGGTAGGTGTCGAATTCGTTGATGACGTCGAGCGGGCGCAGCCGCCGCGCGTCGGCCGACACGCGCATGAGCAGGCTGCCGGCGGTGCGCAGCAGCTCGAGGTCGCGATCGATCACCGCAGCCATGCCCGGGCGCACGACTTTCACCGCGACTTCGCGTCCGTCCTTGAGCCGCGCGAGGTGCACCTGTGCGATCGACGCCGAGGCGATCGGCTCGAGCTCGAAGACCTCGAACAGTTCGTCGATGGGCCGGCGCAGCCCGCGTTCGATCTCGCGCACCGCCGCCTCGCCGGGGAAGGGCGGCACGCGGTCCTGCAGCAGTGCGAGCTCGTCGGCGAGCTCGGCGCTCAGCAGGTCGCGCCGCGTGGACAGCATCTGGCCGAACTTGACGAAGATCGGGCCGAGGCTTTCGAGCGCCTGGCGCAGGCGCGCGCCAGCCGGCGCGTCCAGCCGCCGGCCGAAGCCCAGCACGCGCCCGGCGGCGAGCAGCCAGCGCGAGCCGGTGCTGGCTGCGGCGCCGGAGACTGCGATCTCGTCGAGTCCGTAGCGCCAGGCGACGAAGAGGATCCGGATGAGGCGGGTGATGCGCAAGGCGTGCGGAGGTTCCGGGGAGGACGAGCGGACCGGCGCGAAGGCGCCATTCTAGTGTTTCCCCGCGACTGGACGAATACGGCACCGAGGCACTAGATTGCAAGCACTCAACGGAGGAGGCCGTCCATGCAACCATCCCGTCGTCGTGTCGTCGCAGGTGCGGCCGGTGCCGCCGCCGTCGGTGCGTTTCCCGCGATCGTGCGTGCGCAGCCGAAAGTCCAGCTCAAGCTCAGCCATTACCTGCCGCCGTCGCACGGGATGCACACGGACTTCATGGAGCCGTGGGCGCGCGAGCTCGAGGCGAAGACGCAGGGCGCCGTGCAGGTGCAGGTCTCGCCCGGCACCTCTTCGCTCGGGCGCGCGGAGAACCAGCTCGACCAGGTCCGCAACGGCATCGTCGACATCGCTTTTGGCCTGTGCGGACTGCCGCGCGGGCGCATGACCCGCAGCACGATCGTCGAGATGCCGCTGCTCGTGCGCAAGGCCGAGGCGGGCTCGCGTGCGCTGTGGAATCTCTACCCGAAGATGCTCGGGCCCGATTACCAGGGCCTGAAGCCACTGCTGCTGATGACGCACAACGGCGGGCATTTCCACACGCGGGACCGGCGCGTCGTCATGCCCGATGACCTGCGCGGGCTGCGCATCCGCACGCCGTCGCCGACGATCTCGATGATGCTCGAGTTCCTCGGCGCGAGCCCGGTCGGCATGCCGCCGGCGCAGGTCTACGAGAGCCTGCAGCGCGGCGTGATCGACGGCGCGGCCTTCCCGTGGGATCCGGTGCGCGCCTTCAAGCTCGGCGAGGTCACGAAGCATCACTGCGAGGCCTATGTCTACACGGCGGCGTTCTGGTTCGCGATGAGCGATCGCAAGTACAAGGCGCTGCCCGCCGACGTGCGCAAGGTCATCGACCAGATCTCGGGCGAGGCGCTGCTCGCCAAGGTCCAGGCCTGGTGGGACAAATGGGACGCGGCCGGCCGGGCGACGGCGGTCGAGCGCGGCAACGAGATCGTCACGCTAAGCGACGAGCAGCGCGGCCAGTGGGACGAGCGGCTCACGCAGCTGTTCAACAAGGCGATGCAGGATTTCGAGAAGCAGGGCATCTCCGACGCACGCGACATCTACATCGCCATGCAGCGCGAAGTCGCGAAGGTGGAGAAGACCTGAGCGGGCCGGTCGCTTCCCGCCGTTGACCGCTCCCGCCGGAATGCCCGCGCCCGCCGGCGTGCCGACGCGGTTCGAGTCGCTGCTGTTCGGCTGCTGCCGCATCTGCGCGTGGATCGGCGTCGTGATCCTGATCGCCTGCGCACTGCTCACGGTAGCCGACGTCGTGCTGCGCCGAGTCGCCGGCGACGCCATTCCGGGCATGGTCGACATCACGCAGCTAATGGTGATGACCGGCGTGTTCCTGTGCATCCCCTACGTGTTCGAGCAGCGAGCGAACGTGGAGGTGGAGCTCGTCCACGAGCGTCTTCCCGGCTGGCTCGGACGTGCACTGACGCGGCTGTGGTCGCTCGTCTCGATGCTCTTCCTGGTCGCGATCGCGTGGTACGTCGGCATCGCGGCCGGACAGGTGCTCGAATACGGCGACCGCTCGCCGACGGTCGCGATCCCGATGATCTGGTACTGGGCGCCGATCCTGTTCGGCACGATCGTCTCCGCCGTCGTCTGCCTGCTCCAGGTCGTGCGCGGCGAATCGGCACGATGACGCGGGGTCTTCCTTTGCCGCTCGAGCGTTCGCGTCATGCGTCGGCGGGCCGGCGGGGGCTGCGGGCACGCCACGTCGAACGTCGCTCGAGCGATGCCGGTGGCATGCGAGGAAGGAACCGTGAAGTCCGTTGCCAAGCGCGACGGGGTTCGCTGCGCGCACCGACGACATGTCTCGCAAAGGCGCGGGCCGTGCGCCGCGGGCGCACCGAAGCGTCCGCGACGCACGGCTCGCGCCTCTGCGCACGCCGACAGGGTAATGCGTCGGCGGAAGTCGCAGGATCGCCGGCATGAGCGCCTCCCCGCTGTTCGGCGTCCTCGGCTTCGTCGCTGTCATCGCGCTGGTGATGCTGCGCATGCCGGTCGCGATCGCGATGGGCGCGGTCGGCTTCGTCGGGCTCACGCTCGTCTCCGGGATCGAGACCTCGGGCTTCATGCTCGGGCGCACGACCTTCGAGGCGGTGTTCCCGTACTCGCTGTCGGTGGTACCGCTGTTCATCGCGATGGGCGTGTTCGCCGGGCACGCCGGGCTCTCGCAGTCGCTGTATTCGTTCGTCGCCGCGATCGTCGGCCACCTGCGGGGCGGGCTGGCGATGGCCACCGTGGGCGGTTGCGCGATCTTCGGTGCGGTGAGCGGCTCGGGCATCGCGACGACGGCGACGATGGGGCGCGTGGCGCTGCCCGAGATGCGGCGCCACGGCTATTCCGATTCGCTCGCCTGCGCGTCGGTGGCCGCCGGCGGCACGCTCGGCGTGATCATTCCGCCGTCGATCCTGTTCGTGATCTACGGGCTCGCTACCGAGCAGTCGATCGGGCGGCTGTTCCTCGCCGGCGTGCTGCCGGGCATCCTCGGCATGCTGCTCTACGGCATCGCCGTTGCGTGGTCGGTGCGCCGACGTGCGGAAGCGGGGCCCGCGGGCGAGCGCAGCACCTGGCGCGAGCGCGTGCGGGCGTTGCGCGCGGTCTGGCAGGTCGGGTTGCTGTTCGGGCTCGTGCTGGGCGGCATGTATCTCGGCTGGTTCTCGCCGACCGAGGCGGCGGCCGTGGGCGCCGTGGGCGCGATCGCGCTCGCCGCCTTCTCCGGGCGGCTGACGCCGCGCGTGCTCGGGCGCGGCTTCACCGAAACCGCGCTCACCAGCGGGATGATCTTCGTCATCCTTATCGGCGCGGGAATCTTCAACGCGTTCGTCGAAGCCACCGGCCTGACCGACGCGCTGATCGGCGCCGTCGAGCGGCTCGAGTGGAACCGCTGGACCGTGATGCTCGTGCTGATGCTCGGCTACG
>DATGRE010000052.1:0-2995 GCA_035303885.1 Zeimonas sp. | reverse complement strand
CCGGCGAGTGCCTGCGCGAACTCGACGATGCCGGTCTTGTCGGAGACGCTGATCAGCGCGCGTTCGATGTTGCGGATGGTGGCGGTCGTGTCGGTCATTTCGTTCATAACAAGCCGTGGTTCTGCAGCTTCTTGCGCAGCGTGTTGCGGTTGATGCCGAGCATCTCGCTGGCGCGCAGCTGGTTGCCGTGCGCCTCGCGCATCACGACCTCGAGCATCGGCCGCTCGACGGCCTGGATCACCATGTCGTAGATCGAGCACGGTTGCGTGCCCTCGAGGTCGTTGAAGTAACGCTCGAGGCTGCGAACGACCGCATCGTCCAGGGTGGGCTGTCTGCTCATGCCGCGTAGCTCCGCAGGAACCTGGTGTCGTTGGCGGCGCCGGACGCGGGCTTCGCCGCCGCGAAGCCGCCGGCCTGCGCCAGGAATCGCTCGACCGCGGCCAGCTGCGCCGGCGCGTCGTCGAGCACGTTGAAGTCGCGCAGGAAGGCTTGCGCGCCTGGCCGTCCCGCCAGGTACCATCCGATGTGCTTGCGCGCGCTGCGCACGCCGCGCGCTTCGCCGTGGAACGCGTAGTGATCGAGCAGGTGCTCGCGCAGCAACGCGGCGATCTCGGCGTCGCCGGGTTCGGGCAGCAATTCGCCGGTCTCCAGGAAGTGCGCGATCTCGCGGAAGATCCATGGCCGGCCCTGCGCGGCGCGCCCGATCATCACCGCGTCGGCGCCGGTGGCGCGCAACACGTCGCGTGCCGCCTTCGGCGACGCGATGTCGCCGTTGGCGACCACCGGGATCGAGACCGCTGCCTTGACCTCGCCGACCGTCGCGTACTCGGCGCGTCCGCCGAAGGCGCACGCACGCGTGCGGCCGTGCACCGCGAGCATCGCGGCGCCGGCGGCCTCGAAGGCGCGCGCCAGCCGCACCGCGTTGCGCGACGACGGCGACGGGCCGGTTCGCAGCTTGACGGTGACCGGGACGTCGACCGCGCGCACGACCGCGTCGACGATCGCGATCGCCAGCGGCTCGTCGGCCATCAGCGCAGAGCCTGCCGCGACGCTGCAGACCTTCTTGGCCGGGCAGCCCATGTTGATGTCGATGACCTGTGCGCCACGGTCGACGTTGTAGCGCGCGGCCTCGGCCATCATCGCCGGGTCGGCGCCGGCGATCTGCACCGCCTTCGGCTCGATCTCGCCGTCGTGATCGGTGCGCCGCGAGGTCTTCACGCTCGCCCACAGTCGGGGATTCGAAGCCGCCATTTCGGAGACCGCGTAGCCCGCGCCCAGTCGTTTGCACAGCTGGCGGAACGGTCGGTCGGTGACGCCCGCCATCGGCGCGACGAACACGCGATTGCGCAGCGCGTGCGGGCCGATCTTCATCGTTGTCGGGGTCATCGCGAGCGGGAGCGCGTGCGGTTCGTACGAGGGGAGCGCGATTCTAACGAAAACCGCGCTGCCCAAGAAGTGTGCAGCGCAGTAAACCGGCAAAACGAGACGGTCGGTGAGATCCGGTCGGAAAAACCGTGCCCGCAGAGTCAGCGAGCACGCAAACCGAACATCAACGCGGCGGCGACCCGGTCGCGCGCAGGTGCAACGAGGTCGAGCGCGCCGAGTGCGAGCGACTCGATGCGCGCGACCGCGGGGATCGTGAACGCCTGCGCGAGTGCATCAGTGGCTGCGACCGTGAGGCCGCGGTCGGCGCGGCGGGCGCGGGCGAAGCGCGCCGCCGCTTCGGCGAGCGGGCGCCCGCTCGCGCGCAACTCGCCCAGTCGCTGCGCGAGCTCGAATGCGTCGCGCAGGCCGAGGTTCAGGCCCTGGCCGGCGACCGGATGCAAGGCCTGCGCGGCGTTGCCGATCGCGACCTGCGGCGAGCCTGTCTCGGCCACGCGCACACGTCGCTGCAGCGGCGCCAGCACGCGATCGCTGTCCAGACGCAGCGTCCCCAGCGCATCGCCGAACGCGGCGAGCAGCTCGGCGTCGAACTCGTGCGGCGCGAGCGCCGCACGCCGCTGTGAATTCGCGGGGCGGCCGCACCAGACGAGCGCGTAGCGCCGCGCCTCGGGCAACGGCAGCAGCGCCAGCGGGCCCTCGTCGGTGAAACGCTCGTAGGCCGTGCCGTGCCCGTCGCCTTCGGTGACGACTTCGGCGAGCAGCGCCGTCTGGTCGAAGTCGTGCACGCGCGAAGCGCCGCCGGGGTCGCCGTCGGCGATCACCGTCAGCGCCGGTTGCGGCGCGTCGCCGCCCGCCGGCGACGACGACGCCAGTCGCGCGGCGAGTGCGGCGGCGAGCGCGTGGTGCAGCGGCCCGTAACGGAGCACGTAGCCGAGCGCCGGCGCGCGCAGGTCCGAAGCCAGCATGCGCGTGCGGCCGGCGCGGCCGCGCAGCGACACGTCGACCTTCATGATCGGCGCCGCCTGCGGCAGCGTGGCGACCCGGGACAACAACTGCCAGCTGCCGAGCGACAGCGCGATCGGGCGGGCGGCGAGCCACGGCGGCAACCCGGCACCCGCCTCGTCGATCGAGATCGACCCGGCGTCGAAGCCCTGTCGCGACAGGAACAGCGCGAGCGCGAGGCCGACCGGCCCGCGGCCCTCGATGCGCACGGCTTGCGGCACGGCGCTCATCCGCGCATCACGGCCTCGATGTCGTCGACGCGCTTGGGCGCATCGACGCTGAGGATCTCGCAGCCCGATGTCGTGACCAGCGCGTCGTCCTCGATGCGGATGCCGATGTCGTGGAACGCCGCCGGAATGTCGTCGGCCGCGCGCACGTAGATCCCGGGTTCGACCGTCAGCACCATGCCGGGAGCGAGCACGCGCCATGGCTTGCCGGAGTCGGTGGCTGCGGCGCCGGGCTCGCGGTAGTCGCCGCAGTCGTGCACGTCCATGCCCAGCCAGTGGCCGGTCCGGTGCATGTAGAAGCGCTTGTAGGAGCCGGACTCGATCGCGCCATCGACGCTGCCCCCGATCAGGCCGCAGTCGATCATGCCTTGCGCCAGCACGCG
>DATGRE010000051.1:0-5088 GCA_035303885.1 Zeimonas sp. | reverse complement strand
GGCAACGCAGAGATCTCGTTCGCCATCGTGTAGCCCCCGAGCACCGCTGCGTCGCCGCGGCCGCCCACCACGATGCGGTGCAATCCGCCGTTCAGGTACATGCCGATGCTTCGAACGAGCATCCACTGCGAGATGCCCAGGATCTCCCGCCATTTCTCGAAGCTCCAGCGCGGACGCATCGGGTGCAGCAAATAGCTCAGTGCCACCGCGAAAAGGCGCCCGGCAAGAGCGGCGACGACGAAGGCCCAGTAATTGCGGAGGTACCAGGCGGCGGCGATCGTGATCACGAAGCGAACGATGCGCTTCAGGAAGACGAACCGAAAATCGTCGTCGAAACGCATCTCCTTCTGGAACTCGATGACGCCGATGTTCTCGAAGGCGCTCACCGCGACGCCGATGGCCATCAGCTGCAGGACGAGCGTGAGCCGCGGGTCGTCGAAATACTGCGCGCCGTAGGGCGCGGCGGCGGCGATCAGCACCGAGGTCGCGACGCCCTGGAGCAGGCGGATCGTCCACGCCGTGTCGAAATGCGCCTGCGTGGTGTTCCGGTTCTGGATCAGCGCGACGTGCACGCCGAGCTCCGACATCACTTCGATGAACGCGATCACGAGCGACGCCGCTGCGATCACGCCGAAGTCGTCCGGCACGAGGAGCCGCGCGAGAATCAGCGTGCTGACGAACCCGATCAGGCGGTCGGTCCAACGCATCCCCACGGTGAGCATCGCACCCCGCAGGATGCTGGTTCGTCGGCGGGGCACCTGCGTCAATGCGTCGGCCATGAACGCCGCGAATGCGAGGTGGCGAGATTGCGCAACGCGCGGATCGCGAAGCGAGACGGGGTGCGATCCCAGGGCGTGAAGCGGGGCAGCTCGAACGGCAGGCTGCGCCGGTCGGCCGCGCCCGGTTCGGTAGTGAACGCGAAGGCGAAACCCGTGCGTTCGACCATGCGGACGTGGCGTTCGTCGAAGTCCTTTCCGTGCCGGCCGTTCGGATAGGCGAAGAGCGCCGGGCGTTGTCCCACGATGGCCGCCAGGTCGTCGGCGCCGCCGCGGATCTCCGCCTCGGCCTGCGCATCGGGAAGTGCGCGCAGGATCGGGTGCGAGCGGGTGTGGCCGCCCACGTGCATTCCCGCATGATGCAACGCCGCGACCTGCGAGGCGTCCATCATCAGATCCGAGCGCGGCACCACGCCGGCCTCCCGCTCGAGACGACGCACGCGCTCCTCCCGCTCCTCGGGATGCAGGTGCTTGATCGCCGCGAGAATCCGATGGATGGCGGTGCGCCGCTCGGCATCGCTGCCGATCGGATACACCGCTTCACCGTCTCCGCCCGCGGCAGGCGCGCGCAACGACGAATCAGGGCAGCGCCGCACCGCCTCGATCACCCGATCGTTGAACATCGCGCCGTCGCCGAGGAAGCCGGTGGCCACGAAGAACACCGCCGGCATCCGTCGGCGCAGCAGCAGCGGCAGCGCGACGGTGTAGTTGTCCCGGTAGCCGTCGTCGAAACTGATGATCGCCGCGCGCGAAGGAAGACTGCCGTCGTACAGGCGCTCGCAGGCCTCGAGCGGATCGAGCACGCGGAACTGCGACCCGATCCACTGCAGGATCGAATCGAACATCCGCGCATCGGGTTCGCCCGGCAACAGCGGATCCGGCCGCTCGAGCGTACGGTGGAAGTAGAAGGCCGACAATCGCGAGCGCGCCCCCGCGGGCGAGGCCAACGCGGTCAGGGTGCGCAGGATCACGAAGGCCCCACGCGCGCGTCGGCCAGCGGCGACGCACGCAGCCAAAGCTCGAGCACCATCAGCACCCAGACCATCGTCCCGTAATAGCCCGCATGCCCCGAGCGCAGATGCCCGAGCAGCGCGTCGAGAAACTCGGGGCGCACCACGCCGCGCGCGGCCAGCGAGCGCAACGCGTCGTCGGCCGTCGCTCGCAGGCGCTCGTGCGTGAGCAGCCAGTCGCCGAAGGGCACACCGAAGCCGTGCTTCTTCTTGTCGATGATCTCGTCGGGCAGGAAGCCGCGCAGTGCTTCCCGGAAGAAATGCCGCAAGCGCCGTCCCTTCAGCTTCTGCTCCGGCGTGAGCCGAAGCGAGTGCTCGACGAGCGCCTGCGTGAGCATCGGGAAGCAGACCTCGACGCCGGCGGCGTGGCACATCCGGGTGACCTTGGGCAGGTCGCTGTCGGCGAGCGTGAACTTGAAATCCCACGCCAGCAGCTGATCGACCTGCGAGATCGGCTCGGCGGTCGCCCGGGCGCGCCGCCAGACCTCGCGCTCGAGCTCCAGCGGCGCGTCCGGGCGAAGATCGGCGAGAAAGGCGTCGGTGAACACGCGGGTGGCACCGAGCCGGTTCAGCAGGTTGTAGCGCGCCTGCAACCGGTCGGGCAGCGGCTCCTTCGCCTGCTCGACGTAGCTGCGCGCCTTGGCCACGAACTTCGCGTCGACGCCACGCATCGCGCCGAAGAGCAGCGGCTCGAGCAGCCCCGATCGCATCGCACCCGGCACCCGATCGTAGAGCGCGAACACGGCCTGCTTCGCGTAGCGTTCGTTGCCGCCGTACAGCTCGTCGCCGCCGTCCCCGCCGAGCATGCGCGAGACGCCCGCCTCGCGCGCGAGTTGGGCGCAGAAATAGGTGGGCACCGCCGACGAGTTGCCGAACGGCTGCTCGTATTGCGTCGCGACGAGCTCGACGCCGCGGGAGACGTCATCGGGCGTCAGGTAGTACTCGGTATGTTCCGTACCGAAGTGCTTCGCCGCCAGCCGCGAGTAATACGACTCGTCGTAGCCGCCCACGTCGAAGCCGATCGCGAACGTACGTGCCGGGGCACCGTATTGCTTCGTGACGAGCCCGGCGATCGTCGAGCTGTCGGTGCCGCCGGAAAGGAAGCACCCGACGCTGTCGCGCGAATGTCCTGCCGTGCATTCGGCAACGCCCTCGGCCAGCGCGTCCAGGAACGCGCCCTTCTCGCGCTCGAAATCGAAGGCCCGGTGTTCCTCGAACACCGGCTCCCACCAGCGCACGACCTCGACGCTGCCGCGTTCGACCCGCAGCGCCTCGCCGAGATCGAGGCGGTGCACGCCGCGGCAGATGCTCCACGGCGCCGGAATCATGTGGAAATACGTGTAGGCGAAGGCCGACTGCCAGTCGACCTCGGCAGCACGATCGGCGCGATTGGCCGCGTCGGCCGGGCGTGCCGCGAAACCGACACGACCGGGCTGCTCGCTGAAGAACAGCGGAAAGGTCGAGAACCGGTCGACCGCCAGCAACGCGCGCCGCCGATCCGCATCCCATAGCGCGACGAGGAATTCGCCGCCGATGCGCGCGAGGACATCGTCGCCGTGCTGCCGCCAGGCGTCGAGCAGCGCCTTTGCCGGGTCGCGCAGCGCCTTCTCGGCGGGCGCGTCGAGGAAGCGCAGCCGCCCGAACACCAGCGCACCCGCCCCCTCGTGCTGCGCCAGCGAGCGCTGCATCTCCGCACCCACCGACGGCTCGGGTGCGACGTCCACCTGCGCGGACGACAGATCGATCGTGCCTGCAAAGGGAATCGGCAAGCGTGAATGCCTCAAACCAGAACCTCCGCCGGAGCCGGGTGACTCAGGAACGCGGTCGGGCTCGCCGTCAGGCCGTAGGCACCGGACTGGAACACCGCGATGAGATCGCCCGGCTCCGCGTGCGCGAGCGGCATCCGGTCCGCGAGCAGGTCGAGTGGCGTGCACAGCGGACCGACGACCGACTGGACTTCATCGAGCGGCGCATCGATCCGGTTCGCCACCGCGACCGGATAGTTCTTGCGCAATACCTGGCCGAAATTGCCCGACGCGGCCAGATGATGATGCAACCCTCCGTCCGTCACGAGAAAGACCTGCCCACACGATTCCTTCCGCTCGAGCACCCGGCAGACGTAGACGCCCGCTTCGGCCACCAGGTAGCGGCCCAGCTCGAGCACGAGCGGCACGCCGATCTCCTTCGCCGCGCGCGCGCAGAGCTCGTGGAGGTTCGCGCCGATCGGCGCGAGATCGAGCGGCTGCTCGCCGGGGAAATACGGCACGCCGAAGCCGCCGCCGAGGTTCAGCCACTCCACCGGATCGCCCCAGCGCTCGAGCAGGCGGCGCCCTAGCGCATAGGTCTTCGACTGCGCGTCGACGATCGCCTCGGCGCGCAGGTTCTGCGAGCCGCCGAAGATGTGCAGCCCGACGAGCGCGAGTCCACGCGCGCGCACCGCGTCGAGCGCCTCGGGCAGCCTCGCCTCGTCGATGCCGAAGGGCTTCGGTCCGCCGCCCATCTTCATGCCCGAAGCCTTCAGCTCGAACGCCGGGTTCACCCGCAACGCGACCCGGGGACGCACGCCGAACGCCTCACCCGCGTCGACCGCGGCGTCGAGCTGCGCCAGCGACTCGGCCGTCATCGTGATCCCGGCGGCGACGGCACGGCGAATCTCGGCACGAGACTTGCCCGGGCCGGCGAAGCTCACGCGCGCCGGATCCGTGCCCGTGTCGAGCGCCACCGCCATCTCCTGCGCCGATGCCACGTCGAGCCCGTCGGTGAGTCCCGCCAGGAGCTGGACGAGCGCCGGCATCGGGTTGGCCTTGATCGCGTAGTGCAGATGCAGCGTGGCCGGCAACGCCTCGCGCAGCGTGCGCACCCGCGTGGCGACGGCGGAGCGGTCATACGCGTAGAACGGCGTGGATCCCACCCGCTCGGCGAGCCGTCCGATCGGCACTCCGCCGATCGCGAGCTCGCCTCCGATCACGGCGAAGGCGGAGATCGGCGCATGCTGCGCGAAACGGATCTCGCTCACCGGAACAACCCCTCGCGCTCGGCGGCCAGCCGCTTGCGGTCGATCTTGCCGTTGGCATTGCGTGGCAGCGCGCCTTCCACCCAGTCGATGCGTTGCGGCACCATGTACGCGGGCAGGCGATCGCGGCACAGCGCGAGCAGCGAATCGGGATCGGCCGTGCGCCCTTCGGCCGGCACGGCCACCAGCACGATCGCCTGCCCGAGCGCAGGATGATCGACGCCGAAGGCCGCCGCCTCGGCGACCAGGCCGGTGGCGTAGACGGCCTCCTCGACCTCCGTGGGGCTCA
>DATGRE010000050.1:0-4310 GCA_035303885.1 Zeimonas sp. | reverse complement strand
CGCGATCTCGAGCTCCGATTTCGCGCGGGTCGCATCGAGCCGGACGACCGGCTGGCCGCTCTTCACGCGATCGCCTTCGCGCACGAGGATCGCTTCGACGAGACCGCCCTGCAGCGGCTGGACGGTCTTGCGGTTGCCGCTGACCATCACCGTGCCGTTCACCGGCACGCCGGCGTCGAGCGGTGCGAGCGCCGCCCACAGGAAGAAGCCGCCGAAGCCGGCCAGCAGCACCAGCCAGCCCCAGCGGCGCACGCGCGCGTCGTCGACGTTCAGCGCGGGCACGCCCTCGGCGGGTGCGACCGGGTCGGGTACTGCGGCCATCGGAAAAGGGGTCCTGCGTTCAGGAGATGGAAGCGGGGCGCCCCGCCGCCTTCGCGAGCGCGGAAGCGGCCTCGGCGGCGGGGGCGGCGGTCGCGGGGGCGCCGGCCGCCGCGGTCGGCGCCCGGGCGGCGGAAGCCGGAGCCGCGGCGTGTGCCGCCTGCGGCTGCCGCAGCGCCGCCAGCACGTCGTCGCGCGGTCCGTAGGCGGCGATCGTGCCGTCGCGCAGCACGAGCAGCCGGTCGATCGTGCTCAGCACGCTCGTGCGGTGCGTGATGACGACCACCGTGCGGCCGCGCCGCTTCAGGTCGCGGATCGTCTCGACGAGCGCGGCTTCGCCGACGTCGTCGAGGTTCGAGTTCGGCTCGTCGAGCACGACGAGCACCGGGTCGCCGTAGAGCGCGCGAGCCAGGCCGATGCGCTGGCGCTGCCCGCCCGACAGCGATCCGCCCATTCCGGTGATCTTCGTGTCGTAGCCTTCCGGGAAGCGCAGGATCATCTCGTGCACGCCGGCGCGCTGCGCGGCCTCGACGATCTTTTCGGAGTCGAGCTCGCCGAAGCGCGCGATGTTCTCGGCGATCGTCCCGTCGAAGAGCTCGACGTCCTGCGGCAGGTAGCCGATCGACGGGCCCAGCTCCTCCTTGTTCCAGCGGAAGACGTCGGCGCCGTCCAGTCGAACCACGCCGCTCACCGTCGGCCAGACGCCGACCAGCAGGCGCGCGAGCGACGACTTGCCCGACCCGCTCGGGCCGATGACGCCGACGACCTCGCCGGCCGGGATGCGGAAGCTGAGGTTCGACAGCACGATGCGCCGCGTGCCGGGGGGCGCGGCGGTGACGCCCTCGACCGAGACGTTGCCCTTCGGTGCCGGCAGCGACACGCCCGCTTCGCGCTCCGGAAACGCGTTGAGCAGCTCGCCCAGGCGCTGGTACGCCCCCCGCGCACCCAGCCACGGGCGCCACGTGCCGATGACGAGCTCGATCGGCGCCAGCGCGCGGCCGACGAGGATCGACGCGGCGATCATCATCCCGGCGGTGAGCTCGTTCTGCAGCACGTACCAGGCGCCGACGCCGAGTGCCGCCGATTGCAGCGTCAGGCGCAGCAGCTTCGTCACCCCGGAGAGCGCGCCGGCGCGGTCGCTCGCGAGCGCCTGCAGCTCGAGCATCCGGGCATGCTGGCCGAACCAGCGCCGGCGCAGGTTCGAGAGCATCCCCATCGACTCGATCACCTCGGCGTTGCGCAGGTGGTTCGTCGCCTGGTTCGTCGCCTGCATCGAGAGCTTCTGCGCATCGGCCAGCGGCTCGCGCGTGATGCGGTTGGTGAGCCAGGTGAGCGCGGTGAGCGTGAGCATGCCGACGAGCGTCATCGCGCCGAGCATCGGGTGCAGCAGGTAGATGACGATGAGATAGATCGGCGCCCACGGCGCGTCGAAGAACGCGAAGAGGCCGTTGCCGGTGAGGAACTGGCGCAGCGTGAGGAGGTCGCCGAGCGCCTGGCCGGCGTTGGCGTTGCCGGCCTGCAGGTTGCGCTGGAACGCTGCCTCGAAGACCCGTGCGTTCAATGCGAGGTCGAAGCGGGTGCCCATGCGCACCATCGTCATCGACCGTACCCACTCGAGCGCCGCCATCAGCAGGAACAGCCCGACGGTGATGATGCTCAGCATCACCAGCGTGGTGGCGTTGCGGCTGTTCAGCACCCGATCGTAGATCTGGAGCATGTAGATCGCCGGCACCAGCATCAGGAAATTGATGCAGAAGCTGAAGGCGCCGACGGAGACGAACGCGCCGCGGAAACGCCGAAGCGCCTCGCGCAGTTCGGACGCCGGCGAGGCAGGGGTGGTGCGAGCGTTCATGAGCCCACCATGATATCAGGGTGGTTTCTCTTGCGGACGGCTGCCTGTCGGGCCGGAACGACAGTGCCGGCGCCCGAAAAGCGTCGCGGATCGCCGACAATCCCGTCTGCCCCCGAGACCCCTTGATGCCAGGCTCCGAGACGAACCGCCGAAGCGCGCGCCCGAGCGCATCCGCGCTCGCGGAGCGCACGCTCCGCGTGATTCGCCGATGGTTCGGGGCGCGCAACGTCCGCTCGGCTTCGATGCTCGCGCTCGCGCTGCTGGCCGGCCTCGTGGTCCATGCGCTCGACGGGCGCGGCCCGCTGCTGCGCTCGGTGGAGCACACGGTGCGCGACGCCTTCCTGCGCACGCTCGCCGAGCGGGCACCCGATCCGCGCATCGGGCTCGTCGACATCGACGAGGAGAGCCTGCGCCGCGCCGGTCCGTGGCCGTGGCCGCGGCCCCTGCTGGCCGATCTCGTCGAGCAGCTGATCGCGACCCATGGGGCCGCGCTCGTCGTGTTCGACCTCGTGCTGCCCGAGGCCGCGAGCGGCGACGAGGCGACCGGCGACCTGCGCCTGGCCGCGCTCGCACGCGAACGCCTGCTCGTGTCGGCGCAGGCCTTCGACTACGTGCCGCGCCGGCCGCCCGTGCGCGCCGGAGTGCCGGGGGGTGCGCTCGCGCACGCGATGCCGGTGCCGTCGGTCGCCGCCACCGGTCACGTCGCGGGCTTCGCCGCGCTCGCCGCCGGCGGCTGCGTCGGCAACGTCGGCTTCTCGCCCGATTTCGACGGGCAGCTGCGTCGCCTGCCGCTGCTCACCGAGTGGCGCGGCGAGCAGTACCCGACGCTCGCGCTCGCCGCGCTGCTGTGTGCGCGCGACGACGTCGGACATGCGTCGCTCGCGGGTGCGCTGCCGATCGATGCGAACGGGCAGTGGCAATTGCGCTATCGGCGCGCGCCCGAGGCCTTCGTCGCGCTGCCCGCGCATGCGGTGCTCGCCGCCGACACCGCGCACGAGGCCTTGCGCGGACGCATCGTGCTGGTCGGCTCTTCGGCGCTCGGCCTGTCCGATCGCGTCGCGACGCCGCTCGCTTCCAGCGTCGCCGGCGTGCTGGTCCACGCCGGCGCGCTGGGCGACCTGCTCGATGCGGCGACCGGCCACGCGGGCGGGGCCGTCGTCGGGCCGGTCGAGCTCGCGCGGCCGATCGCCGTCGCGTGGTTGCTCGTCTCCACGCTGCTCTTGTGGCTCGCCATCGGCAGTGCACGGCGCCTGCGTTCGATCACCGCGGCGCTCGCGTTCGCGCTCGGTGGCTGGCTCGCGTTGTCGCTGTGGGTCGTCGATTCCGGCCGCCTCGTGTCGGTGAGCGCGCCGCTGTGGTCGTACGCGTTCCTGATGCTGGTGCAGCTGCCCTTCGAATGGGCCGCGGCGCAGTCGCGCGTGCGGGCCCGCACGCGGCTGCTGTCGCGCTACGTCGCGCGTCCGGTGCTCGACGAGCTGCTCGCGCGCGAGAGCGAAGACCCGCTGGATACGCGCCACGCCGAGATTTCGGTATTGATCGCCGACATGCAGGACTACACGCGCATGACCGCGTATTCGACGCTCGAGGAAACCGCCGAGCTCACGCGCGAGTTCCTCGATTGCCTGACGCGGCCCGTGCTCGAGGCGATGGGCACGCTCGACAAGTACACCGGCGACGGGCTCGTCGCGTTCTGGGGTGCGCCGCTGCCGGCCTCCGACCACGCGCCGCGTGCGCTGCGCGCCGCGCTCGGCATCCTCGATGCGGTCGAGCGCTTCAACGAACGCCGCCTCGCGCGCGGCGAGCTGCCGGTGCGGGCCCGGATCGGGCTGGCCACCGGCAGGGCGCTCGTCGGCGACCTCGGCACGCCGTTTCGCAGCACGTATACGGCGGTGGGCGACGTCATCAACCTCGCTTCGCGCCTGCAGGAGGCCGCGCGCGACTTCGACGACGACATCGTCGCTTCGCGGGCCTTCGCCGACGCCTGTCCGCAGACGGTGTTCCGGCCCATCGGGACGATCTCGCCGCGCGGGCTGCAGCGCGAGGACGTGTTCAGCCCGGTGCGCGGCGCCGACGGAGCTGCCGCCGAAGCCTCACGCGGCCGCCTTGCGCGTGCCGTATTCCGCGAGCCGGCGTAGCGCTT
>DATGRE010000049.1:0-6511 GCA_035303885.1 Zeimonas sp. | reverse complement strand
CGGAGATGGTGATGCCGGGCGACAACGTGAAGATGACGGTGACGCTGATTGCGCCGATCGCGATGGAGCAGGGCCTGCGCTTTGCGATTCGCGAGGGCGGGCGCACGGTGGGCGCGGGCGTCGTCACGAAGATCATCGAGTAAATTTCTTCTCCGAAGTCAGCAGGGGCATAGCTCAACTGGCAGAGCGTCGGTCTCCAAAACCGAAGGTTGGGGGTTCGATTCCCTCTGCCCCTGCCAAAGCCGCAACCCAATCGGATTGCACCAACGGGCCGCTCCGGCGGCCATCCGGATGTCGAATCAGACGATCGAAAACGTGACCAGCGGCCTCGACCGCGCGAAGGTCGTACTGGCCGTCGCGGCGGTCGTGGCCGGCGTGATCGGCTTCTACCTGCTCGCGCAGCAGCCGACGATCGCGCGCGTGGGTGCCGTTCTCGCCGGCCTGCTCGTGGGTGCCGGGATCGGCTACACCTCGGGCCCGGGGCAGCGTTTCTTCGCGTTCGCGCGCGACTCGTGGAACGAGACGAAACGCGTCGTCTGGCCCGAGCGCAAGGAAACGACGCAGGTCACGCTGATCGTCTTCGCCTTCGTCGTCGCGATGGCGCTGTTCCTGTGGCTGGTCGACAAGACGCTCGAGTTCGCGTTGTACGACCTCATCCTCGGGTGGAAGGGCTGATGAGCAAGCGCTGGTACGTGGTTCACGTCTACTCCGGCATGGAGAAGAGCGTCGCGCGCGCGATCCGCGAGCGCGCGGAGCGGGCCGGCATGGGCGAGAAGTTCGGCCGCATCCTCGTGCCCACCGAGGAGGTCGTCGAGATGAAGGGCGGGCAGCGCACGATCAGCGAGCGCCGCTTCTTCCCCGGCTACGTGCTGGTCGAGATGGAGATGGACGACGACACCTGGCATCTCGTCAAGCACACGAACAAGGTCACCGGCTTCATCGGCGGCAGCGGCACCCGCCCGAGCCCGATCTCCGAGAAGGAGGTCGAGAAGATCATGGCGCAGATGCAGGAAGGCGTCGAGAAGCCGCGGCCGAAGACGCTGTTCGAGGTCGGCGAGATGGTGCGCGTGCGCGAGGGCCCGTTCACCGACTTCAACGGCAACGTCGAGGAAGTCAATTACGACAAGAACCGGCTGCGCGTGTCGGTCACGATCTTCGGTCGTGCGACGCCCGTCGAGCTGGAGTTCGGTCAGGTCGAGAAGATTTGAAGTCGGGGCGCGGCCCGCTCGCGCCCCATCGAGGAGTCCCGTCGACGCGCACGGATGAGCGTCGACCGGACGTTCGCACTCACCCAGGAGCCATCGAATGGCGAAGAAGATCGTCGGTTACGTGAAGCTGCAGGTGCCGGCCGGCAAGGCCAACCCGGCGCCCCCGATCGGCCCCGCGCTCGGTCAGCGCGGGCTGAACATCATGGAGTTCTGCAAGGCGTTCAACGCGCAGACGCAGGGTATGGAGCCGGGCCTGCCGATCCCGGTCGTCATCACCGCCTACGCCGACAAGAGCTTCACCTTCGTGATGAAGACTCCGCCGGCGACGGTGCTCATCAAGAAGGCGGCGAAGATCGAGAAGGGCTCGCCGAAGCCGCACACCGACAAGGTCGGCACGATCACGCGTGCGCAGGCCGAGGAGATCGCGCGGGCGAAGATGCCCGACCTGACGGCCTCCGATCTGGATGCGGCCGTGCGTACCGTCGCCGGCTCCGCGGCGAGCATGGGTATCACCGTGGAGGGCCTGTAATGGCGCGCTTGACGAAACGGCAGAAGGCGCTGCGCGAGGCGGTCGATCGGCAGAAGCTGTACGGCCTGGCCGACGCGCTGCAGCTGGTGAAGTCGACCGCCACGGCGAAGTTCGACGAGTCGATCGACGTCGCGGTGCAGCTCGGCGTGGACCCGAGGAAATCCGACCAGGTCGTACGCGGCTCGGTCGTGCTGCCGGCGGGCACCGGCAAGAGCGTGCGCGTGGCGGTGTTCACGCAGGGGGAGAAGGCCGAGGCCGCGCGTGAGGCGGGCGCCGATCTCGTCGGCATGGAGGACCTCGCCGAGCAGGTGCGCGCGGGCAACCTGAATTTCGACGTCGTCGTCGCCTCGCCCGATGCGATGCGTGTCGTCGGGACGCTGGGCCAGATCCTCGGCCCGCGCGGGCTGATGCCGAACCCGAAGGTCGGCACGGTCACGCCCGACGTCGTCACCGCGGTGAAGAACGCGAAGGCGGGCCAGGTGCAGTACCGCACCGACAAGGCCGGCATCGTGCACGCGTCGATCGGACGTGCGTCGTTCGGCGTCGAGCAGCTGGAAACGAACCTGCGCGCACTGGTCGATGCGCTGAACCGCGCCAAGCCGGCGAGCTCGAAAGGTATCTATCTGCGCAAGGTCGCGCTGTCGAGCACGATGGGCGTCGGCGTGAAGGTCGACACCGCGGCGTTCGCGGCTGCGGTCGCGGCGGCCGCCTGAGGCAGGGGGCACACGAACGAAGGAACTTTGGGCCGTCGACCGGCGGCCGGGCCGAGCGGGTTCGCCGCGAGGACCGAAAGACGGTCGACGGGTTGTCAAAGACCGCAGGGCGCCGAAGACCGCGAGGTCCGAGGCCTTAATCCGTGGGCGAGTCGAGCGCGCGAGCGCGAAGCGAAGCCCGCACCCTGCGCAGATGGCGGAACCCGAAGCGAGAGTTTCAACGGGACGGTCCGCAAGGGCCGGTTCGAACGACTCGGACTCGGAAACGCCGTTGGAAAGGGAAGGGAGAAGGGGGAAGGGAGAAGGGGAAAGGCAAAAGCGCGGTAATCGTCGCCCGAGCTGTACCCCTTCCCCCTTCTCCCTTCCCCCTTCTCCTCCAATCCGAAATGGCGCGTAGCGCCACATTATTGGGAAGCAAATGGCTCTGAACCGAGAAGCGAAAGCGGGGGTCGTCGCCGAAGTCTCCGCCGAGGTGGCGAAGGCGCAGGCGATCGTCGTCGCCGAGTACCGAGGTCTGGAAGTCGGAGCGATCACCGCGTTGCGCAAGCAGGCGCGGGAGCAGGGCGTGTACCTGCGCGTGTTGAAGAACACGCTCGCGCGCCGCGCCGTCGCCGGGACACCGTTCGAGGCGCTGTCCGACCGCATGGTCGGACCGCTCATCTACGGCTTCTCGGGCGATCCGGTGTCGGCCGCGAAGGTGCTGAACGACTTCGCCAAGAGCAACGACAAGCTGAAGCTGAAGGCGGGCGCGATGCCGAACTCCGTTCTCGACGAGAACGGCGTGAAGCAGCTCGCGTCGATGCCCAGCCGCGAGGAGTTGCTGGCGAAGCTGCTCGGCACGATGCAGGCGCCGGTCGCCCAGTTCGTCCGCACGCTCAACGAGGTGCCGGCGCGCTTCGCCCGTACGCTGGCCGCGGTGCGCGACCAGAAGGAACAGGCGGCCGCCTGAGCCCCGGCGAACGACCGGGCCCCGGGCGAACCTGGACCCGGACGGGCGTCCGGACCCGGCACAGGTGAAACCGATCCGACTTTCCGAACACGAACCGATTCGAACCCTACGGAGTACCGAGAAATGGCACTGAACAAGGAAGAGATCCTCGACGCGATCGCCGGCATGACCGTGCTCGAGCTGTCCGAGCTGATCAAGCAGATGGAAGAGAAGTTCGGCGTGTCGGCCGCGGCCGCCGCCGTCGCTGCGGCGCCCGCCGCCGGGGCCGCCGCCGCCGCGCCGGCCGCCGAGGAGCAGACCGAATTCACGGTGATGCTGCTGGGCGCCGGCGAGAAGAAGGTCGAGGTGATCAAGGTCGTCCGCGCGGCGACCGGCCTCGGGCTGAAGGAAGCGAAGGATCTCGTCGACAGCGCGCCGAAGCCGGTCAAGGAAGGAATCTCGAAGGCCGATGCCGAGGCGCTGAAGAAGCAGCTCGACGACGCCGGCGCGAAAGTGGAGATCAAGTAAGCGTTGACGTTTCGTCGCCCGCGATTCGCGTCCACCGCTCGCCCGCAGGGGCGTGCGGTCGGGCGCGGTCGCGTCCGCCTCTCCCGTGCACCGCACGGGAACGCGGTTTGCCGGCTCGTCGGGAGCCGGCAAACCCCGTTCTGCGGAGTCCCGATGTCCGGAAAGTCGTTCCGGAACACCCCGCCACGCGGGGTCAGGTCATCGGCCGCGCCGCTCGCAACCCCCTACCGCGCGACCCCCGCCCCGGGTCGCCGCCGCATCCCCATCGTCTCCCGCTAGACACGGAGTGTTCATGGCCACCGCTTCCCCGTACTCGTTCACCGAGAAAAAGCGCATCCGCAAGAGCTTCGCCAAGCGGCGCGTGGTCCTCGACGTGCCGTATCTGCTGACGACGCAGATCGAGTCGTACCAGCAGTTCCTGCAGGCCGACGTCGAGCCGGGCTCGCGCCGTCCCGAGGGCCTGCAGGCTGCGTTCGGGTCGGTGTTCCCGATCGTCTCGCACAACGAGTTCGCGCGCCTGGAGTTCGTCAACTACACGCTCGGCAGCGCGCCCTTCGACGTCAAGGAGTGCCAGCAGCGCGGCCTCACCTACTGTGCGCCGCTGCGCGCGAAGGTGCGCCTGGTCATCATGGACCGCGAGGCCGCGCGCCCGACGGTGAAGGAGGTCAAGGAGCAGGAGGTCTACATGGGCGAGATCCCGCTCATGACGGCCAACGGCTCGTTCATCATCAACGGCACCGAGCGCGTGATCGTCTCGCAGCTGCATCGTTCGCCGGGCGTGTTCTTCGAGCACGACCGCGGCAAGACGCACAGCTCGGGCAAGCTGCTGTTCTCGGCGCGCATCATCCCCTACCGCGGCTCGTGGCTCGATTTCGAGTTCGATCCGAAGGACATCCTCTACTTCCGCGTCGACCGCCGCCGCAAGATGCCGGTGACGATCCTGCTGAAGGCGATCGGCCTGACGCCGGAGCAGATCCTCGCGCACTTCTTCTCGTTCGACAGCTTCCGCCTGATGAGCGAGGGCGCGCAGCTCGAGCTCGTCCCCGAGCGGCTGCGCGGCGAGATGGCGCGCTTCGACATCGCCGACCGCGAAGGCCGGCTGATCGTCGCGAAGGACAAGCGGATCACCGCCAAGCACATCCGCGAGATGGAAGTGGCGGGGATGAAGCACGTGTCGGTGCCCGAGGACTACCTGCTCGGGCGCGCGCTCGCGCACAACGTCGTCGATCCCGAGACCGGCGAGATCCTGGCCAAGGCCAACGACGAGCTCACCGAGGAGCTGCTGAAGAAGCTGCGCGCGGCCAACGTGCGGGAGATCCGCGCGCTGTACACGAACGACCTCGACCAGGGTCCGTACATCTCGCATACGCTGCGCATGGACGAGACGGCCGACCAGACCGCCGCGCGCATCGCGATCTACCGGATGATGCGCCCCGGCGAGCCGCCTACCGAGGACGCGGTCGAGGCGCTGTTCCACCGGCTCTTCTACAGCGAGGACGCCTACGACCTGTCGAAGGTCGGACGGATGAAGTTCAACCGCCGTGTCGGGCGCGAGGAGCTCACCGGGCCGATGACGCTCACCAACGAGGACATCCTCGCGGTGATCAAGATCCTCGTCGAGCTGCGCAACGGCCGCGGCGAGATCGACGACATCGACCACCTGGGCAACCGGCGCGTGCGCTGCGTCGGCGAACTGGCCGAGAACCAGTTCCGCGCGGGGCTCGTTCGCGTCGAGCGCGCGGTGAAGGAGCGGCTCGGCCAGGCCGAGACCGAGAACCTGATGCCGCACGACCTGATCAACAGCAAGCCGATCAGCGCGGCCATCCGCGAGTTCTTCGGTTCGTCGCAGCTGTCGCAGTTCATGGACCAGACGAACCCGCTGTCGGAGATCACGCACAAGCGGCGCGTCTCGGCGCTCGGCCCGGGGGGCCTGACGCGCGAGCGCGCGGGCTTCGAGGTGCGCGACGTGCACCCCACGCACTACGGGCGCGTGTGCCCGATCGAGACGCCGGAAGGTCCGAACATCGGCCTGATCAACTCGCTGGCGCTCTACGCGCGGCTGAACGAATACGGCTTCCTCGAGACGCCGTATCGCAAGGTCGTCGACAGCCGCGTCACCGACGAGATCCACTACCTGTCGGCGATCGAGGAAGGCCGCTACGTGATCGCGCAGGCCAACGCCACGATCGACGAGAACGGCCGGCTCACCGGCGACCTCGTCTCGGTGCGCAAGGCGGGTGAATCGGAGCTCACCTCGCCCGAGCACGTCGAGTACATGGACGTCGCGCCTTCGCAGATCGTCTCGGTGGCCGCGTCGCTCATCCCGTTCCTGGAGCACGACGACGCGAACCGCGCGCTGATGGGCTCGAACATGCAGCGTCAGGCGGTGCCCTGCCTGCGTCCGGAGAAGCCGCTCGTCGGCACCGGCATCGAGCGCACCTGCGCGATCGACTCGGGCACCGTTGTCACCGCGCTGCGCGGCGGCGTCGTCGACTTCGTCGACGCCGACCGTATCGTGGTCCGCGTGCACGATGCCGAGGCCGCCTCGGGCGAGGTCGGCGTCGACATCTACAACCTGATCAAGTACACGCGCAGCAACCAGAAC
>DATGRE010000048.1:0-22646 GCA_035303885.1 Zeimonas sp. | reverse complement strand
CACCCGAGAAACCTGAGGGGACATGCCGCCCACCGCATCCGCGCTGCGCGCAACGCGAGTGCGCTTCGAGCCGATCGATCTCGCCCGATGGAGCATCTGGGGCGCGACCGCGCTGCTGTTCGCCGTCCTGCCGCTCGTGTTCAGCAAGGGCTTCGCGATCACGCTGCTGTCGCAGATGGGCATCATGATCGTGTTCGCGCTCGCCTACAACATGATCTTCGGCCAGGCTGGCATGCTCTCCTTCGGCCATGCCGTCTACTCGGGGCTCGGCGCCTTCTTCGCGATCCACGCGCTGAACTGGGTGGGCGACGGACGGCTGTGGCTGCCCGTGTCGCTGATCCCGCTGGTCGGCGGCGCGTTCGGCGCGCTCTTCGGCGTGCTCTTCGGGTACGTGACGACGAAGAAGGCGGGAACCCCGTTCGCGATGATCACGCTCGGCATCGGCGAGCTGGTCTTCGCCGCGTCGCTGATGTTTCCCGGCTTCTTCGGAGGCGAGGGCGGCATCTCCACGAACCGCGTCGTCGGCGAGCCGTTCCTCGGCATCACCTTCGGCCCGGCGATCGAGGTCTACTACCTGATCGCGCTCTGGTGCTTCGCGAGCATGGTCGCGATGTACGCGTTCTCGCACACCCCGCTCGGCCGCATCTCGAATGCCGTGCGCGACAACCCGGAGCGCGCCGAGTTCATCGGCTACAGCGCGCAGCACGTGCGCTTCCTCGTCATCGTCGTCTCGGCCTTCTTCTGCGGCATCGCCGGCGGGCTGTCGGCGATCAACTTCGAGATCGTCACCGCCGAGAACGTCTCGACGATGCGATCGGGGGGCGTGCTGGTCGCCACCTTCATCGGCGGCGCCGGGTTCTTCTTCGGGCCGATCCTCGGCGCCGTCATCTTCATCTTCTTTGCGGTGGCGCTGTCCGACTACACGAGCGCCTGGCAGTTCTACCTCGGCGTGTTCTTCGTGCTGATGGTGATGTACGCACCCGGCGGCGTCGCCTCGCTCGTCATGATGAACCTGCGCGTGGTGCGGCACGGCCTGTTCGGCCGCCTCGTCGCCCCGTACGCGGCACTCGCGTTCTCCGGCGCGGTCCTGCTCGCCGGCGTCGTCGTCCTCGTCGAGATGAGCTACCAGCTCACGCTGAATTTCGCATCGGGATCGCGGCTGCGCGTGTTCGGCGTCGACATCGACGCCGCGGCCTGGCCCAGCTGGGCGGTGTCGCTCGCACTGGTGGCCGTCGGGGGCCTGGCCTTCGAGGCGGCGCGG
Organism: Zeimonas sp.; assembly: GCA_035303885.1. Lineage (GTDB taxonomy): Bacteria > Pseudomonadota > Gammaproteobacteria > Burkholderiales > Burkholderiaceae_E > Zeimonas. Next base: position 21,385 of record DATGRE010000048.1, on the reverse strand, counting down.
CGCGCCTTCGGCCGCCGGTGGAGCGACGTGCAGACCCGCATCGAGGAGACCACCCTGCCTACGGAGGCGACGCCGTGAGCGCGATCCCGAGCGTCGCTCCCGTTTCGTCCGCGCCCCACGAAACCGGCACGGAGCGCCGCGTCGCGCTCGCGCTGGCGGGAGTGCGCAAGTCCTTCGGCAAGACCGAGATCATCCGCGGCGTCGACCTGGAGATCCCGCGCGGCGAGCGGCACGCGGTGATCGGTCCGAACGGCGCCGGCAAGTCGACGCTGTTCAACCTGATGTCGGGCCGCTTCCGCGCCAGCGCCGGGCGCATCGAGCTTAACGGCGAGGACATCACCGCCGACCGCCCGTACGAGATCTACCGCAAGGGGCTGGCGCGCAGCTTCCAGATCACCAACCTGTTCCCCCGCATGTCGGTGTTCGAGAACGTGCGCTGCGCGACGCTGTGGTCGCTCGGCTACCGCTATTCGTGCTGGCACCGGCTGTCGCGACTGGCCGACGCGGCCGAGCTCGCCGACGACGTGCTGCAGCGCATCGGCCTGCGCCACCGGCGCGACGCGCTCGCCGGCACGCTCACGTATGCCGAGCAGCGCGCGCTCGAGATCGGCATCACGATCGCCGGCGGCGCACAGGTGATCCTGCTCGACGAGCCGACCGCCGGGATGAGCCGCTCGGAGAGCGACCGGGCCGTCGAGCTGATCCGCCGCGTCACCGAAGGGCGAACGCTCGTGATGGTCGAGCACGACATGAGCGTCGTGTTCGGGCTCGCCGACCGGATCTCTGTGCTCGTCTACGGACAGATCCTCGCCAGCGGCACGCCGCAGGAGATCCGCGCGAACGCGGCGGTCCAGCAGGCGTATCTCGGCACCACGGAAACGGAGAGCGGCGCATGACGCAGCGGGGAGGGACGTCGTGAGCGCGGTTTCCGTCGACGGCGCATCCATGCAGTCTCACGCGCGGTCGCGAGAGGGCGCCGGTGCCCACCGGCGCGACGCCGCGAGCGGCGAGCCGTTGCTGCGCATCGCGGACCTTCACGCGTATTACGGCAAGAGCCACGTGCTGCACGGCGTCGACCTGCAGGTCCGGCGCGGCGAGATCGTCAGCCTGCTCGGACGCAACGGCGTCGGCCGCTCGACGACGGCGAAGGCGGTGATGGGGCTGGTGGAGGCGGCCGGCAGCGTCCGCTTCCGCGAACACGAGCTGCTCGGGCGCAAGGCCTACGAGATCGCGCCGCTCGGCGTCGGCTACGTGCCCGAGAGCCGCGATGTCTTCCCGACGCTCACCGTCGAGCAGAACCTGCTGCTCGGCCAGAAGGGGCGGCGCCCCGGGCGCTGGCGCTTCGACGACATGTACGAGATGTTTCCGCGCCTGGCTGAGCGGCGGCACACGCAGGCCGGCGTGCTCTCGGGCGGCGAGCAGCAGATGCTCACGCTGTGCCGCACGCTGATGGGCGACCCCGAGCTGATCCTCATCGACGAGCCCACCGAGGGTCTCGCACCGAAGATCGTCGAACTCGTCGCCGACTACCTCGACGCGCTGAAGCGGCACGGCGTCTCGGTGCTGCTGATCGAGCAGAAGCTGGCGATCGCGATGCGCATCTCGCAGCGCGTGTACGTGATGGGGCACGGGCGCATCGTGTTCGAGGGCACGCCCGAGTCGCTACGGCAGAACGAGCACGTGCGGCGCGAGTGGCTCGAGGTGTAAGGAGTTCGAGGCGGCCGTTCGCGTTGCGTTCGCTTCGCACGGCCGCTGCACGGGATTGAGCCGCGATCAATCGCGCCTTTCGCGCCGGGATCGTGCGACACCCAGTATCCCGGCGCCGATCAGCAGGAGCATCGACGGCTCGGGCACCGCTGCGCTTTGAACGAACGCGATACGTGAAGCGAACATGACTTCGGGCGGCTTTCCCTCGATGGAGAAGATCGAGGCAATCGTGGTGTCGGCAGAGCCCGAAGCGGTCAGGGAATACGACAGGATCATCTGGTCGAACTGAAGCCCCGTCGTCAGGACGACATCGTTCGTACCGACGTGTAGGTAGGACTGCACCGAGCCGTTCTCCGACGTCGAGAACACGTCGGCGCCGTCGAGCTTCAACGTCAGGGACCAATCCCCGGTACGCCTTGCCTGCTCCTCCACTTGCCAGGCCATGAACGGGAAAAACTTGCCGCCACTGACTACATTCCAGTAATCGCTCGGCCCGGCGGCGTGGAAATCCCACAGGAACGTGTCGCCAGCCTTGAGATTCGTCCCGACCGGGTTGTCGGACCCCGTTTCGAGAAACGCGCTGCCGCCGCCGCTGTAGCCAATGTCGAAGTGGTAGGCAGCGGCAGAGGCCGGTGCGGAAACCGACAGGGCGAGCGAGCCGAGCGCGGCCATGAGCAGTTTGTGCATTGCTGATCTCCTCCCAAAACCCCGTGTGGAAGCGATATTCATGCCAGTTCGCTGCTTCCGACCGCATAGTGTTGATTCCATTGGGAAATCCCGAAGGCCCATACATCGGATCTTCGGCCTGACAGCGAGATCTGTAAGAATTTCCAACAGTAGCGTCAGCATCCCCGTCTCACGGCGGAGCGGCACACGTTCTGCGCCGACGCTACGTGCGCGAAGAAACCGAGTCGATCGCGGCGTCGGATAACGCTTTGGAGTTGACCCGCTTTCGTAAACACCGAATCCCTTTTTGGAGGAAGGGAAGTCCGCCACGCCGCCAGTCGACAAGTCTGCGGTGCAACGACTCGGACACCGCGAGGGCGAACGCGTCCCATCTGTCCACGGCCGCGCGGCGCTGCGCACTCGCCGCCGCCGGCGTGCGGAGCGACAGCAGAGAACGCAAACGCGACGAAGAAACCCCTCGGTTACACTGCGCCTCAGCAGTCCTGTCACTCTCCGGAAGCCTCCCCCATGACCCAAGCGCACTACGCCCCCCGGGGCGACATTGCCGTCATCACGATGGACAACCCGCCGGTCAACGGCCTCGGCTACGAGCTCCGCATCGGTCTCGTCGAGGCGCTGCGCCGCGCGCGCGACGACGACGCGATCCGGGCGATCGTCGTCCACGGCGCCGGCAACGCGTTCTCGGGCGGCGCCGACATCCGCGAGTTCAACACGCCGAAGGCGCTCGCCGAGCCGACGCTGCACACCGTGATCCGCACGATCGAGGAGAGCACGAAGCCCGTCGTCGCCGCGGTCCACGGCGTGGCGATGGGCGGCGGGCTCGAGCTCGCGCTCGCCTGCCATTTCCGCGTCGCTTCGCCCGGGGCACAGATCGCGCTGCCCGAAGTGAAGCTGGGCATCCTGCCGGGCGCCGGCGGCACGCAGCGGCTGCCGCGCGTCGTGCCGCTCGAGATGGCCGTCAACATGATCGTCTCCGGCGAGCCGGTGAAATCGGAGAAGTTCGCCGGAACGCGGCTCTTCGACGAGATCGTCGACGGAAACCTGCTCGACGGCGCGGTCGCCTTCGCGCACAAGGCGCTCGCCGAGAACCGGGGGCTGCCGAAGGTGCGCGACCTGCGCGTCGAGCACGAGGACGCCGAGGCCTTCCTGCGCTTCTCGCGCAACACCGTCGCGACCGTCGCGAAGAACTTCCCGGCGCCGGTGCGGTGCATCGACGCGATCACCGGTGCAGTGACGATGAGCTTCGAGGAGGGTCGCGCCAACGAGCGGCGCCTGTTCCTCGAGCTCGTGCAGACGCCCGAGTCGCGCGCGCTGCGTCACGCATTCTTCGGCGAGCGTGCGGCGAGCAAGATCCCCGACGTGCCTTCGTCGACGCCGACGCGCAAGATCGAGCGCGCCGCGGTGGTCGGCGCCGGCACGATGGGCGGCGGCATCGCGATGAACTTCGCCAACGCCGGCATTCCGGTGAAGCTGCTCGAGGTCTCCCAGGAGGCGCTCGACAAGGGGCTGGCGACGATCCGCAAGAACTACGAGAACACGGCGAAGAAGGGCCGGATGAAGCCCGAGGACGTCGAGAAGCGCATGGCGCTGATCGAGCCGACGCTCTCCTACGACGACATTCGCGACGCCGACATCGTCATCGAGGCCGTCTTCGAGGACATGGCGGTGAAGGAGAAGGTGTTCCGCAAGCTCGACGAGGTGATGAAGCCGGGCGCGATCCTCGCGACGAACACGTCGACGCTCGACGTGAACCGCATCGCGTCGTTCACGAAGCGCCCGCAGGACGTCATCGGCACGCACTTCTTCTCGCCGGCCAACGTGATGAAGCTGCTCGAGATCGTGCGCGGCGAGAAGACCGGCAAGGACGTGCTGGCGACGACGATGCAGCTGGCGAAGAAGCTGCGCAAGACGGGTGTCGTCTCGGGCGTCTGCGACGGCTTCATCGGCAACCGGATGATCGAGCAGTACCTGCGCCAGGCCCTGTACATGCTCGAGGAAGGCGCCTCGCCGCAGCAGATCGACCGCGCGATCGAGAAGTTCGGCTTCGCGATGGGGCCGTTCCGGATGAGCGACCTCGCCGGCAACGACGTCGGCTGGTACATCCGCAAGCGCCGCTACATCGAGCAGCCGAACCTCGAATATCCGCGCATCGCCGACAAGCTGTGCGAGCTCGGCCGCTTCGGACAGAAGACCGGCGCCGGCTGGTACCGCTACGTTCCGGGCAAGCGTGACGCGCTGCCCGACCCGCAGGTCGACGAGCTGATCGCGAAGCACCGCGAGGAGATCGGTGCGAAGACACGCAAGCTCTCCGACGACGAGATCGTGCACCGGCTCGTCTTCGCGCTGGTCAACGAAGGCGCGAAGATCCTCGAGGAGGGCATCGCGTTGCGCGCCTCCGACATCGACATGATCTACCTCACCGGCTACGGCTTCCCGCTGTGGCGCGGCGGCCCGATGCTCTACGCCGACCAGTACGGGCTGTACAACGTCGCGAACCGCATGCGCGACTTCGCCCGCACCGCGCGCGGCGACGCGTCGTTCTGGACGCCAGCGCCGCTGCTCGAGAAGCTCGTCGCCGAAGGCAAGGGATTCAACGGTTGATCGGAAAAGGAAACGGCAATCATGCGTGAAGCAGTGATCGTATCGACGGCGCGCACCGGCCTGGCGAAGTCCTGGCGCGGCGCGCTGAACATGACGCACGGCGCGACGATGGGCGGGCACGTCGTGCGCGCGGCGATCGAGCGCGCCGGCATCGAGCCGGGCGAGGTCGAGGACGTGCTGATGGGCTGCGCGACGCCCGAAGGCGCCACCGGCTGGAACATCGCGCGCCAGGCCGCGATCGCCGCCGGCTGTCCGGTCAGCGTGTCGGGCGTCACCGTCAACCGCTTCTGCTCGTCGGGTTTGCAGACGATCGCGATGGCCGCGCAGCGCATCATCGCCGGCGAGGGCGACATCTTCGTCGCCGGTGGTCTCGAGTCAATCTCGTGCGTGCAGAACGAATCGAACCGGCACATGTTCGTCGACAAGGGGCTGAAAAAGACGAAGCCCGAGCTGTACTGGCCGATGCTGCAGACGGCCGAGACCGTCGCGACGCGCTACGGCATCAGCCGGGAGCGCCAGGACGAATACGGCGCACGCAGCCAGCAGCGCGCATGCGCCGCCGCCGAGGCGGGGCGCTTCAAGGACGAGATCGTGCCGATCACCGTGCGCATGGCGGTCGCCGACAAGGCGAGCGGAAGGCTCGAGACGCGCGAGGTCACGCTGGACGACGACGAGGGGCGCCGCCCGGGCACCACGGTCGAGAGCATCGCGCAGATCCGCCCGGCGCTGCCGGGCGGCTCGGTCGCGGCGGGCAACGCGAGCCAGTTCTCCGACGGCGCCGGCGCCTGCGTCGTGATGGAGGCGTCGCTCGCCGAGAAGCGCGGACTGAAGCCGCTCGGCTATTTCCGCGGCTTCGCGGTCGCCGGCTGCGAGCCCGACGAGATGGGCATCGGACCGGTCTACGCGGTGCCCAAGCTGCTCGAGCGCACCGGCAAGAAGATCGACGACATCGACCTGTGGGAGCTGAACGAGGCCTTCGCGGTGCAGGTGCTGTACTGCCGCGACCGGCTCGGCATCCCCGACGAACGGCTGAACGTCAACGGCGGCGCGATCGCCGTCGGCCATCCGTACGGAATGAGCGGGCAGCGCCTGACCGGACACGCGCTGATCGAAGGCCGTCGCCGCGGTGCCCGATGGGCCGTGGTGACGATGTGCATCGGCGGTGGGATGGGCGCCGCCGGCCTGTTCGAGATCGTCTGAGGGGAGAGCGACGATGTCGGTACGCGAAGCGATGAACCTGGCGGGCCGCAAGGCGATCGTCACCGGCGGCTCGCGCGGGCTCGGCCTGCAGATCGCCGAGGCGCTCGGCGAGATGGGCGCCGAGATCGTGCTCACCGCGCGCAAGCAGCCCGAGCTCGACGAGGCGGTCGCGCATCTCGCGAAACAGGGCGTGCGTGCGGACGCGATCGCCAGCGACCTCGGCAAGCCCGAGTCGATCGCGGCCTTCGTCGACGCGGCGCTCGAGACGCTCGGCCACTGCGACATCCTCGTCAACAATGCCGGCGCGACCTGGGGCGCTCCGATGGCCGAGCATCCGCTCGACGCCTGGATGAAGCTCGTGAACCTGAACCTCACCGGCGTGTTCCTGCTCACGCAGGCGATCGGCAAGCGCTCGATGATCCCGCGACGCTACGGGCGCATCCTCGTCGTCGCGTCGATCGCCGGCCTGCGCGGCAACGAGCCGGGAACGAACCACACGATCGCGTACAACACGACGAAGGGCGGGCTGGTGAACTTCACGCGTGCGCTCGCCGGCGAGTGGGGCCAGTACGGGATCACGGTGAACGCGCTCGCGCCGGGCTTCTTCCCCTCCAAGATGACGCGCGCGACGCTCGCCGAGATCGAAGAGACGGTCAAGGCGCGCACGCCGCTGCACCGGCTCGGCGACGACGAGGACCTGAAGGGTGCCGCGGTGCTGTTCTGCTCGAACGCCGGCAAGCACATCACCGGCCAGATCCTCGCCGTCGACGGCGGCGTGACCGCAGTCTGAGGGGGTCGCCATGCCGGAAGCGAATCGCCGCATCGTGCTCGCGCGCCGACCGAAAGGCGCCGTCTCGCCCGACGACTTCCGCCTCGAGGAAGCGCCGCTTCCGACGATCGGCGAGGGTCAGGTGCTGGTGCGCAACCGCTTCCTGTCGCTCGATCCGTACATGCGCGGACGGATGGACGACGCGAAGTCGTACGCCGTGGCGCAGAAGCTCGACGAGGTGATGATCGGAGGAACCGCCGGCGAGGTCGTCGAGAGCCGCCACCCGGACTTCGCCGTCGGCGATCCGGTGGTGGGCATGCTCGGCTGGCAGCTCTACGGCATCAGTGACGGCACCGGACTCCGGAAGGTCGACACGTCGCGAATCCCGCTGTCGGCGTATCTCGGGGTCGTCGGCATGCCGGGCGTCACCGCGTGGTACGGGCTGAACCGCATCATCGGACCGAAGCCGGGCGAGACGATCGTCGTTTCGGCGGCGAGCGGTGCGGTGGGCTCGGTCGTCGGCCAGCTGGCGAAGGCAGCCGGCTGCCGCGTCGTCGGCATCGCCGGCGGCCCGCAGAAATGCGCGATCGTCACCAACGAATACGGCTTCGACGCGTGCGTCGACTACAAGGCGGGGCGGCTGTACGAAGACCTGCGCGCGGCCACGCCCGACGGCGTCGACGGGCTGTTCGAGAACGTCGGCGGCGAGCCGCTCGACGCGACGTTGCGACGGATGAACGCGTTCGGACGCGTCGCGGTGTGCGGGCTGATCTCCGGCTACAGCGGGCAGCCGATGCCGGTCACGCAGTTCCGCTCGGTGCTGGTGAACCGGCTGCGCGTCGAGGGCTTCATCATCTCCGACCACCGGGATCTGTGGCCGACGGCGCTGGGCGAGCTCGCACGGCGCGTCGCCGACGGCAGCCTGCGCTATCGCGAAACGATCGCGCGCGGGCTGGAGAATGCCCCCGAGGCGTTCATCGGGCTGCTCGCCGGGCGCAACGTCGGCAAGCAGCTGGTCGCGCTCGACTGAACCGGAGGACGCGATGCGCGTGCTGACCGGAAAGGTGGCGGTGATCACCGGCGCGGCGAGCGGCTTCGGCCGCGAGTTCGCGCGCCTGGGCGCCTCGCTCGGCATGCGCCTGGCGCTGGCCGACGTCGAATCCGACGCGCTCGCACGCGTCGTCGACGAGCTCCGCGCGCAGGGCGCCGAGGTCTTCGGCGAGACCGTCGACGTACGCCGCGGCGAAGCCGTCGAGCGGCTGGCCGAACGCACGCTCGAGCGCTTCGGGGCGGCACACGTGCTCTTCAACAACGCCGGCGTGGGCGCCGGGGGGCTGCTCTGGGAGGCGACCGAGCACGACTGGCAGTGGGTGCTGGGCGTGAACCTGTGGGGCGTGATCCACGGCGTGCGCAGTTTCGTGCCGCGGATGCTCGCGCAGGGCGACGAGTGCCACGTGGTGAACACCGCGTCGGTGGCCGGCCTGCTGGCGCCGCAGCGCATGGGCGTGTACAACGTCAGCAAGCATGCGGTGGTCGCATTGAGCGAGACGCTGTACCAGGACCTTCGCCTGGTCGGCGCACCGATCGGCGTGACGCTGCTGTGCCCTGCCTACGTGCCCACCGGCATCGCGAACTCGGAGCGCAATCGCCCCGACGAACTGCGCGACGATGCACCGCCCACCGAATCGATGCTCGAAGCGCAGCGCGCGATGGAGAAGGCGGTCTCGTCGGGGCGCATCGGCGCCGAGCAGGTCGCGCGCATGACCTTCGACGCGATCCGCGAGAACCGCTTCTACGTGATCACCCACCCGAACATCCTCCCTTCGGTGGAGCTGCGCCTGCAGGACGTGCTGATGCAGCGCAATCCGAGCGATCCGTACACCTACAAGCCCGGCGTCGCGCAGCACGCGCGCTGAGGCCGGCGCCGGCTCCCCGTGAAGGCGTCGACGATGCACGAGGGGATTCGAGACGGGCAGTACGCGTCGGTGGGCGACGCCGCGCGGCCGCTGCGCCTGCACTACGCGTCGTGCGGCGACGAGCGCCGGCCGCTGATGCTGATGCTGCACGGATTCCCCGAGGGCTGGTTCGCGTGGCGCGCACTGATGCCGGCACTGGCGCAGCGCTTTCACGTCGTCGCGCCCGACCTGCGCGGCTACGGCCGCTCCGACCGCCCCGAGGAGGTCGACGCCTACCGGGCCAAGGAGCTCGTCGCCGACCTCGATGCGCTCGTCGCCGCGCTCGGCCACGAGCGCTGCGTGCTCGTCGGACACGACTGGGGCGGCGCGCTGGCCTGGGCCTTCGCCATCGCGCATCCGCAGCGCATCGAGCGACTGGTGGTGCTGAACGCGCCGCATCCGGTGCCTTTCGCGCGTGCGCTCGCGACCGATCCGCGGCAGCAGGCGGCCAGCGCCTACATGAACTGGCTGCGTCGACCGGGTTCGGAACAGGTGCTCGCGCGCGATGGCTTCGTGCGCCTGGAACGCATGCTCACGTCGATGGACGGGCCGCACTGGTTCGATGCCGCGCGCCGCGCCGAGTATCACGAGGCCTGGAGCCGACCCGGCGCGCTCGCCGCGGCCGTCCGGTACTACCGCGCGTCGCCGCTGCATCCGCCCGACGACGGAGACGGCGGCGCGGCGCGCCCGGCGCTCGACGCGTCGCGCTTCGTCGTGCGCGTACCGACGCTCGTCCTCTGGGGCGAACGCGACGCCGCGCTGCTGCCGCAGCTGCTCGACGGGCTCGACTCGGTCGTACCGGAGCTGTCGATCGTGCGGCTGAGCGACGCGACGCACTGGCTCGTGCACGAGCAGCCCGCGCGCGTCGCGCACGAGATCGCCCGGTTCGCCGACCCCGTCGCCGGGACGCTCGTGCTGCGCATCGGCGACTGGCGCCGCCTCGGCGGCGACGCCGAGCCGCTGCGCACCCGGGTGTTCGTCGCCGAGCAGGGCGTGCCGGCGGACATCGAACGGGACGGGCGCGACGACGAAGCGCTGCACTGCGTCGCATACCGCGACGCGCAACCGATCGCCACCGGGCGCCTGCTGCCGGAGGGAAAGATCGGGCGGATGGCGGTCCGTGCCGACATCCGCGGGCAGGGTGTCGGACGGCGGGTGCTCGATGCGTTGGTCGAACGGGCCCGTTCGCGCGGCGATCGCGTCGTCGAGCTCAGCGCACAGCGGGCCGCGGAGGGCTTCTACCGGAAGCGGGGGTTCGAAGCGGTGGGCGAGCCGTATCGCGAGGCCGGCCTCGAGCACGTGCGGATGCGGCGCACGCTGGGCACGAGCTGATCGCCGGCCGCGGGTTCAGCCGCCGAAGGGAGCGGGCCACGCCTGCAGCCGTTCGGCCGCCTCGGGCCGCAGCCGGAAACGAACCCTTCGCTCCCCCGCACGCCGCAGGCGTTCTCCATCGGGTGCCCAACCCCGCTCGACGAACACGACGCGACCGTCGCGTCGCACGGCGACGATGGTCGACGCGCGTGTCCCGTAGCCGAGCTCGGGCGCGAAGATCATCGCCGGGGCGAGCAGGCGTTCGCGCTCGCGTCCGATGCCGGTGTCGGGCAGTGCCGAGTCGTCGGGGATCGACCGGTCGGCGAGCGCGTCGAAGAGCGTCGGGCCGAGCAGCCGCGAAGGCAGCGCGAGCGCCTGCGTGAGGCGCTCGCGCAGGCGAACCACTTTCGGCCACGGCGCATCGAGCTCGCCGTTGGACCACGCATGCACGCCGTGCGGCGCCGCCACGATGCGCCGCGCATCCCGGTTCGACACGAACAGCGCCGGCTCGTCGGCGGTGAGGTCGACCAGCAGCAGGTTGAAGCCCGCGTAGTCCTCCGCCTGCTCGAGGATGCGCAGCGCGTACTCGCGCGGCGTTCCCGATCCCCCGACGAAGTCGGCGACCAGCGCGCCGCGCGAGCGCGGCCCGCTCACGGGATCGGGCTCGCGCACGTTGGTCACGGCGGCGAAACGACCGCGGCGATCGATCGCCAGCCACGTGCCGCCGGCGCGCAGGTCGCGTCCACCGAAGATCTCGTGCTTTCCGTCCCACCAGGCCGCCGGGGCCGTCTCGCGCGCGTAGAACTCGTCGCGGTTGGCGGCAACGACGAAGGCGAACGACTCGTGCGCGCCGAGCGCGAAGGCGATCAGGCACATCGCGGCTAGGACGCCTCGGGCACTTCGACCCAGTGGAACACCTCGACGAAACGCCCGCCGGGGGCGAGCGCGTCGAAGCCCAGTGCGGCCCACGCCTCGGCGAGCGTGTCGACGAACTCGCGCTGCCGCGCTTCGGGCACCGGCTCCCAGGACTCGAGCCAGGTGCGCCGATTCTTCTCGGGCTCGTCGCGCCAGCCGAAGCGCGCACGCAGCCCGAAGCGCGGTGCGACCCGCCCGGCGAGCGCCTGCAGTGCGCGCAGGCACTCCTCGTTGCGCGCGGGATCGGCGCGGAACCAGACGAGGACGACGACGTCGCTCATCCCGGCGGCAGCGGGTAGGGCAGCTCGAGCGTCTGCAGCGCCTGGCCGTCGACGGCGAGCGCGCCATCCTCGACCGCCGCGACCTGCGCTTCGAACAGCAGGTCGATCGCGCCCTCCGGGGACGGCGCCGCCGAGACGACGCGACCGACGGCGGCGCCCGATGCATCGGTGACGTCGTCGCCCGGCGCCGGCTCGCGCACCTCGCCTTCGGCCGGCGCCGCCAGGCGCCCGAGGAACGTGCGCCGCTTCGTCTTCCCGAGATAGTGGCTGCGCGCGACCACCTCCTGGCCCGGATAGCACCCTTTCGTGAAGCTCACCGCGCCGATCGCATCGGCCTCGAGATTGAGCATCTGCGGCACGAACTGCTCGCGGGTCGACGGAACGATGGTGGCGATGCCGGTGCGCACGTCGGTCCAGCGCCAGGTTGCGCTGCCGACCGGCACGAGCGACGCCCGCAGCGTGTCCCAGGCCGTCGCCGCCGACTCGACGGGCACGACGAGCAGCCATCGGGGTACCGGGGCCGTCGCGCCGTGCAGCGCCTGCGCGGGCAGCGCGGGCAACCCGACGACCGTGAGCGGCGATCGTTCGCCGCCCGTCGCGCCGGCGTCGGCGGACGCGCCGCGCTCGGCGTTCGCAGCCGGTGCAGCGGCCGCGACGACCTGCATCGGCGCCGGCGCCCGCAGGCCGAGACGATCGAGCGCTTCGTGCGCCGCCGCACCGATCAGCCCGAACACGGCGTAGGCGCCGCTCTCGTCGGCGATGCGCACCTTCGAACGCAGCACGAACATCGCCAGTCGTGCGCGGGTCGGCTCCGCCACGCCGTCGGGCAGCAGCAGCCGGATCGCTTCCCCGTCCCGCCAGACGAGCATCGTCGCGAGCAGGCGGCCCTTCGGCGAGCAGTAGCCGTGCCAGCGCGCGGTGTCGGCCGGTTGCTGCAGCAGGTCGTTCGTCGTCTGCGAATGCAGGAAACGCGATGCGTCGTCACCGGTGACGCGCAGCACCGAAAGCCCGGCGAGCCAGGCGAGGGCGCCGGCGGCGAGCGACGCCGCCGCGGGCGCGCCGGCATCGACGCGGGTCTGCGTGCCGTAGGGGCCGTCGTGCAGCGTCACGCCGCTGCGTGCCGCCGCCTCGCGAACGGCGCGCGGATCGACAGCGGCGGAAGGGGCGGAAGCCACCTTCGACGCCGGAGAGGGACGTGCGGAGTGCATGGGTCGGGTCGCGGAATCGACCGATTATCATAGGGATCCCTCCCTCCGTTGTCGAACCGCAAGCACCGTGTCGAAGGGCCGTCTCGCCGGGCTCGTTCTCCTGTCGCTGCTCGTCGCCGCCGCCGTCGCACTCGGATGGGGGTGGAACCGCTTTCTTGTCGAATCGCTCGAATTCCGCGAGTCGCCGATCCGCTTCACGGTGCCCGTCGGAGCGAACGTGCGCAGCGTCGCGCAGGCGCTGCGCGAGCAGGGCGTCGACGTGCATCCCACCGAGCTCTGGCTCTGGTACAAGTGGCGCGGCCACGACGGCAAGCTCAAGGCCGGCACCTACGAGCTCGCCCGGCCGATGACGATCGACGCGCTGCTCGAGAAGCTCGTGCGCGGCGACGTCCTGGTCGTGTCGATCCGTTTCATCGAAGGCTGGACGTTCCGCCAGATGCGCGAGGTGATCGACGCGAACCCGGAGCTCGAGCACGAAACGCACGGCCTCGACGACGCCGAGCTGATGCGGCGCATCGGCGCCGACGAGCAGCGCCCCGAGGGCCTGTTCTTTCCCGACACCTACGTGTTCTCGCCGGGAACGAGTGACGTCGAGATCTACCGGCGCGCGTATCGCGCGCTCAAGCGCACGCTGAACGAAGCCTGGGAACGGCGCGCCGTCGACCTGCCTTATCGCAGTCCGTACGAAGCGCTGGTGCTCGCCTCGATCGTCGAGAAGGAGACCGGGCTCGACGAAGAGCGAAGCAAGGTGGCGGCGGTGTTCGTCAACCGGCTGCGCCGCGGGATGCTGCTGCAGAGCGATCCCACGACGATCTACGGCCTGGGCGAGCGCTTCGACGGCAACCTGCGCAGGCGGGACCTGCGCGCGGACACCGAGTTCAACACCTACACGCGACCGGGGCTGCCGCCGACACCGATCGCCCTGCCGGGCAGGGCGTCGATCGAGGCCGTGATGAACCCGGCGGACATCGGCGCGCTGTATTTCGTCTCGCGCGGGGACGGCACCAGCGAGTTCTCCTCCGATCTCGCCAGCCACAACCGCGCCGTCTCGCGCTACCAGAGAGGCGGCCGATGAAGGGCCGCTTCATCACCTTCGAAGGCATCGACGGCGCCGGCAAGAGCACGCACCTCCGGCAGTCGCTCGAGTGGCTTCGTGCGCACGGACACGACGCCGTCGCCACCCGCGAGCCGGGCGGCAGCGAACTCGGCGAAGCGCTGCGCGAGCTGCTGCTGCACCGCCCGATGTCGCTCGAGACCGAGCTCCTGCTCGTGTTCGCCGCACGGCGCGACCACCTCGAACGACGCATCGTGCCCGCGCTCGAACGCGGCCAATGGGTCGTCTGCGACCGCTTCACCGACTCGACCTGGGCATACCAGGGTGCCGGCCGGGGCGCGCCTGCCGAGCGCATCGCCTGGCTCGAGTCCTGGGTGCACGGGCATCTGCAGCCCGCGCGCACGTACTGGTTCGACGTGGATCCGCAGGTGGCCGCGCAACGCCGGGCGCGTTCGCGCGAGAGCGACCGCTTCGAGCGCGAGGATCTCGCCTTCTTCGCCCGGGTACGCGAAGGCTACCGGCTGCGGGCGGCGTCGGATCCATCGCGCATCGTTCGCATCGACGGCAGCCGCAGCGTCGAGGAAGTTCAAGCAATTCTCGAAGAAGATCTCGCAAAGCTCTGTTTGTAATGATCTATCCTTGGCTGAGCGACATCTGGCGCACGCTGCTCGCGCAGCGCGAGCGCACGCACCACGCGCTGCTGTTGCACGGGCCGGCCGGGATCGGCAAGTCCCGGCTCGCGGCCGAGCTGACGCGGGCGTGGCTGTGCGAGTCGCCCGAGGCCGGCGGCGAGGCCTGCGGCCGTTGCGCTTCGTGCGGCTGGGTCGCGCACGACAACCATCCGGATCTGCGCGTGCTCGCGCCGATGACCGAGGAGCCGAGCGAGGCGGCGACCGAAGGCACGACGCGCACGGCGCGCGCCACCCCTTCCACCGACATCCGCATCGACCAGGTGCGGGCGCTCGAGCGCTTCGTGGGCGTCGGCGGACACCGCGGCGGCTGCAAGATCGTGCGCATCGATCCGGCCGACGCGCTGAACGTGGCGGCGGCCAATGCGCTGCTGAAGACGCTCGAGGAACCGGCCGCCGGCACGCGCTTCCTGCTCGTCACGCACCGGCCCGACGCGCTGCCAGCGACGATCCGTTCCCGCTGTTTCGCCGTCGGGTTCTCGTTGCCGGCGACCGACGCCGCCGTCGACTGGCTGGTGTCCGAGACGGGTGCCGAGCGGACGCAGGCCGCCGGCTGGCTCGCCGCCGCCGGTGGCGCGCCGCTTCGCGCCCGCGGATTCGCCGATCCCGCGGCAGCGTCCACTCATCGGATGCTCGTGGAGACGCTGGCTTCGCTTCCCGAAACTTCGGTCGTGCGAGCCGCCGACGCGCTGAACGGCATCGAGCCTTCGCTGTGGGTCGGGACGCTGCAATCGTGGATTGCCGACCTGCAGCGCTGCCGCGCGGGGGCGCAGCCGCGATTCTTCCCCGAGCGGACCGCGCGGCTGCGTGCGTTGTCCGAGGCGACGTCGCTGCGTGCGCTGGACCGCCTGGCTTCCGAGATCGCGACGCTCGCGCGGGCCGTCGATCACCCGCTGAACCCGCGGCTGATGATCGAGGACGCGCTGATCCGCGTCCGCACGGCACTCGCGGGGTGAGAACGATCACAGGGGGACGACGATGAGGGCAGCCGAAGGGGAATCGATCCGGGCCTCGCTGCAGACCGAGACGACCCCTGGGCGCGACACGTCCCCCGGCCCGGCGACGGGTTCCGCGCTCACGGGGCCCGACACGGGCAGCCTGCTGCTCGACGGACTCGACACCGGCGTGCGCCTGGCGCCGGTGACCTCGCCCGGCCCGCTCACCGGACCCAGCGGCTTGACGGGCCCGCTCACCGCGACGGCGCCATCGACCGCGACCGGCGTGCCGACCGGAGTCGGCCCGGCGACGGGAAGCGGCCCGTTGACGGGACCCGGCCCGCTGACCGGTACGGCGTCTTCGCTGATGGCCAACGCGGCGCCCCGCTCGGGCGCCCGCCCCGGCGTCGTGCAGCTGGCGATCCGGGAGAAGGCGGCGCTCTACGCCGCCTACATGCCGTTTCTCGACGGTGGCGGCCTGTTCGTCCCGACGACGCGTCCGGCGCGCCTCGGAGACGAGCTCTACCTGATCCTTTCGCTGATGGACGATCCGAACAAGCTCTCGGTCACGGGCAAGGTCGTCTGGATCACGCCGGCCGGCACGCCACAGCGCCAGCAAGGGCTGGGGGTGCAGTTCGCCAAGGACGAGGCGGGCACCCGCGCGCGCAGCCGGATCGAGGAGCTGCTCGGCGGCACGCTGAAGGCGAACCGCCCGACGCATACGATCTGAGCCGAGCCGTCACGACGCGCCGCGTCGCGACGCCCGGCCTGCGAGAGCCGCGTGGGGCCGCTGCGCGCCGCCGGCGACGAGGCACGCGCGGCACCGCCGATACAATGCGGCTGCCGTTCGCGCGATGAACCCACGCGCGTGCGTTCCCGATGCTCGTCGATTCGCACTGCCATCTCGATTTCCCCGAACTCTCCGGTCGCCTCGACGAGGTCCTTGCGTCGATGCAGGCGAACGGCGTGTGCCATGCGCTGTGCGTCTGCGTGGCGCTCGACGGCTTCGACCGGGTGCTGCAGATCGCGCGCAGCGATCCGAGGCTGAGCGCCTCGGTCGGCGTGCATCCCGACTCGCCGGACGCGCTCGAGCCCGACGTCGAGACGCTGGTGCGACTCGCGTCCGATCCGAAAGTCGTCGCCATCGGCGAGACCGGCCTCGACTATTACCGCACCGAAGGCGACACCGAGTGGCAGCGCGAACGCTTCCGCGTGCACATCCGGGCCGCGCGTGCGGCGGGCAAGCCGCTGATCGTCCACACGCGCTCGGCCTCGGCCGACACGATCCGCCTGCTGCGCGAGGAGCGTGCCGACGAGGCGGGCGGGGTGCTGCACTGCTTCACCGAGGACTGGGACACCGCGCGTGCGGGACTCGACCTCGGCTTCTACGTGTCGTTCTCGGGAATCGTGACTTTCCGCAACGCCCAGCCGCTGCGCGAGGTCGCCGTGCGCATCCCCGACGATCGGCTACTGATCGAAACCGATTCGCCATATCTCGCGCCGGTACCCAGGCGCGGCAAGACGAACGAGCCGGCCTGGGTACTCCACGTCGCCGAATGCCTCGCGCAACTGCGCGGCACCCCCGTCGAGGCGATCGCCGAGCGCACGACGGAGAACTTCTTCCGGCTGTTCCGCGATGCCCGCCGCGAGACCGATGCGCGAGACTGAAGCGGCGCGCCGGGCGCGCTCGCTCGCACGGCCGCTCGTGCTCGCATTCGCCGTTTCGCTCGCCGCGGCCTGCGTCGCCCCGCACGCCGTGGCGCAGCCGGGGCCGGCCGCCCCCACGCCGAAGCCCGGCGCTGCAGCCGCTCCCAGCGCCAACGAAGAATTCTGGGAAGCGATCGAACGCGACGACGTCGATCGCGTGCAAACGCTGTTGCTGCGCGGCGCCGATACGAATGCGCTGCATCCGCAGTTCGGCCCGGCGATCGTCGTCGCCGCACGCGAGCGTTCGTGGAACGTCGTACGCTCGCTGGCCGAAATCGTCGGGACGCGCATCGACGCGCCGAACGCGCGCGGCGAGACCGCGGCGATGCTCGCCGCCCTGCACGGAAACCTGGAGATCGTCCGGCTGCTCGTGGAGAAGGGCGCCCAGGTCAATCGCCCCGGATGGACCCCGCTGCACTACGCGGCGGTGAGCGGAAACACCGAACTATTGCGCTTCCTGCTCGATCGACATGCCTATATCGATGCGCAATCGCCGAACCGCACCACGCCACTGATGATGGCCGCGCGCCACGACCGGCTCGACGCCGTGCGCCTGCTCGTCGAGGCCGGTGCGGACCCGACGCCGAAGAACGACGCCGGAATCGATGCCGCGGGGTATCTCGCCGCCAACGGCAATCCCGAGGAAGCGCGCCGGATGCGCGAGCGGGCGGCGGATTTCGCGCGGCGATACGGGACGATCGAACGTCCGCGAACGGCCGAGTCGATCACCGAGGAGCAGCGCCGCGCCCGGCGGCTCGATGCGCCGCGGCTGCCCGGCGTGCGTCACTAGCGCGCGTTTCGCCGCGGCGGCTCAGCCCAACGCGACGTCGAGCACGAACATCAGCCCGAAACCGACGAACAGGGCGACCGTGGCGGTTTCCCCGAATCCGCCCCGATGCGTCTCGGGGATCACCTCGTCGCTGATCACGAACAGCATCGTCCCGGCCGCGAAGGCGAGCGCGAGCGGCAGGATCGCCGTCGACAACGCGAGCAGCCCGGCACCGAACATTCCGCCCGCCAGCTCGACCGCCCCGGTGAGCGCGGCAATGCCGAGGGCGTAGAGGCGCGAGTAGCCGAGTCCGGCGAGCGCCATCGCGACCGCCAGCCCTTCGGGCAGGTTCTGCAATCCGATGCCGATCGTCACGCCCAGCCCGATCCGCGCCTCGCCGCTGGCCGAGCCGACGCCGATCGACAGCCCTTCGGGAAAGTTGTGCAGCGTGATCGCCAGCACGAAGAGCCAGACGCGCGCAATGCGCTCGCCGCTCGGGCCCTCGGGTCCCTTCAGGAAATGCTCGTGCGGCAGCACGCGGTTGACGAACCCCATCGAAAGGCCGCCGACCAGCAGGCTGCTGACGACCGCGAGCGCCGCACCGAGCCTGTGCTCGAACATCGCCTCGGCGAACGCGAGCCCCGGCAGCAGCAACGAGAAGACCGTCGCGGCGAGCATCACCCCGGCAGCGAACGAGAGCATCGCGTTGCTCGTGCGGGGCGAAAGCGAGCCGATCCACAGGACCGGCAGCGCACCGAGCGTCGTCGCGGCCGCGCCGCCGAGAAAGCTCGCGACGAATGCCGCCAGCATCGGCGGAGACTGTTCGAAGAACGCGGACGGATCCATCGGGCAGGGCGGGGCGGCCGTGGCGTGGCGTGGCTGCGGCGCCTGCCATTGCGGCCCGCCGAAGATTAGCAGGAACCCGTGGGCTCGCTTACGATTGATCCGCGGCCGCGCAGACGTGCCGCCCCAACCAGGAGGAGCGATCGAATGGAAGCATTGCAGAGGTATCTACCGCTGATCGGCCGGGTCTGCATCGCCTGGCTGTTCATCCCCGCCGGATGGGGCAAGATCGGCGGATTCTCCGGCACGGTCGGCTACATCGCCAAGGCCGGGCTGCCGTTCCCCACGTTGATGGCGGCGATCGCCATATTGATCGAAGTGGTGGTCGCGCTCGCGCTGCTCGTCGGCTACAAGGCGCGATGGGCGGCCGCGGTGCTCGCGCTGTTCACGATCGTCGCCGCGGCCGGCTTCCACAACTACTGGTCGATGCCGCCCGAGCAGCAGCGGGCACAGATGATCCACTTCAACAAGAACGTGGCGATCTTCGGCGGCCTGCTATTCATCGTCGCGTTCGGCCCCGGGCGCTTCAGCCTGGACGAGCGCGGCGCAGCGACGCCGAGGACGGTTCCGGTGCGCTGACCTGCGCCGTCCGAGCTACGTGCCCCGCGCGAGGAGCTCGATCATCTGCGGCACGGTCGAGCTTCCGCACCCGGCCGCTGCGGCACGCGCATAGGCATCGCGCACCGCAGCGGCCGCGCCGCAGGCCGCACCGGTCTCCTGCGCCATCGTGGCGTAGTAGCCCATGTCCTTCGCGGCATTCGCGATCGTGAAGCGAAACGACCCGACGTCGCCCGACTCGAGATACGGACGCAGGCGCTCGAGCACGACGCCCTGGCCACCGCCCTGCGCGAGCACCTCGAGGAAGACCCGATCGTCGACGCCCGCGCGACGCGCGCACGCGGCCGCCTCGGCGAGCACGAGACCGAACCCGAGCGACACGTAGTTGTGCAGTAGCTTCAGCCGATGTCCCGCGCCGACCGGTCCGGCATGCAGGATGTTCTCGGCGAAGCAGGCGAGCAGGGGACGGCAGCGTTCGAACAGATCGGCGTCGCCGCCGACGAGCAGGTTCAGGCGCCCTTCGGCGGCCTCCCTCGGCGTGCGCGTCATCGGTGCGTCGAGAAAGCGTCCGCCGCGGGCCGCGATCGCCGCGGCGATGCGCAGGGTCGACGACGGAATCGCCGTCGAGCAGTCGACGACGATGCCGCCTTCGCGCAGCCCGTCGAGCACGCCGCCTTCGCGAAGCAGCACGTCTTCCACCTGCAGCGTGCCGGTGACGCACAGGATCAGCACCGGACAGCCGGCCGCGAGCTCGGCGGCGCTCGAACAGGTGCGGGCGCCGGCGGCGAGCAGGTCGTCCACCGGCTGGTTGCCCGGGTGCTCGAGAAAATGCAGCTCGTGCCCGTGTCGCAGGAGGTTGCGGGCGATCCCGTGGCCCATCAGGCCGACCCCGATCATCCCGACCCGCTCGTTCGCCTCACCCATGACCGATCGCCATTGCCGTCGCGGATTCGCAGACTGTATCAATAACGCTTCGTTTTCCCCGATGCCCGCACGAGATCGCCTTCGCTGCGAAGAGGCACGGCTACAATCCCGCCGCGCCCCTCCGATCCCTCCCGAACCGTGATCCAGCCCGACCGAGGACCGACCGCATGACGCCCGGCTTCGCACGGCGCGCGCTGGTCGTCGACGACAACGCCGACAACGCCGAATCGCTCGCGGTGCTCCTGCACCTGCACGGATACGAAGTCCGCACGGCGCACAACGGGGTCGAAGCGCTCGAGATCGGCGAATGCTTTCACCCGCGGATCGTCCTGCTCGACATCGGAATGCCGAGGATGAACGGCTACGAGGCGTGTCGGGCGCTGCGGGGCAGGCCGTGGGGGCGCGAGGCGATCGTCGTGGCACAGACCGGCTGGAACCAGTCGGAGGATCGCCGGCGCAGTGCGCAGGCCGGGTTCGACGCCCATCTGGTCAAGCCGATCGAGTTCGTCGCGCTGGCGGAGCTGCTCGCTTCGCTCGAGCAGCAGCGCGCCACGTCGAGCCCGGCACAAGCGGTCGCGAGCGTCGAAGCGGATTCGAGAAGGGACGTTCTCGCCGACTGATTGCCCAGGCGCGACAATCGGGCTCGCTTCCCGCGATGAGGGGGTGCGCCATGGAAATCACCGTCGACGACCTGCAACGCTTCGCCGAAGCCTGGAACCGGCACGACGTCGAAGCGCTGATGGGCTTCATGACGGAAGATTGCGTGTTCGAAGCCTCCGCCGGCCCGGAGGTCTGCGGGACCCGCTTCGTCGGTCGGGACGCCGTGCGCGCGGCCTTCGAGGATGTCTGGAAGGTCTATCCCGATGCCCACTGGCAGTCGCCGCGCCATCTCGTCTGCGGCGAGCGCGGAATCTCGGAATGGACGTTCACCGGAACGCGCGCCGACGGCAGTCGGATCGAAGTGAACGGGTGCGATCTGTTCACGTTCCGCGACGGCCGGATCGCAGTGAAGAATTCCTACCGGAAGAACCGGCCGGCGGTTCCGGGGCGGTAGCGGTCGGGCGACGGATTCGGAGGGTTCGCCCGGCACTTCGAATACGCATAATGTGCATTATGTAAACTCATTCACGGACCTCCGAAGACTCAGATTTCCTCTTCGGACTCGACGTCCATCCCCTTCCCATCCACGACGCGCGTCAGCTCGAACACGTGCGTCGTGCCGCCCACGATTCCCCGCGCCTCGTCGCCGACCTGCACCCGGATGAGCGCCGC
>DATGRE010000047.1:0-4018 GCA_035303885.1 Zeimonas sp. | reverse complement strand
CCTCGTGCAGCCGCTCGTACTCGAGGAACCCGGTGATCTTTCCCATGCACTTGTTCGCGTCGGTTGCGTCGATCGGCAGCTTCACGCGGTGGCGCGTGCGCGCCCGGGCTGCACGGCCCGCGCCTGGCCGAGTGCACGCCGGTACTCGTGCGGGAACACCTTGACGAAGCGCTCGCGCGCGCGGTTCCAGTCGTCGAGGATCGCGCGCGCCTTCTCGCTGCCGGTGTAGCGGAAATGCCGTTCGACGAGCGACTTCAGGATGATCTCGTCGCATTCGCCGCCATGCCACGTGGCCGGATCGCTGTCGGCGAGCTGCTGCGCGGTGCTGGCGACGCGCTCGAGCGCGACCATCGAACGGTTGCAGCGAGCGGCGAAGTCGTCGTTCGGATCGAACACGTAGGCGATGCCGCCCGACATGCCGGCGGCGAAATTGCGCCCGGTGGCGCCGAGCACGACGACTGTGCCGCCCGTCATGTATTCGCAGCCGTGGTCGCCGGTGCCTTCGGCCACCGCCGTGGCGCCGGAGTTGCGCACGCAGAAGCGCTCGCCGGCCACGCCGCGGAAATAGGCCTCGCCCTCGATTGCGCCGTAGAGCACCGTGTTGCCGACGATGATGTTCTCGTCGGCGCGACCGCGGAAGTCGTTCGTCGGACGCACGACGATGCGCCCGCCCGACAGGCCCTTGCCGACGTAGTCGTTGGCCTCCCCAACGAGATCGATCGTGATTCCGCGCGCGAGGAACGCGCCCAGGCTCTGCCCGGCCGTGCCGTTCAGCTGCACGTGGATCGTGTCGTCGGGCAGCCCCTCGTGTCCGTGACGGCGTGCGAGCTCGCCCGAGAGCATCGTCCCCACGGCGCGATGCACGTTGCGCACCGGGAGGATGAACGAGACCTTCTCGCCGCGCTCGAGCGCGGGCCGCGCCAGCTCGAGCAGCTTGTGGTCGAGCGCGCGCTCCAGGCCGTGGTCCTGCGCCTCGACCTGGCGGCGCGGCGTCTCCGGCGGCACCGCCGGCTGGTGGAAGACGCGCGAGAAGTCGAGTCCGCGCGCCTTCCAGTGCGCGATGCCCTTGCGCATGTCGAGCAGGTCGGTGCGGCCGATCAGCTCCTCGAAGCGACGCACACCGAGCTGCGCCATGATCTCGCGCACCTCCTCGGCGACGAAGAAGAAATAGTTGACGACGTGCTCGGGCTTGCCGGCGAAGCGGCGCCGCAGCACCGGATCCTGCGTGGCCACGCCTACCGGGCAGGTGTTCAGGTGGCACTTGCGCATCATGATGCAGCCCTCGACGACGAGCGGCGCGGTCGCGAAGCCGAACTCGTCGGCACCGAGCAGCGCACCGATGACGACGTCGCGCCCGGTCTTCATCTGGCCGTCGGCCTGCACGACGATGCGCCCGCGCAGGTTGTTGAGCACGAGCGTCTGCTGCGTCTCGGCGAGCCCGAGCTCCCACGGCGTGCCGGCGTGGTGAATCGACGACCACGGCGAGGCCCCGGTGCCGCCGTCGTGTCCGGCGATGACGACGTGGTCGGCCTTCGCCTTCGCGACGCCCGCCGCGACGGTGCCCACGCCCACCTCGGAGACGAGCTTCACCGACACCGACGCACGCGGATTCGCGTTCTTCAGGTCGTGGATGAGCTGCGCGAGGTCCTCGATCGAATAGATGTCGTGATGCGGCGGCGGCGAGATCAGCCCCACCCCCGGCACCGAATAGCGCAGCATCCCGATGTACTCGGACACCTTGTGGCCGGGCAGCTGGCCACCTTCGCCGGGCTTGGCGCCCTGCGCCATCTTGATCTGCAGCTGGTCGGCGCTGGCGAGGTATTCCGTGGTGACGCCGAAGCGTCCCGACGCGACCTGCTTGATGCGCGATCGCAGCGAATCGCCTTCGCGCAGCGGCGTGTCGACCTCGACGCGATCGGCGCCGAGCACCGAGCCGAGCGTGTCACCGTCGCGCACGACCGGCGCGCCCGCGCGCATCTCGGCGCGGTAGCGAAGGGCGTCCTCGCCGCCTTCGCCGGTGTTCGACTTGCCGCCGATGCGGTTCATCGCGACCGCGAGCGTCGTGTGCGCCTCGGTGGAGATCGAGCCGAGCGACATCGCGCCGGTGGCGAAGCGCTTGACGATCTCGACCGCCGGCTCGACCTCGTCGAGCGGCACCGGCTCGCGCCCCTCGAGCCGGAACTCGAACAGCCCGCGCAGCGTCATGTGCCGGGTGCTCTGGTCGTTGATCAGCTGCGCGTACTCCTTGTACGTCGCATAGCTGTTGCTGCGCGTCGCATGCTGCAGTCGCGCGATCGAGTCGGGCGTCCAGAGGTGCGCCTCGCCGCGCGTGCGGACGGCGTAGATCCCGCCGGGGTCGAGCGCGTCGGCCAGCGTGGGATCGTCGCCGAAGGCGGCCCGGTGCATGCGGATCGCTTCCTCCGCGACCTCGAAGACGCCGATGCCGTCGACGT
Organism: Zeimonas sp.; assembly: GCA_035303885.1. Lineage (GTDB taxonomy): Bacteria > Pseudomonadota > Gammaproteobacteria > Burkholderiales > Burkholderiaceae_E > Zeimonas. The sequence goes on along the minus strand of DATGRE010000047.1, from coordinate 1,565 downwards.
GGCTCGCGGTTCCGGAGAAATAGCGGTCGACGAAGGCGCGCGACAGGCCGACGGCCTCGAAGATCTGCGCGCCGCAGTAGCTCATGTACGTGGAGATGCCCATCTTGGACATCACCTTCATCAGCCCCTTGCCGATCGCCTTCACGTAATTGCGCACCGCTTTCTCGGGGCCGACCCCGCCGGGCTCGGCGCGATAGGCCTCGACCAGCGTCTCGAGCGCGAGGTACGGGTGGACGGCCTCGGCGCCGTAGCCGGCGAGCAGCGCGAAGTGATGCACCTCGCGTGCGGAGCCGGTCTCGACGACGAGCCCGGTGCGCGTGCGCAGGCCGCGGTCGACCAGGTGCAGGTGGATCGCGCTGGTCGCGAGCAGCGCGGGAATCGCGACGCGCTCGCGGCTCACGCAGCGGTCAGAGACGATCAGCACGTTGTAGCCCGAGCGCACCGCGTCCTCCGCCTCGGCGGCGAGCGACGCGAGCCGCGCCTCGATGCCCTCGCGACCCCAGGCGACCGGATAGCAGATGTCGATCTCGTACGACTTGAACTTGCCGCCGGTGAGCGCGTCGATCGACCGGATCTCGGCGATGTCGTCGAAGTCGAGCACGGGCTGCGAGACCTCGATGCGCATGGGCGGATTGATGTTGTTCAGGTCGAGCAGGTTCGGCCGGGGCCCGATGAACGAGACGAGCGACATGACGAGCTGCTCGCGGATCGGGTCGATCGGCGGGTTCGTCACCTGCGCGAAGAGCTGGCGGAAATAGCTGTACAGCGACTTGTTCCGGTCGGAGAGCACGGCGAGCGGCGCGTCGTTGCCCATCGAGCCCACCGCTTCCTCGCCTTCGGAGGCCATCGGCAGCAGCTGGAACTTCAGGTCTTCCTGCGTGTAGCCGAAGGCCTGCTGTCGGTCGAGCAGCGACGGACGCGGCGCATCCGCCGGGGCTCCGGCATGCGGATCGCCCGGCCCGGGAGAGAGCTCGTCGAGCTTGATGCGGATCGCCTCGATCCATTCGCGGTACGGCTTGCTGTTGGCGAGCTGGCTCTTCAGCTCGTGGTCGTCGACGATGCGCCCCTGGTCGAGGTCGATCAGCAGCATCCGGCCCGGCTGCAGGCGCCATTTGCGCACGATGCGGCTCTCGGGGATCGGCAGCACGCCGGCTTCCGACGCGAGAATGACCAGGTCGTCGTCGGTGAGGCACCAGCGCGCGGGGCGCAGCCCGTTGCGGTCGAGCGTCGCACCCACCTGGCGTCCGTCGGTGAACGCGATCGCCGCCGGCCCGTCCCACGGCTCCATCATCGCCGCGTGGAACTCGTAGAAGGCGCGCAGCCGCGGGTCCATCGACGCGTTCTGCTCCCACGCCTCGGGGATCATCATCATCACCGCGTGGGCGAGCGGATAGCCCGCCATCACGAGCAGCTCGAGGCAGTTGTCGAAGGTGGCCGTGTCCGACTGTCCGGCATAGACGATCGGGTAGAGCTTGGCCAGGTCCTCGCCCAGCACCGGCGAGCGCATCGCGCCTTCGCGTGCGCGCAACCAGTTGTAGTTGCCCTTCACCGTGTTGATCTCGCCG
>DATGRE010000046.1:0-5512 GCA_035303885.1 Zeimonas sp. | reverse complement strand
GATCGAGCCAGCCGAGCGCGGCCCAGTGGCCGAACACGATCGGCGTGCCGGCGCTCGCGCGATCCGGTGCGTCGAACCAGGGTATGTAGCCGGCGGGGGCGCGGTCGACGCCTTCCTTGGCGCCGAACTCCATGCGCCCGTCCGGCGTGCAGAAGCGGATGCGCGTGAGCGCATTGACGATCACGCGCAGCCGGTCGTTGCCGCGCAGCGAGTCGGACCACCGCGACGGTTCGTTGCCGTACATCTCGCGAAGGAAGGCGAGCCAGTCGGGTCCGGCGAGCGCACGCTGCACTTCGTCGGCGAGCTCCAGCGTGCGCTCTACGCTCCATTGGGGCAGCACGCCCGCGTGCACCAGCAGCCATCCGCTTTCGAAGTGCGCGAGCGGGCGGCTGCGCACCCAGTCGATCAGCGCATCGCGGTCGGGCGCGGCGAGGATGTCGTCGAGCGTGTCGGTGCGATGCGCGCGGCGGATGCCGGCGGCGACCGCGAGCAGGTGCAGGTCGTGGTTGCCGAGCACGGTGACGAGGCGCTCGCCCTGCGCCATCGCCCAGCGCAGCGTCTCGAGCGAGCCGGGGCCGCGGTTCACCAGGTCGCCGGTGAACCAGAGGCGGGCGTTCGCGGGCAGATGCGCCTGCAGTGCGAGCAGGCTGTCGAGACAGCCCTGGACGTCGCCGATCGCCCACGTTTCGGGCGTCGGCTCGACGGAGGAGATCGGCGTGCTTAGCATTCGCGTTGCGCGATCGAGGGCCCGCGCGCGATGCGCACCGGGCGCGATGGGTGGGCAAAGCGTGAACGTTAACAGGAGAAGACCTTGACGATCTTCGTGCGAGGCGACGTGATCGAGGTGCCGTTTCCGGGCGAGACGGCCGACGACGGGAAGAAGACGGCGGTAGTCGTCTCGCCGATGGATCTGCAGCGTACGCATGGCCTGCTGTGGGTCGTGCCGGTCACGAAGCAGGAGGAGCCGGGCCGCCACGGCGACCTGCCGATCCTGGACAGCGCCGTGGCGGGCGTCGCGCCCGGTTCCGTGATCCGCACCGCTTGCCTGGCGACGGTGCCGTCGGAGTCGGCCCGGCGCATCGGACGGATCTCGGGGCCGCTGCTCGGCCGCACGCTCGGACAGATCGTCGGGGCGCTCGGCCGGCTCTGAGCGCTCGAGCGGGCCGGCGGTCGCCCGTCGGCCCTCGAGGTGCGCGCCGGCAGCCCGTCCGGCGCGTCGCGCCGTGATTTCTCTCCGCGTGGGCCTTTCGGGCGCTCCGTACAATCGCCGGATGAAGAAGACACTGCATCTCGTGGCCGGCGCGCGCCCGAATTTCATGAAGATCGCGCCGATCGTGCGTGCGCTGGATGCGCATCCCGGGCGGTTCGACTACCGCGTCGTGCACACCGGTCAGCACTACGACCGCGAGATGAGCGACGTGTTCTTCGAGGAGCTCGGCATCCCCAGGCCCGATTTCCATCTGGAGGCGGGCGGGGGCAGCCACGGCACGCAGACGGCGAAGATCATGGTCGCCTACGAGACGGTCTGCGAGCGCGAGCGTCCGGACTGCGTCGTCGTCGTCGGCGACGTCAATTCCACGCTCGCCTGCTCGATCGTCGCGAAGAAGATGCACATCCCCGTCGCGCACGTCGAGGCGGGATTGCGCAGCGGCGACCTGCGCATGCCCGAGGAGATCAACCGGCTGGTCACCGACGCGATCAGCGACTGGTTCTTCGTGACCGAGCCGGCGGGCCGGGAGAATCTGCTGCGCGAGGGCAAGCCCGAGGAGCGGATCTTCTTCGTCGGGCACGTGATGGTCGACAACCTGCTCTACCAGCGGGATCGGCTGCGCGGCGCCGACCGCGGCGGCCTGGAGAGCGAGGCGCTGAAGAAGCGCTTCGGGCGCTACGGGGTGATCACCCTGCATCGGCCTTCGAACGTCGACGATCCCGACACGTTGAAGGGAATTGTGGTCGCGTTCCGGCACATATCGGAGCAATTGCCGCTGGTGTTCCCGGTCCACCCGCGCACCCGCGGCAATCTCGAGCGATTCGGCCTGCACCTCGGGCCGAACGTCGTCCTCACGAAGCCGCTTTCGTACATGGAGTTCCTGAACCTGTGGCAGGACGCGAGCCTCATCCTGACCGACAGCGGCGGGCTGCAGGAAGAGACGACCGCGCTGGGCATCCCGTGCCTGACGCTGCGCGAGAACACCGAGCGGCCGGTGACGGTGGACGAGGGAACGAACACGATCGTCGGCGTCGACCCCGAGCGGATCGTCGAGGCCGCCGAGCGGGTGCTCGCCGGCCGCGGAAAAGCGGGGCGGCGGCCCCGACTCTGGGACGGTCGGGCCGCGGAGCGGATCGTCGAGACGCTGCATCGGCAGCTGGCCTGAGCGCGGCAGGCGTTCCGCGCCCGCCGAGCGCCGCCGCACCTTCGCGGTGCCGCTGCGGTAGCATTGCGTCAGGCTAATGACGCAACGACTTCATTGGCGATGAGTGCATTCCACGAAGAAGAGGTCCTCAGCGTCCACCACTGGACCGACCGGCTGTTCAGCTTCAAGACGACGCGCGACCGGGCGCTGCGCTTCAGCAACGGCCACTTCACGATGATCGGGCTCGAGGACGGGGGCAAGCGGCTGCTTCGCGCCTACAGCATCGTCAGCCCGAACTACGAGGACCACCTCGAGTTCCTGAGCATCAAGGTGCCCGACGGGCCGCTCACGTCGAAGCTGCAGCACATCAAGCCGGGCGACAAGATCATCGTCGGGCGCAAGCCGACCGGCACGCTGCTGATCGACTATCTGCTGCCCGGAAAAAGGCTCTACCTGCTGTCGACCGGAACCGGTCTGGCGCCCTTCATGAGCGTGATCCGCGACCCGGAGACCTACGAGCGTTTCGAGCAGATCATCCTCGTGCACGGTGTGCGGGAGGTGGACGAGCTCGCCTATCACGACTACCTGATCGAGCACCTGCCCGCGCACGAGTTCCTCGGCGAGATGGTGACGAGCAAGTTGCGCTACTACCCGACGGTGACGCGCGAGGAGTTCGTCAACATGGGGCGCATCACCGAGCTGATCGAGAGCGGGAAGCTGTTCGAGGACCTCGGCGTGCCGCCGCTCGATCCGGAAGTCGACCGCGTGATGATCTGCGGCAGTCCGGCGATGCTGCGCGACCTGAAGGCGATTCTCGCGGCGCGCGGGTTCAAGGAAGGGAACACGTCGACGCCGGGGGATTTCGTCATCGAGAGGGCGTTCGCGGAGCAGTAAGCGCCATCGCGGTCGGGGACGCGCGGTTGCGTTCGGCGCGGTCGGCTGCAGACCGCATGGAATAATCGCCCGGTTCGTACGACACGACGGGCACCGATGCGAACGTCCGTATCCCGCGCCGATCGCGAGCACCTCGCGCCGTGAAGATGCTGGTCACCGGAGCCACGGGCTTCGTCGGCCGCGCGTTCGTACGCGAAGCGCTCGCCCGCGGATGGTCGGTGCGCGCCGCCGTGCGAAGTCCGAAGGACCGCGTCGCCGACTGCGAGACGTCGGTCGTCGGCGAACTCGGCGCGGACACGCCGTGGGACGAGACGTTGCGAGATCGCGAGGTCGTCGTGCACCTCGCCGCGCGGGTGCACGTGATGCGCGAGCGCGTGGCCGATCCGAGCGCCGAGTTCCGCCGGGTGAACGTCGATGCGAGTGCACGGCTGGCGGAGCGGGCGGCGGCGGCGGGCGTGCGGCGACTCGTCTTCGCGAGCTCGGTCAAGGTGCACGGCGAGGAGCGCGATGCGCCCTACACGGAGCAGGATCCGCCGGCGCCGCGGGATGGATACGCGCGCTCGAAGTGCGAAGCCGAGGAGCGACTGCGTGCGATCGGACGCGAAACGGGACTGGAGATCGTGATCGTCCGCCCGCCGCTCGTCTACGGCCCCGGCGTCGGCGGCAATTTCCTCGAGCTGATGCGCTGGCTGGATCGCGGCATCCCGTTGCCGTTCGCGTCGATCGAGAACGCGCGCAGCCTGGTCTCGCGCGACAACCTCGTCGACTTTCTGCTCTCGTGCGCCCGGCATCCGGGCGCGGCCGGAGAGACCTTCCTGGTCAGCGATCGCGAGGATCTGTCGACGCCCGAGCTGCTGCGGCGCGTCGCCGAGGCGCTCGGAACGCGAGCGCGCCTGTTCCCCGTTCCCGCGGGGCTGCTGATGCGCGCGGCAGCCGTGCTGGGGCGCGGGCCGATGGCGCGGAGACTGTGCGCCAGCCTGCGCGTGGATGCCGGAAAGGCCCAGGCGCGCCTGGGCTGGACGCCGCCGGTCCCGGTCGACGCAGCGTTGCACGCGACCGCGCAACATTTCCTGCGCGAGTGGAGGCATCCGAGCGGAGCGCCGGCACGGACATGACGTCGCCGATGTCGGTCGTCGTCGTGTGTGCCGTTGCCGCGCTGCTCGGGTGGCTCGCGGTCGGGACGGTGATTCGTCGGTCGTCGGCGCTCGGCCTGCTCGACCGTCCCGGGCATCGTTCGTCGCACGAGGTCGTGACGCCCACCGGGGGAGGCATCGGCATCGTCGCGGTCGGGACGCTGGCGGGATGCCTCGCGTTGGCGAACGGATCCTGGAATGCGGGTTGGGCCGCACTGGCGCTCGCGCTGCTGGTCGCCGCCTTCAGCCTTCGGGACGACGCGCGGCCGCTGGGCGCGGGAATGCGGCTCGCCGTCCAGTCGGTCGCCGTAGCGGGTCTGCTCGCGGCGGCCGCCGCCGGTCCGTCGATGCTGCCGTTCGCTCCGGTCGTCGGCTTCGGCGTCGCCTTCGCGCTGCTGCTCGTCGGCGGCCTGTGGTGGATCAACCTGTTCAACTTCATGGACGGGATCGACGGACTCGCCGCCAGCGAAGCGCTGTTCCTGCTGATCGCGGGCGCGGTTCTGGCCTCGCGCGGCGACGGCGTCGGCGAGAGCCCGGTCGCGCTGTGGATGCTCTGCGTCGCCGCGGCCACGGCGGGCTTCCTCGTGCACAACTGGGCGCCGGCGAGGATCTTCATGGGAGACGTGGGCAGCACGTACCTCGCGTACATGATCCTGGCGTTCGCGCTGTGGAGCGTGCTCGACGGCCGATTGACGGTTGCGGTCTGGCTCGTCCTCGCTGCGCTGTTCGTCACCGACGCCACCGTCACGCTCCTCGTCCGGCTGCTGCGAGGCGAACGGCCGCACGAGGCGCACCGCAGCCACGCATATCAACGCCTGGCGCGCCGCTGGGGACGTCACGATCGCGTCGCACTGCTGGCCACGCTCGTGAATCTCGGGTGGCTCGCGCCGCTCGCGGCGCTCGCGGTGTCGCATCCGTCGATCGATTGGGCCATCGCCGCACTGGCCTACGCGCCGCTCGTGCCGGCGATCCTGCTGTGCGGCGCCGGGCGCCCGGAGCCGACGACGCGCCGATCGCAGTGACCGACTCCGCTGCCGTCCCTGCGGCGAGGGCGGAGAAGGGGCAGCGGGGTATATTTGCGGGCCATGTCAGGTCCGATTCCAGGTCCGATTCGTCGCCCCTCCTTCGCCG
>DATGRE010000045.1:0-4922 GCA_035303885.1 Zeimonas sp. | reverse complement strand
CGTGGCCTCGTCGCCCTGCGAAGCGCGCAGGCTCCACCAGGCCGCCGCCGCGCCGCCTCCGGCGAGAAGCGCACCGGCGATCACGCCGACCAGAACGTTGCGGATCTTGCTCATGTCCGATCCCATCCCTCGGGCGCCAACACGAACGCGGTGGCATCGCGTCCTTCGTCGGCCTCGGCGAGTGCCTGGTTCGGCATCTCGTCGCGCTCCTGCCGCTGCGGCTGGCGCGAACGGCCGTCGGCGTCGCGGAAGGCGCCTTCGCCGACGAGCACCTGCACGTCGCCGTACTGTCGGTGCGCCAGGTCCTGGCGCAGGCCGTCGCCGATCTGCGCGAGCTGGCGCAGCACCTCGCCGTTCGACGCGCTCAGGTGAACCTGCAGCGAGCCGCCCTCGTGACGGATGGCGATCTCGATGCGCCCGAGCGAAGGCGGATCGAGGCGAATGAACGCACGCTCGCTGCCGCGCTCGAGCTGCCAGCGCAGACGATCGCCCAGCGCCTCCTGCAATGCAGCGCGCCCGTGCGGCGATTCGGTGCCGCCGCTCGCCAGCCGGAGCACGCGCTCGTGCGCGACTGCGCGGTCGCCGGATGCGGCCGACGCCACGACCCCGGCGTGGCTCGCCGTGTCGGGGGCCGCGGGCGATGCGATTTCACCGAACGTTCGGCGCGGATCGTTCGCCGCCGGCACGACGCCGGACGCGACGGCGGCGGATGCGGTCCGTGCCGGCTCGCGCGATGTCGTCGCGGCGGCATCGAGCACCGGAGCGACGGCGTCCGGCACACGGGCAGGCGGGGCCGCACGCTGCTCGGCCGCGGCAGGAGCCGTCGCCATGGCCGCGCGTGCGGACGCCGCGGCGCCCTCCGCGACGGAAGGAATCGTCGCGTCCGGCGCAGCGGCAGAAAGCTCGACGACCGCAGCCGCGGAAAGAACCGCGCCGGTCGCACCGGCGGGCTGCGCGGCGCGCGCCTCGGGCGCGATCCACGGTGCGGAGAGCAGCGTCGACAGCGCGCTGCCGTCCGGAGACAGCGAATCGATCGGCATTGCGCCGACCGCGACCGGCCCGGATTCGGACGCCGCGACCGAGGCGAGGTCCGTGGCGTCGGACGCCGCACCATCGTCCGGCAGCGACCCTTCGGGTACAGCCGGGCCGGCCTGCGCATCGTCCGCGGCGAGCACGCCGCCGATGGCGCGCAACGCATCGGCGAACAGCGACACGGTGGTGCGCTCCGCCATGGCAGGCGATGCGGTGATGCGGTCGGCAACCGCAGGCGAGGCGGCGGTGTCGGATGCGGAGTCGGCCGTCGTCGCGATGTCGGCGCGAAGCGTCGCCGGAACGGACAAGGGAATGTTCATGCCTGTGCGCCTTCCCACTCGCCGACGGCGTAGGCCATCCAGCCGTCCTTGCGCTCGCCGAGTTCGTTCAGCCGTGTCCTGGCCCGCTGCACTTCCAGCGCGCAGCGCCGCGCCGCGTCGCGATGCGCGCGTTGCAATTGCGCCAGCGCCGACCGCTCGGCCGGCGACCACGCCCCTTGCGCGGCCATGCGGCTCGCGCAAGCCGCCACCTCGCGATCGACCTGCGCCAATGCCGACCAGTCGCCGGCTTCGCTGCACGCGCGCAGCCGCTCGGCCAGGCGCAGAAGGAAGCGCTCCCGGGTCATGCCGTGCCCCGATTCCGCGCCAGTACGCCTTCCCAGCCGCTCTTCAGGGTCGCGAGCAGCTCCGTCACGTCATCCAGGTTCTGCGTGTCGAGCGTGAAGCCGGCGTTGTACAGCCGCCAGGCACAGAATTCGTACAGGCGTTCGAGATTGGCCACGACCTCGCCGCCGGCCTGCGTGTCGAGAGCGCTCGACAGGCCGTTCAGGATCTCCACGCACCGGTCGAGGCTGGCCGCCTTCTGCTCGAAGCGCCCCGCCTCGATGTGCCCCCTAGCCCGCGCGATTTCCTCGAGCAGGCCGTCCATCAGGACGAGCACCAGTTCGACGGGCGAGGCGGTGGCGGTCTGGGCGCCCAGATTGACCGCGTGGTAGCTGTGATAGGCGTCGTGGTTCAAGGTCATGGCTCACGGAAGGCGAGAGTCGCCGGTTCGGGAAGAGGAGAAGGAGGACGCGAACACGTTCTGCAGAAGGCCGCTCGTCGAGTTCATCTGCGCCTCCAGGTTCGCCAGAACGGTGAACTGCGCGAGATAGCGCTGGTAGGCATTGGCGTACTGCACGTCGAGCCGGTCCTGTTGGCGGTTCATCGCGGCCTGCCGCTTCTGGATCGATTCCTGGCGGGCCTTCAAATAGCCGGTGGACGAATCGGTCCAGCGCTCGACGTACGTCGCCATGCCGCCCAGCAGACCGCTTCTGCCGGTCAGGCTCGTGTTGCCGAACAGCTGGTCCAGGCCGCCGGGCGTGGCGTCGATCTGCTTCTCCAGCCGGGACCTGTCCAGCGAGAGCACGCCGTTCCGGTCGGCCCGCACGCCGTAGCTCATCAGGCTCTGTCCGTCGAAGCTCTGTCGCAGCAGAGAGTCGAGATGGCTGCGCAGCGAACGAACGCCTGCGTCGCCGGCCAGCGGACCGCCGGCCACGCCGCCGCTCGCGTTGCCGACCTTCGTCATCTCGTCGAGCGCGGCCCTCAGCGTGTTGTACGCATCGACGAAGCGCTGCACGTTGTCGGCCGTACCGTCGCCATCGCCGGCCACGGTCAGGGTGATCGGCTCGTCATCCGGTGCCGTCACCTTGGTGAAGGTCATGCTCACGCCGGCAATCGCGGTGAAAGTGTTCGATGACTGCGTGATCATCGTCTGGGGACTCTTCGCCCCGATGTAGACGACGGCGTCCTGCGCCGCGGTCAGTTCCAGACCGCCGCCGGCAAGGTGCGCCTTGAAGGCGTCCACTTCGGCGGCATTGCCGCCGTCGCCGGTCAGCGCGCTCGCATCGAGCACGATCCGGCTCGCCGCGCCGGTTTCGCCCGCGGTCAGGATGAGTTGCGCAGTCGTTCCCGACGTGACGACCGTCGCCGATACCTTGCCCTGGTTGCCGTTCGCCTGGTTGATCGCGCGCGCGATCTCGGTGTGCGAGAGCGTGCCGTTGCCGTCGAGATCGGCGGTCGAGAAATCGACGTCGATGTTCACGCCCGAGACGGTGATGCCGAGCTTGCCGGTCACCGGAACCGGCAGCGCGGGCAGGTCGGTGAACATCACCTGGTGGGCCGTCGCGAGCTGCTCGACGTAGATCGGATACGAACCCGGCACCGCCGTCGACGATGCCGTCGCCGTGCCGTACGCCGCGTCGCCGAAGCTCGCGCTCCGGCTGGTCATGCCCTTGCGATCCGACAAGGCATCCAGCGCGGCATCGAAGGCCGTCAGCGCCGAGCGCAGGCGGGTCAGCGCGCTCGACGTGGCCTGCGCCGTCGCCATCTGGGCATCGAGGCGGCTCTGCGCGGCGTGGGTATAGGCGGTCGCCAGCATCGTCGCGGTGGAAACGGGATCGTAGGTAGGCATCGCGGGCTCCTTCACCGGAAAAGGACGGGTCTTCCCTTGGGGAAGGCGACCCGCGAATGCCGTTGCTGAAATCGGCGCGGCCGGAAGGTCATCGCTCCGACCTCCACCACACCTGTGAGGCCAGCTCGTCCTGGCGCTTCTGCTCGCGCACGCCCTGCTCGGCCCGCAGCACGTGCTGCTCGCGCCGCAGCACCTGCCCCAATACCTCGCGCCTTTGCGAGGCGGCGGCCAGCGCACGCTGCGTGACGGCCATGTCGGCCTCATGCAGCGCCAGATCCTCGCGATGCTGCTCGACCATCCGCAGCACGGCCTGCTTGTAGCCCGCGAGGTTCAGCGACAGCGCCATCGGCAGCGATGCGGGTGCGCTCTCGCCGGTGCACATTCCGCGCAATCGCTCGATGCTTTCGCAGTAGCGGCGACGGACCGCCTCCTTGCTCGCCATGTCGGCCGCCAGGCGGTCGACCTCGCGCTCGCGCAGGTCGACGAGCGTGGCCAGGCTGGTGACGAGGCTGCGGCGGCTCACGCGATCACCTCCTCGAGCTGGGTCACGCAGGCCGCCAGCGGCGCGGCCTCGCGCGTTCCCTGGCGCAGATAGGCCTCGATGCGCGGAAACAGATTCACCGCGCGGTCGGTGCCCGGGTCCGCCCCCGGTACGTAGGCGCCCAGCGGTATCAGGTCGCGCACGCGGGCGTGGCGTGCCGCCAGCTCCTTGAGCGTGCGCGCAGCCCGCAGGTGCGACTCGCCGACCAGGGACGCCATGCAGCGGCTCACCGACTGAGCGATGTCGATCGCGGGGTAGTGACCACGTTCGGCGAGCTCTCGCGTGAGCACGATGTGCCCATCGAGGATCGCGCGCGCGGTGTCCACCACCGGGTCCTGCTGGTCGTCGCCCTCGGCGAGCACCGTATAGATCGCGCTCATGCTGCCGTCGCCGTGCTCGCCGTTGCCGGCGCTTTCCACCAGCTGCGGCAACAGCGAGAACACCGACGGTGGATAGCCGCGCGTGGCCGGCGGCTCGCCCAATGCCAGCGCCACCTCGCGCAGCGCCATCGCGTAGCGTGTGAGCGAATCCACCAGCAGCAGCACGTGCCGGCCCTGGTCGCGGAAATGAGCCGCGATCGAATGGCACAGCTCGGTGGCCATCATCCGCATCAGCGGCGACTCGTCGGCCGGCGCGATCACGACGATCGCCTTCTTCAGCCCCGCCTCGCCCAGCGACAGCTCGACGAACTCGCGCACTTCGCGTCCCCGTTCGCCGATCAGGCCGACGACGACCACGTCGGCGACGGTCTGCCGCGTGATCAGCCCGAGCAGCACGCTCTTGCCCACTCCGCTGCCGGCCATCAGACCGACGCGCTGCCCCTTGCCGAGCGTGAGCAGGCCGTTGATCGCACGCACGCCGACGTCGAGGATCGCGCGCACCGGCGCCTTCTTCAGCG
>DATGRE010000044.1:0-10678 GCA_035303885.1 Zeimonas sp. | reverse complement strand
GCGCAGTACATCTCGTCGCGCGTGATGCGCTTCTCGCGCACCTCGATACCCGCGTCGCGCGCGATGCGGATCACCGAGTCGCGTGTGATGCCGTCCAGGCACGAGGCGACGTCGGGCGTGTAGATCACCCCGTCGCGCACGAGGAAGACGTTCTCGCCGGAACCTTCGGACACGTAGCCCTCGGTGTCGAGCAGCAGCGCTTCGTCGTAGCCGTGCGCGCACACCTCCTGGTTCGCCAGGATCGAGTTGATGTAGTAGCCGCTCGCCTTGGCGCGCACGAGCGAGACGTTGACGTGGTGCCGCGTGTACGAGGAGGTCTTCACGCGGATGCCGTTGGCGAGCGCCTCCTCGCCGAGGTACGCACCCCACGGCCACGCGGCGACCGCGACGTGGATCGTGTTGCCGCGTGCCGAGACGCCGAGCTTCTCCGAGCCGACCCAGGCGATCGGGCGCAGGTAGCACGACTCGAGCGCGTTCATCCGCACGACGTCCTTCTGCGCCTGCACCAGCGTGTCGTACGACCACGGCAGCTCCATCTGGAAGATCTTCGCTGAGTTGAACAGGCGCCGCGTGTGCTCGTGCAGCCGGAAGATCGCCGTACCCGCGTCGGTCTTGTACGCGCGCACGCCCTCGAAGACCGCCATCCCGTAGTGCAGCGAATGCGTCAGCACGTGGATCTTGGCGTCCCGCCAGTCGACCATCGTGCCGTCGAACCAGATATGACCGTCGCGGTCAGCCATCGACATCGCTTTCTCCCGGGGCTTGCGAAGAGGCGCAGAAGGTGCGCGGAAACCATTCATTCTAGCAATCGGCGGCCGCGCTAGACTGCGCCGCCATGTACGCGCCGCCCCGTCACCGCTTTCCGTCGCAGATCGGCCTGCTCGCGCTGCTCCAGGCGCTGCTGCTGACCAACAACGTCACGCTGATCGCCGTCAACGGGCTGGCCGGGCTGCAGCTGGCGCCGACGCCGCTGCTGGCGACCTTTCCGGTCACCGGCTACGTGCTGGGCGGGGCCGTGTGGGCGATGCCGGCGGCGCTCTTCATGCGCCGCTACGGGCGGCGCGCCGGCTATACGCTCGGCTCGACGGTGGCGATGGCCGGCGCGCTGCTCGCCTGGCACGCGATGAACGCGGGCAGCCTGCTGCTGCTGTGCCTGGCCACGTTCGTCTGCGGGCTGTACAACGCCTTCGGCGCGAGCCTGCGCTTCGCGGCCGCCGACGCCGTCGACGCCGCGCCCGACGCCGCGGCCGACTGGCGGCGGCGCTGGCGTCCGCGCGCGATCTCGCTCGTGCTCACCGGCGGCATCGCCGGCGGCGTCGTCGGTCCGGAAATCTCGAAATGGTCGCGCGGCGCGCTCGAGACGCCGTTCGCCGGCAGCTACCTGGTGCTGGTCGCGTTCGCCGCGCTCTCGCTGCTGCTCGTGCAGGGCCTGCGCCTGCCGTCGCCCGCCGCGGCATCCGCGGCGGCGGGCGACGTGCGGCCGCTGCGCGAGATCCTGCGCGATCCCGTCTGTAGCGTCGCGATCGCGTCGGCGGCGCTCGCCTACGGCGTGATGAACCTGCTGATGGTGGCGACGCCGCTCGCGATGGAGGTCTGCGGGCTGCCGTACGAGGCGGCCGCCTTCGTCATCGAATGGCACGTCATCGGGATGTTTGCGCCCGGACTGTTCTCGGGCGCGCTGATCGGGCGCTTCGGTGCGCTGCCCGTCGTCTTCGCCGGCGGCCTGCTGATGCTCGCCTGCGTCGCTGTCGCGCTCTCCGGAGTCGAGCTGATGCACTTCACGGTGGCGCTGTTCGTGCTCGGCGTCGGCTGGAACTTCATGTACACGGGCGCCAGCGCGCTGTTGACCCATGCCTACCGGCCGGGGGAGAAGAACAAGGTGCAGGGCGCGATGGACGCCTGCGTGTTCGCGACGATGATCACGAGCTCGGCGTCGTCCGGGGCGCTGCTGTTCTCCGACGGCTGGGCGGTGCTGAACCTGCTGTCGCTGCCCTTCGTCGTCGTCGCGCTGGCGGCCGTGCTGTGGCTGGCGGCGCGCAGCGGATGGGCGTTCGGTCGTCCGGGCGTGGGCGCCGTTTCGTAGCGATTCGTCGCACGCAGTCGGATCGGTTGGTCCGGTCGGCTCAGTCGGCTCAGTCGGCGCCGAACAGCGAGTTCCACAGCGCGCGCACCGCGTCGCGTTCGTCGGCGACCTCCGCCGGATCGACGCGCGCGGCGACGTCGTCCAGCCGCGCCTGGTGCTGCAGCCGGCGGTAGCGCCGGTAGGCGTCGGCGGTTCGCCGGGCGAGCGTCGCGTCGACGAGCCCGAGATCGGCCGCTCGGCCGAGCAGCGCGATGTTCCCCACGTTGTCGAGCAGCGCCGGATACCGGGCCGAGTGCGCGAGCACGAGGAACTGCACGATGAACTCGATGTCGACCATGCCGCCGGGGTCGTGCTTCAGGTCGAAGCGTCCGCTGCGGTTCGGGTGGCCCTCGTGCATGCGCTCGCGCATCGCGCGCACCTCTTCGCGCAGTCTGCCGAGCTCGCGCGGTCGCGCGAGGACGCGGCGGCGGATCGCCTCGAAGCGGGCTCCGATCGACGCGTCGCCCGCCGAGAAGCGGGCTCGGGTGAGCGCCTGGTGCTCCCACACCCAGGCCGACTCGTTCTGGTACGCGTCGAAGGCGGCCAGGCTCGAGACGAGCAGCCCGGCCTGTCCGTTCGGGCGCAGCCGCAGATCGGTCTCGAACAGCAGCCCGGCGGCGGTACGCGTGGACAGCCATGCGGTGACGCGCTGCGCGAGCAGCGCATAGGCTTCGGGGGCGCGCTCGTCCGGGTCGTCGTAGAGGAAGACGAGATCGAGATCCGATGCGTAGCCGAGCTCCTTGCCGCCGAGCCGTCCGTAGGCGATCACGGCGAAGCGCGGCTCGTCGCGAAAGCGCAGGCGCAGCCCGCTCCAGACGAGATCGAGGACGAGATCGAGCACGCGGTCGGCGAGCTCGCTCAGGTGATCCGACAGGCGCTCGACGGTGAGCCGGCCTTCGAGGTCCTGCACCATCAGGCGGAACACCTGCGCGTGATGCGCCTCCCGGACGAGGTCCATCTGGCGCTCGACGTCGGGCGTTCCGTCGTGCGTGGCGGCCTCGACGCGCTCGCGCAGCTGCTCGCTCCAGGCGGCGTAGTCGGTCGGCTCGAGGAGCTCGCCGTCGAGCAGCTCGTCGAGCACCACCGGGTGCTGCATCAGGTACTCGGCAGGCGACTTCGCCCAGTCGAGCACGCGCAGCACGCGTGCGAAGGCGTCCCGGTAGTGGTCGAGCAGCGCGACATAGCCGGGACGGCGGCAGATCGCCTCGAGCAGATCGACCAGGCGCGCCAGGCCGGCGGGGCCGGTCCCGCTGCGCACCGCCTCGGCCAGCAGGCGATCGATCGCCGCGCGCGTATCGCTGCGCGCCGCCCGGTAGCGTGCACCGGAGCGCAATGCGGCGAAGCGGCGCGCCGTATCGGGATCGGGAGCGGGGGGCGCGGCTTCCGCCTGCGGCGCGTCGGATTCGCCTTCCGCCGGCGCGAGCAGGCGGTCGAAAATGCGCGCGGTACGTTCGGTGCACGCGTCGATCGCCGCGTCGAAGGCCTCGCGCGGCATGCCGAGCATCGCGGCGATCGCCTCGCGTTCGTGCGCCGAGTGCGCGAGCCGGTGCGTCTGCGCGTCCTCGCGGTACTGCAGCATGTGCTCGGTGCGGCGAAGCAGCCGGTAGGCCTGCGCCAGCGCCTCGCTCTCGTCTTCCGGCAGTAGCCCCTTGGCCGCCAGCGCCTCGAGCGTCTCGAGGGTGCGACGGCTGCGCAGCGTCGGATCCTGCCCGCCGCGCACGATCTGGAACAGCTGCGCGATGAACTCGATCTCCCGGATGCCGCCGCGTCCGAGCTTGACGTCGAAGGCCTGCGGGTCGCGTGCGCCGCGGCGCACGACCTCGGCGCGCACCTTCGCGTGCAGCGCGCGCAATGCCTCGATCGCGTCGAAGTCGAGATAGCGGCGATAGACGAAGGGGCCGACGATGCGCGCGAGCGCCGCCTCGTCGTCTTCGCGCGTCGATCGGGGCGCGGTGTCCGAGTCGGCGATCACGCGGCCCTTCAGCCAGGCGAAGCGCTCCCATTCGCGGCCCTGGGCATAGAAATACTGCTCGAGCATCGGCAGCGAGGCGACCAGCGGACCCGAATCCCCGTTCGGGCGCAGGCGCACGTCGACGCGAAAGACGAAGCCGTCCGCATCGCGCTCGGAGAGCAGCGCGATCGTGCGGCGCGCGAGGCGGTGCATCCATTCGCTGGTCGCGAGGACGCTGCCGCCGCCGGGCGCGCCCGCGCTCTCGCCCTCGCCGCGGAAGACGAAGACGAGATCGAGGTCGGACGAGACGTTCAGCTCGCAGCCGCCCACTTTGCCCATGCCGACCGCGAGCAGGTCCTGCGGCTTGCCGTCGCGGTCGAGCGCCGGGCCATGGCGCGCGACCAGCGCCGCCCCGGCGGCCCGCATCGCCAGGCCGGTGGCGATCTCGGCGAAATGCGTCATCGCCTCGCAGACCTCGTCGAGCGGGGCGCGTCCGCGGGTGTCGCGCTCGATCAGCGCGAGCATCAGCCAGTTGCGCGCCCGGCGCAGCGCGCGCGCGAGCGAGGCCTCGTCTTCGGCGCCCGCGCGCTCGTGCGCGACGAGCGACGCGATCACGTCGCGCGACAGCGCGTGCGCGGCGAGCGCCTCGAGGCGGCCGCGTGCCGCCGCCTCGTCGGAACGCGCGGCGAATGCGGCGAGCGTGCGCCGGAAGTACGCCGAATGCCGCTCGCCTTCGAAGCGCATGTTCGCCGTTCCGAGGGGTTATCCTTGGGACCGATTGTCGCTCATGTCCGTCTCCGCATCGCCGGTCGCCGGCCCGACTCGCCTCGAGCGCGTGCTTCGGTGGCTCGCGTGGAGCGTGCTCGTCCTCGCGCTGGCGCTCGCCGGCGCCTACACCGCGCTGCGCGCCTTCGTCTGGCCGAACCTCGATCGCTGGCGGCCGCAGATCGAGCAGCGCCTGGCCGAGGCCACCGGCCGTGAGCTGCGAATCGGCGCACTGTCCACCGGCTTCGAGGGCTGGCGTCCCTGGCTGGTCGCCGAGCACGTGGTCGTGCGTGATGCCGACGGCGTCGATGCGCTGTCGGTCGACCGACTGCGCGCCGTCGTCTCGATGCGCGCTGCGCTGCGCGGCCGCTTCGCCCTCGCGCTGCTCGAGATCGACAAACCCGCGCTGCGCGTCGAGCGCGTCGCGCCCGGCCGCCTGCGCGTGGGCGGCTTCGAGCTCGCGCTCGACGCTCCCGGCGAAGCCAGCGGATTCGAGCAGCTGCTCGCGCACCGCAAGATCGTGCTGCGCAACGCGCGGGTCGACGGCGTCGATCGCCTGAGCGGACGCCAGCTCGAACTCTCCGATGTCGACATCGCGCTCGGCTCGCTCGGCCGTCGGCATCGCGCGTCGCTGCACGTGCCGTCGTGGGGCGCGGTGGCCGAGGCGGTCGACGCGGCGATCGAGTTCGCGCACGCACCCTTCGAGTCGCCCGCCGACTGGCGGCTGTGGCGCGGCGAGGCCTACGTCGGCGCACGCGGCGCCGACCTCGCCGCCGCGCTCGCCGAGTGGCGCGGCTGGGCCGACGTGCTCGGGCTGCCCGCGCTCGCGAGCGGTCTCGAGATCGACGCCGGCCGCGCGGGCTTTCGCGCCTGGACGCGCTTCGATCCGGATACGGCGAACCGCACCGTGCTGAAGCTCGACGCGGCCGGGCTGCGTGCGCGCATCGACGAACGGGCGATCCCGCTCAGGGGAGTGCGGCTGCATGCACGCGCGAGTCACGACGCCGCCGGCCGCACGACCTTCGTCTTCGAGCGGCTCGAGCTCGACGACGAGCGCTACGGGCGCTTCGACGCGATCGCCGGCGAGCCGATGCTGCGGCTGGGGCAGGCCGGCGAGCCGCTCGCCGCGCGCCTCACGCTCGGGCAATTCGATGCCGCGCGGATGCTCGACTGGCTGCGCGGGTTCCCGCTGTCGTACGACCTGCGTGCGCGGCTCGACCCGCTGAGCGTCGACGGCCAGGTGCAGCGCGTCGCGCTCGAATGGTCGGTCGAGCCCGGCGACGTGCGGGGCACGCTGGAGGCGGCCTTCGAGGGGCTCTCGTTCTCGTGGCACGATGGCGTCGCGCCGCGTCCGGGCGAGCTGCGGCTGCCCGGCTTCCGCAACGTCTCGGGGCACGTTCGCCTGACGCACGAGGGCGGCGAGGCGAAGCTGAACGGCGAGGACTCGGTGCTGCGTTTCCCCGGCCTGTTCGCCGAGGCCGACGTCCCGCTGGAACGGCTCGAGGCGCACGCCACCTGGACGCTGCAAGCGGCGGTCGACGGCGCGCCGCCAGGCGTGGCGCTACGCGTCGAGTCGATGCGCTTCGCCAACCGCGACGCGGCGGGCGAGGTGGCGGGCACCTGGCGCAGCGGTGGGCGTGGCGCGGGCATCGTCGATTTCACCGGCCGGCTCGAGCGCGCGGATGCGGCGCGCACGGCCCGCTATCTGCCGCTGGTCGTTCCGGCGCGCGTACGCGACTGGGTGCACGACGCGGTGCGCGCGGGCCGCTCCGACGACGTGCGCTTCGTGCTGCGCGGCGATCTTGGCGACTTTCCGTTTCGCGACGCCGACCGGGGCACGTTCGTCGTGGAGGCGAGCCTGTCGGAGGGACGGCTCGCCTACGCGCCGGGCTGGCCGGCGATCGAGCGGATCCGCGGCGTGCTGCGCTTCGAGCGCGCCGGCATGGAGATCGAGGCGCATTCGGGTGCGGTGTGGAACGCCGCGATCGGTGAAACGCGCGCACGCATCGCCGATTTCGAGCGGCCGCTGCTGCTCGTCGAGGGCAGCGGCGCCGGCCCCGCGCAGGACATGATCCGGTTCATCAACGAGAGTCCGCTGCGCACGCGCGTTGCCGACTTCACGCGCGAGACCTCGGTGGCCGGCGACGCGAAGCTGCAGATCGCGCTCGAGCTTCCGCTCGACGACCTCGATGCGACGCGCGTGCGCGGCGCAGTGCAGTTCGCCGGCAACGACGTCGTGCTCGGCGGCACGCTGCCGCCGCTCGCGGGCCTGGCCGGTCGGCTGGAGTTCACCGAGGACCGGCTCGCGCTGCGCGGACTGCAGGCGCGCTTCCTCGGCGGTGCCGTGCAGGCGCAGGGCGAGGCGCCCGCGCCCGGGCAGCTGCGCGTCGACGCGAAGGGCGCGATCCCGGCGGCGGCCCTCGCCGAATGGCGCGACGCCTCGTTCGGTGCCGCGCTCCCGGCGCGCCTGGCAGGGTCGCTCGACGGCGCGCTCGAGTTCGACGCGCGCTTCGAGTTGCGCGCCGGCGTGTCCTCGCTCGCGATCGACACCGACCTGAAGGGCGTGACGAGCGCGTTGCCCCCGCCGTTCACGAAGGCGGCGCACGAGCGCTGGCCGTTGCGCATCGAATCGACCGCGGCGTCGTCGGGCGCGGAAACGCTGCGCGTCTCGCTGCACGAGCGCGCGCAGCTCGTGCTCGAGCGCGAGCGCACCTCGGGCGGCGCCGGCGCGACGCTGCGTCGCGGTGCCTTCGCGCTCGGCACCGAGGCGGTGCTGCCCGATTCGGGATTCGCGGCGCGCGTGCACACGCCGCAGCTCGACCTGGACGCGTGGCGCGCGCTGCTCGACGCCGAGGCGCCGCAGGCCGGGCCCGTCCCGGCGCGCGGCGCGACGCGGGCGTCGGCGACGATGCGCGAGCCCGGGACGGCCGAGACACCGTCGCTCGTGCCCGACGTCGTCTCGATCGTCTCCGATCGCCTCCACGTCGCCGGCAAGACCTTCGAGGACGTGGTGGTCGGCGCCACGCGGCTCGGCGCCGACTGGCGCGCGAACCTGCACGCGCGCGGCGTCGACGGCTACCTGCAATGGACGGCGGCGAACGCCGAGGGCGGACATCTGTCGGCACGCTTCACGCGGCTGTCGATTCCCGCCGACCGGATCGACGACATCGAGGATCTCGTCGATTCGACGCCGCGCTCGCTGCCGGCGCTCGACATCGTCGCCGACGAGCTCGTGCTCGGCGGCCGCGAGCTCGGCGCGCTGCAGCTGAGCGCGCACAACGACCGGACGCAGGGCGCGCCGGTGTGGCGGCTGCAGCAGCTGCAGCTGCGCAATCCGCACGGGACCTTCGATGCGACCGGAGACTGGCGGGCGCGCCGCGGCGAGCAGCCGCCGTTCAGCACGATGCGGTTCACGCTGTCGATCGCCGATGCCGGCAGCCTGCTCGCGCTCTTCGACTATCGCGACGTCCTGCGCGGCGGCGCCGGCCAGCTCGCCGGCGAGGTGCACTGGAGCGGCTCGCCGATGCGGCTCGACACGCGCTCGCTCGGCGGCGAGCTCACGCTGTCGCTGGGCAAGGGGCAGTTCCTGAAGAGCGAACCGGGGATCGCGAAGCTGATCGGCGTGGTCAATCTGCAGTCGCTGCGCCGCCGCCTCGTCTTCGATTTCCGCGACGTGTTCGCCGAGGGATTCGCCTTCGACGAGATCGACGGCACCGTGCACGTGCTCGACGGCGTCGCCCGCACCGACGACTTCCGCATGCGCGGCGTGGCGGCGCAGGTGGCCATCCGCGGCGAGGCGAGCCTGCCGGCCGAGACGCAGTCGCTCGTCGTCGAGGTGCGCCCCGAGCTGAACGCCGGCCTCGCCTCGCTCGCCTACGCGGCGCTCGCGAATCCGGCGCTCGGGCTCGGCTCCTTCGTCGCACAGATGGTGCTGCGCGAACCGCTGCAGCAGATCTTCGCGTTCGAATACGACGTCACCGGTCCGTGGGACGATCCGCAGGTCGTGCGCCGCGCGCGCCCCGCGCCGTCCGTGCCGCTGTCGCCCGACGTGCCGTCGCCCGCCCCGGGTGGCGCGCCGCCGCAGTGAACCGACCGTTTCCGACCCGACGTTTCGCGCCCAGGAGCCGACCATGTCCTCGCAGTCCGTCCCGACCCCGGCCGCCGAAGCCCGCCTGCGCGTGGCCGCCGTCCAGATGGTCTCGTCGACGAGCGTCGACGAGAACCTCGAGCGCGCCGCTGTGCGCATCGAGGAAGCCGTCGCCGCCGGTGCGCACCTGGTGGCGTTGCCCGAGTACTTCGCGCTGCTCGGACGCACCGATCGCGACAAGCTCGCGATCCGCGAGTCCGAGGGCGACGGCCCGATCCAGCGCTTCCTCGCCGCGCAGGCCTCGGCCGCCGGCGTGTGGATCGTCGGCGGCACGCTGCCGCTGTTCAGCCCGAACCCCGGCAAGGTGCTCAACACCTGCTTCGTCTTCGCGCCCGACGGTGCACGCGCCGCCCGCTACGACAAGATCCATCTGTTCGGCTTCGAGCGCGGCGAGGAACGCTTCGACGAGGCCGCCACGATCGTCCCGGGGCGAACGCCCACCGTCTTCGATCTCGAGGTCGGCGCGAATGGATCCCGCGCGTGCTGGCGTGCCGGCCTGAGCGTCTGCTACGACCTGCGCTTTCCGGAGCTGTACCGCGCGCTCGTGCCGGTCGACTTGATTCTCGTGCCGTCGGCCTTCACCTACACCACGGGATCGGCGCACTGGGAGGTGCTGCTGCGTGCGCGCGCGATCGAGAACCAGTGCTACGTGCTGGCGCCCGCGCAGGGCGGGCACCACGAGAACGGCCGCCGCACCTGGGGGCACTCGATGCTCGTCGACCCGTGGGGCGAGATCGTCGCGATGCACGAGGAGGGCGAGGGCCTGGTCGTCGGCGATCTCGAGCGCCGGCGGATCGATTCGGTGCGCGCGAGCATCCCGGCCCTGCGCCACCGTGTCCTGTAGCATGCATCCATGAAACTCGTCGAAACACCCTTCCAGACGCTTTCGGTCGCGCGCTCGGTGCTGCTCGAGCCCTACGGACTCGACGAAACGCACCTCGGGGCGGCGCTGGCCGAGATCTTCCGGCATCGCGTCGACTACGCCGACCTCTATTTCCAGTTCACGCGCAGCGAGGGCTGGAGCCTCGAGGAAGGCATCGTCAAGTCGGGCAGCTTCTCGATCGACCAGGGGGTCGGCGTGCGCGCCGTCTCCGGCGAGAAGACCGCCTTCGCCTATTCCGACGTCATCGGCGCCGAGGCGCTGATGAACGCGGCGCGTGCCACGCGCACGATCGCCTCGCGCGGCGCGGGCCGCACGAAGGTCGCATCGGCGTTCGCGCCGGCGCACGGTCACGCGCTCTACGGGCTGGACGACCCGATCCTGCGGCTCGAGGCCGCGCAGAAGGTCGCGCTGCTCGAGCGCGTCGAACGCATGGCGCGCGCCAAGGATCCGCGCGTGCGCCAGGTCATGGCGGGCCTGGCCGCCGAGTACGACGTCGTCCTCGTTGCGCGCTCCGACGGACGCATCGCCGCCGACGTGCGTCCGCTCGTGCGGCTGTCGCTCACCGTGATCGCCGAGCAGAACGGGCGGCGCGAGCAGGGACACGCCGGCGGCGGCGGACGCTTCGATTTCGCGCATTTCGACGACGCCCGCATCGAGCGCTACGTCGAGGAGGCCGTGCAGGCGGCGCTCACCAACCTCGAGGCGCGTCCGGCTCCAGCGGGCGCGATGACCGTCGTGCTCGGCCCCGGCTGGCCCGGCGTGCTGCTGCACGAGGCGGTGGGCCACGGCCTGGAGGGCGACTTCAACCGC
>DATGRE010000043.1:0-14053 GCA_035303885.1 Zeimonas sp. | reverse complement strand
CGTCGATCCGCTCGAGGAGCGCGGCGATGCGTGCGAGTCGGTCGGCCGCTTCGGCGCTGCCCGCTTCGGCCGCCGAGCGCAGCGTGGGCACCGCGCGCGAATCGGCCTCGTCCGCGTCGCTCGCATCGCGTGCGTCGGCGTTCGGCGAATCGGCCGGGCCGCTGCGGGCCGCACGGCCGGATTCGATGCCAGCGGGTGCCAGCGCGTACAGCTCGTCGAGCACCGCGTGGCACTGTCGCGACAGGGCACGCGCCCAGCGAAGCGTCTCCACGGCGGGGCTGCGCTGCAGAGCGTGCGGATGCAGCGGCGCTTCGTCGGGTTCGTCGATCACCGTCTGCACGTCGGCTTCCGGTCCCGCCTCCGTATCCCGGTCGACGTCGAAGAACGACGGTTCATCGGGGTCGTGCGCATACGCTGCACGATCGCCGTCGCGTGCGCCGGCCTGCGATGCGGCCGAGCCCGCCCGCAGGGCGTCGGTGTCGGCGGCGCTGCGCGCGATCTCGTCGTTGGTCGCGGCGATCGCGGCCACGCACTCGTCGGCGGCCGCGGCGAGCTCGGCGAAGGCGCGGCGCGCGGCGCCGAGCGTCGTCATCGGCATCTGCGCGACGCGCTCGAGCCGTGTCGCGAAGCGGCGCGCCGGCGCCGCGCGCGGCGTTGCGCCGGCGGTCTCCAGCAGCACCTGCAGCGTGTCGTGCACGCCGTCGATCGCGCGCGGCGACAGGATCGGCGCATCGACGAGCGCGAGCAGGCCGGGGCGCAGCGTGAGCAGCAGGCCGGCGAGGTTGCCGCTGTCGACGCTCGAGACGTACATCGGCCGCAGCGGCTGCAGCGTGCGCGTGTCGTACCAGTTGTACAGATGGCCCTGGAAGCGCTCGAGCGAGGCCATCGTGGCGAGCGTGTGCTCGGTGCGGTCGAGCAGGTCGCCGGCGGTCAGGTATCCGAAGTCGTATGCGGCGAGGTTCGCGGTCAGCGCAAAGCCGATGTTGGTCGGCGACGTACGGTGCGCAACGCGCTCGACCGGCGCCTCTTGGTAGTTGTCGGGCGGCAGCCAGTGGTTCTCGGCGTCGACGAACTCCTCGAAGTAGCCCCAGGTCCGGCGCGACAGCATGCGCAGGAACCTCAGCTGCTCGGTCGCGAGCGGGCGCACGCGAAGGTCGCGCGGGCGGCTGAGCCACCAGGCGATCGCCGGCGAGACGAACCAGGCGAAGAGCAGCGGCGCCGCAGCGCCGATCGCCTGCGGATGCGCCTGCAGGATCCACGCGGCGGCGAGGGTGGCGAGGAGCGGCGAGAAGATCATCGCGCCGAACGTCCGTTGCAGGTCGACTGCCGCGTTGGCGTTCTCGCCGCTGCGCGCGCGGTCCTCGACGATCTCCGACGGGCGCCATTCGAGCAGCTTGCGTCGCGTGACCAGCGTGCGCCACTGCGCGCGTGCGACGGCGTCCAGGTGCACGCGCGCGTCGTAGGGCAGGCAGGCGACGAGGAACGCCGCCTGCTTCAGGTGGCGCCAGGCGCCGGAGCCGACGAGCAGCAGGTGGCGCGGGATCGAGGTTCCGTCGGCGCGCCGGAGTGCGCCGAGGACGAGCTCCACGGCGATCGGGACGAAGTACACGCCGAGCATCGCCAACGTCCACGGCAGCGACACGCCGGGCAGCGCCCATCCGGCGAGCAGCACGAGCACGATCGCCGGCGGCACGAGGCTGCGGCGCAGGTTGTCGAGGATCTTCCAGCGCGACAACGCGTTCAGCGGGTTGCGCGCGTCCTTGCCGTCCGGCGTCGGAACGCGCGGCAGCATCCAGCTCGCGACCTGCCAGTCGCCGCGGATCCAGCGATGCCGGCGTGCGACGTCGTCGAGATAGCGCCACGGCTGCGACTCGTACAGCACGACGTCGTTGACCAGCCCGCTGCGCGCGTAGCATCCCTCGAGCAGGTCGTGGCTCAGGATGCGGTTCTCGGGAAACACGTCGGCCAGCGCGCGCTCGAAGGACTCGACCTCGTAGATTCCCTTCCCGATGAACGAGCCCTCGCCGAACAGGTCGTGATAGACGTCGGAGACGGCTCGCGTGTACGGGTCGACGCCCGGATCGCCGGCGAACAGCGACGCGAAGCGCGAGCGGTTCGCCCCGGGAAGGCTCACGCCCACGCGTGGCTGCAGGATCGCGTGCCCGGCCCGCACCACGGGTGCGCGGCCGGGCTGCGGCGGCGCGAAGCGCGGACGGTTCAGCGGGTGCGCCATCGTGCCCACCAGCGCCCGTGCCGCGCCGGGCGGCAGCTCGGTGTCGGTGTCGAGCGTGATCACGTATCGAACGTCGCCGAGCGCACGGTGATCGCCGACGATGCACGAGAAGGCGGCGAGCGCCTGCGGATCGTCGGGCTCGCGCAGCAGGCGGTTCAGGTCGGCGAGCTTGCCGCGCTTGCGCTCGTACCCCATCCAGATGCGCTCGACCGGGTTCCAGCGGCGCGGACGATGGAAGAGGAAGAAGCGGTCGGGCGTCTTCGCCGATGCGTCGGGCTGCTCGGCGGCGTAGCGTCGGTTCAGCGCTTCGATGCCGCGCGCGGCGGCCTCGAGCAGCGCCTCGTCGCCGGGAACGTGCTCGGCCTCGGAGTCGGTGAAATCGGTGAGCAGCGCGAAGAACAGCTCGTCGTCCCGATTGGCGAGCGCGCGCACCTCGAGCGCGTCGACGAGCGACTCGACGGCCGCCACGCCGGTGAGCATCGACGGAACGACGACGAGCGTGCGGCTCTGCGCTTCGATGCCGTCCGTGAAATCCATTCGCTGCAGCGGCTGCGGCGCGACGAGCATCGTGGCCGCGCGGTTCACCAGCGCGACCGCGAGCTGGCTCGTCGCGACGGCGAGCAGCACCGCGAGCGCGGCGATCGCCCACGGCGAATCGACGTCCAGCGGCACGAGCAGGGCGAAGGTGAACACCAGCGTGAGCGCGACGATCGATCCGGCGTAGGGCATCAGGCGCAGCCGCCCCGCCCGCGCACGAAGCCGGGCGAGCCACGACAGCCGCGCACCGAGCGCCTGCTCGAAGGCCGGGCGCCCCGCGTCGACGAGGTGGTATCCGACGTGCCAGGCGGGCTCGCCCGCCTCGCGCGGCGCGCTCGCCGCACGCTCGACCGCCTGGCGCGCGACGTCGAGCTCGCTCGCCGGACCGCGGCGCGCGAGCTCCTCGACCGCATGCCGATAGCGGTCGCGCGTGGCGAAATCCATCCGCGGATAGACGCCGGCGGGATCCTGCGCGAGGGCGTGCTCGACCAGGCTCATCGCCTCGACGAACGTGCGCCAGTCGAGTGCGGCAAGTTCGCGTAGGCTGCCGATGCTGTTGCTGACCAGCACCTCGTCGGCGGCCTGGCGACGGTTCTCGCGGCGCACCTGCTGCTCGATCGTCAGGCCCGCTTCGGCGAGGTGCTGCTCGATCCAGCTGAGCGGCAGTGCGAGCGCCGGGCTGCGTCCCTGTAGTCGGCGCGCGAGCTCCGCGACGAAGGCGCTGCCCCGCGGCGGATCCGAGCGGGCCATGTCGGCCACGACCAGGATCACGTTCTTCGGGTCGCGCTCGGCGGCCGCGATCATCGTGTCGGCCCAGCGGTCGGCGAGGATGCGCTCGCGATGCTCGCGCTCGAGGCGCAGCGCCGCACCGGCGAGCTTCTCGATCAGCGCCAGGCGCAGCATGATCGGGATCGCCCACAGCTCGCCGAGCCGCAGCGGCTGGACCGTCTGGTACGACTCGACGAAGCGGCGCAGGCTCTCCATGTCCACCCGGCCGTCGGCGTGCGAGATGGTTTCGATCGCCAGCTCGTAGACGCGCGGCAGGCCGGCCGAGGTGCCCTCGAGCAGCCACGGCAGTTCGCGGTTGTAGCTCGCCGGCAGGTGCTGCCGCGCGATGCGGATGTGTTCCTCGACCAGGTAGAAGTTGTCGAGCAGCCATTCGCCGGCGGGCGTCGTACGCCGCGATTCGGCCACCGTCGCGCACAGCTGCTGCCAGACCGAGACGAGGATCGATTCGTTGTTCGCCAGCCGCTGCAGCAGATTGCTGGAGCCGCGCCCGGCGACGGTCTTGTGCTGCTTTGCCAGGCGCAGGCCGTGCTGCGCCATCTGCTCGGCGGTATAGATCTCGGCCGTTCCGGACGGCTCGTCGCTGTCGAGCGGAGCCGAGCGGATCGTCGTGATCCAGGGCGCCCAGGCGGGTAGGTGCCAGAGGGAGCTTCTACGAGGGGGCTTCAAGGACGACTCTCGCTCGTGCGAACGCGCCGCTGCGGCCTGCAAATGGGATGCGTGGCGCGCGCGTGCGCAATACGCCTCCCGATTCTGCGCCGGACGGCGTCGCGCTCCGCCAATAGCCTTCCGCGCGCTCGATCCCTCGTCGCGAAGACGGTGCGGCGCGCGGCAAAAACGGAACGACCGCCTCGAGGCGGTCGCACGAACGAAACGACCGCCTACCGGCGGTCGTGGGAAGGACAGCGGCGCGAAGCGCCGCTTGCGTGATTACAGCGGGCGGATCGCCGACGCCTGCAGGCCTTTCGGTCCCTGCTTGACGGCGAATTCGACGCGCTGCTGTTCCTGCAGCGTCTTGAATCCGCTTCCCTGGATTTCGGAGAAATGCGCGAAGAGATCCGCGCTGCCGTCATCGGGGGCGATGAAGCCGAAACCCTTGGACTCGTTGAACCACTTGACCACGCCGGTCACTCGATTGCTCATGCGTGCGCTCCATACGTTACGCGTTCGGGAATACACCGGGGCGCCCTCGCCGCGGCGGCAGACTGATCAAGGGGCAACAATCAGGTATTCGAGACGCGCTGCCCGGGAGGGCAGGCTGGCTGGACACGCAGAAATCGACCGACTCGTTCGGTATGCAAACGCGAGTATACGCATACGTCGCAGACCTGTCCAGCGCGGCGGCGCCGGGCGGCGGCCGTGCGTCGCGCGAAGGCCACGGCGCGGCGCCGCTTCACTCGGGCTCGATCTCGAACGCGACCAGGAAGCGCGAGACCATGTTGTAGGTGGCCACGGTGGCGACGAACTCGACCGTTTCCCGCTCGCCGAGACGGTCTAGCAGCGCCTCGAAATCGGCATCGGGCACGCGCACCGAGCGCGTGCTGGCGATCGCGACGGCGAGCGCGGCGCGCTCGGTCGCGTCGAAGTTCGCCTCGTCGCGCAGCGCCCGGTCGGGGTCGCGCAACGCGTCGACCTGCGCCTGCGTGCCGCCCGCCTTCCGGAACTCGGGGGCGTGCTGGATGAACTCGTACTCCGCACCGTTGAGCACCGCGACCACGCACATCGCGAGCTCGCGCAGCTTCGGCGACAGCGCGAGCCGGGTGCGCACCGCGCCGAGATAGGTGTTCCAGCCGGCGGCGAGCTCGGGGCTGTGCAGCAGCATCCGATCGAGGTGCAGCAGCGTGCCGCCGCGACGCGCGCGCACCGCGTCGACGATCGCGCGCGGCTCTTCGAGGTCCGCGGGTACGTACGGAATGCGTGCCACGTCGCCGCCTGCTCAGGCGATGCGCGAGTAGCTGGCTCCGCCCTCGCGTCGCTCGCCCTGCTCGGCCAGGTGCCGGTCGAAGGCCATCGCGACGGCCCGGACGAGCAGCCGGCCTCGGGGCAGGACCTCGACGCCGCGTTCGTCGACGCGCACCGCCCCGGCCTCGACCAGCGGGGCCAGCGCGTTGCGCGCATCGGCGAGCCAGGTGCGGCTGTCGATGCCGTGGCGCGCATCGAGCCAGTCCCAGGCGAGCGAGAAATCGCACATCAGCGCCTGGATCGCGTCGCGTCGGACGAAATCGTCGGTGTCGAGGGCGATGCCGCGCACGACGGGGAATTCGCGGCGCTCCAGGCGCCGGTAATAGCCGTCGAGCACCTTGTCGTTCTGCGCATAGACGTCGCCGATCGACGAGATGCCCGAGACGCCGAGTGCGATCAGGTCGCCGGCGTCGTGCGAGCAGTAGCCCTGGAAGTTGCGGTGCAGCCGCCCTTCGCGCTGCGCGATCGCGAGCTCGTCGTCCGCGCGCGCGAAGTGGTCGAGCCCGAGATGCAGGTACCCCGCGCTCTCGAACATCTTCACCGCCGTCTCGAACATGCGCGCCTTCTCCTCGGAGGAGGGAAGATCGGCTTCGGAGATGCGACGCTGCGGCTTGAACAACGCCGGCAGGTGCGCGTAGTGGTAGAGCGCGATGCGGTCGGGTCCGGCGGCGATCGTCTTGCGCAGCGTTTCGGTGAAGCGCTCGACGTTCTGCTTCGGCAGCCCGTAGATCAGATCGACGTTGATCGACCGAAACCCGGCGGTGCGCGCAGCCTCGATCAGCTCCACCGTCTGCTCGTACGACTGGATGCGGTTCACCGCCCGCTGCACCACGGGGTCGAAATCCTGCACGCCCAGGCTCACGCGGTTCAGCCCCATGTCGCGCAATGCGCGCGCGCGCTGCGGTCCGACCGTGCGCGGGTCGACCTCGATCGAGTACTCGCCGTCGTCGGCGAACTCGAAGTGCGTGCGCAGCATGTCGATCAGCTGACCGAGCTCGGCGTCGGGCATGAACGTGGGCGTGCCGCCGCCGAAATGCAGGTGTCGCACCGGTTGGCCGCGCCCGATGAGGTCGGTGACCAGCGAGACCTCCTGTCCCACCGCCTCGAGATAGGGTGTCGACTGCTCGACGTGCTTTGTGCCGATCTTGTTGCAGGCGCAGTAGTAGCAGATGACGCGGCAGAACGGGATGTGCACGTACAGCCCGAGGGACTCGCCGCGCCGGTCTGCGCGTTCCTTCAGGGCGCGCGCCTAGCGCTGCGAGTCGACGCGCTCGTCGAAGCGGTCGGCGGTGGGGTACGACGTGTAACGGGGGCCGCGTCCGCCGAAGCGTTCGAGCAACTCGGCATCGATGACCAGCGGTTCGCGCGAGGCAGGCATTTGGGCGGATTATAGCGCCCGGCCCTGCACGGCAGGCGCGGGGGCGCCGGCTCCTCCCCGGCTTCGGACCCGGGGATAATCGTGCGATGCTGCGGCTCTCGATTCGGCGGGACGCGCTCCTGCACCGGACGCATGCGCACCGGTGAGCGGCGCGCGGCGCTCGCCGGCGCGCTCTTCCTCTATCTCGCCTTCGTCGCATACCAGTCGCTTGCCGGCGGGGCGCGCGCCGCGTGCGCCGCCCCGCTCGTCGACCCCGGCGCCGGCTGGTACGGAAGCGACGCGCTGGCCAATGTCGTCGCCTACGTGCCGGCCGGACTGCTTGCCGGCGCGCTCGCCGCCACCTTCGGCGGCTTCGCCGCACCTGCCCTCGGCGGGCTGGCGCTCGCCGCATTCTCGCTGTCGATGGAGCTGATGCAGGCGTGTCTCTCGGGCCGTGTCTCGAGCTGGGTCGACTGGACGACCAATTCGTTCGGCGCGGCGCTCGGGCTCGTCGCGCTGCCGCTGGCGGTGCGGCTGCTGCACCGGCTTCCGCACCCGGGTGCCCGGCACGTGCAGGGCGCGCAACTGGCGCTCGTCGCCTGGCTGGTCGTCGGCGCCTGGCTCGCGTCGTCGACGGCGCCGTGGCGCTTCACCTTCGACGTCGGCACGGTTCGCGCGAATCTCGCGTTCCTGCGCGGCGTGCCTGTGCTCGAGCCGTGGAGCGTGGCGCGTCACGCCTTCGCCTGGATGGCGGTCGCGTGCGCATTGCGCGCGCTCGTCGACCACCGTCTGCGCGCATCGATCGCGCTCGCCGCGCTGCTGGCGCTCTCGTTCGGCGCGCAGGCGCTGCTGGTGACGCGATCGCTGTCGTGGTCGGAGCTCGCCGGTGCGGCGCTCGGTGCCTTCGTCGCCTGGGTGCTGCTGGTTCCGGCGGCCAGCGGACGGCTCGCGCGACTGTCGCCGGCGCTCGCCTTCGTTTCGGTCGCCGCCTACGAACTCGCCCCCGGGCGGTGGGTGTTGCGCGTCGGCGAGGCGTTCTCGTGGTTCCCGCTCGTCGGGCGCGGACACCTGTTGGGCGCGCTCGATTTCGCGCTGTATTTCTGCTGGTTCGCGTTCGTGCTGGTGCTCTCGCTGCGCTGGCGCCGTGCGCGCGCGTCCGCCGCGATTGCACTCGGCGGTGCCGCGGTCTTCGCGATGCTCGCGCTCGAGCTCGCACAGCGCTCGATTCCGGGCCGCACCGCCGACACGTCGCCGGCGCTGATCGTCGCGCTCGCGTTCATCGTCGCGTGGCTGCTCAGCGAACGGGCCGGCGAGGGCGCTACAGGCCGAGATCGCTCCACAGTGCATCGACCCGTCGTGCGGTCTGCGCGTCGATCGTGATCGTGCGTCCCCATTCGCGCGTCGTCTCGCCGGGCCACTTGTTCGTCGCGTCGATCCCGATCTTCGAGCCCAGGCCCGAGACCGGCGACGCGAAGTCGAGCGAATCGATCGGCGTGCTCTCGACGATCGTGGAGTCGCGTGCCGGATCGACGCGCGTGGTCACCGCCCAGATCACGTCCTTCCAGTCGCGCACGTCGACGTCGTCGTCGACGACGATGACGAACTTCGTGTACATGAACTGGCGCAGGAAGCTCCACAGGCCGAACATCACGCGCTTGGCGTGGCCCGGATACTGCTTGCGCATCGACACGATCGCGATGCGGTACGAGCAGCCTTCGGGCGGCAGGTGGAAGTCGACGATCTCGGGAAACTGCTTGCGCAGGATCGGCACGAAGACCTCGTTGAGCGCGACGCCGAGCATCGCGGGTTCGTCGGGCGGCTTGCCGGTGTAGGTGCTGTGATAGATCGCGTCGCGTCGCATCGTGATGCGATCGATCGAGAACACCGGGAACCACTCGCGTTCGTTGTAGTAGCCGGTGTGATCACCGAAGGGGCCCTCGAGCGCCATCTCCCATCCCGTCGTCGCAGCCGCGGGCAGCTCGCCCGCGTGTCCCGCTCGTTGCGCATTCGCGCGCGTGCGCGACGCGTCGGGATCGGGAAGGATCGATCCCTCGAGCACGATCTCCGCGCGCGCCGGCACCTGCAACGTCGATCCGATGCAGCGCGCGATCGCGGTGCGCGCGCCGCGCAGCAGGCCGGCGAACTGGTATTCCGAGAGCGTGTCGGGGATCGGCGTGACGGCTGCGAGCATCGTCGCCGGGTCGGCGCCCAGTGCGACGGCGATCGGAAAGGGCGTGCCCGGATTCGCCTGTGCGTGATCGCGGAAGTCGAGCGCTCCGCCGCGATGCGCGAGCCAGCGCATGATCACGCGGTTCGCGTCGAGCACCTGCTGCCGATAGATGCCGAGGTTCTGTCGTGCGCGTCGCGGACCGCGCGTCACGACGAGCCCCCAGGTGATCAGCGGCGCGGCGTCGCCGGGCCAGCAGGTCTGCACCGGCAGCTTCGACAGGTCGACGGCGTCGCCTTCCAGCACGATCTCCTGGCATGCCGGACGCGACTCGATCTCGCGCGGCGACATCTTCATCACCTGGCGAAGCATCGGCCACTTGTCCCATGCGTCGCGCAGTCCGCGCGGCGGCTCGGGTTCCTTCAGCCACGCGAGCAGCTCGCCGATCTCGCGCAGTGCGTGCACGGACTCCGCACCGAGCCCGGCCGCCACGCGCTGCGTCGTGCCGAACAGATTGGCGAGCACGGGCGTCTCGTACTCCCGGATCTCGTCGCGCGGCCGCTCGAACAGCAGCGCCGGTCCGCCGGCGCGCAATACACGGTCGGCGAGCACGGTCATTTCGAGCCGGGGCGAAACCGGCACCGCAATTCGCCGCAGCTCGCCGATCGCCTCGAGCCGCGCGATGAAGTCACGCAGGTCTTCGTATTTCAAGGGAGTGAGTCATCGCAAATTCGTGATCCGCGTCATTGTGTCATTGCGCAGGATCGCGCAGGGTTGCGCATGGCGAAATGCTCGGTTGACCGGCGCGTCGCTTGCTCCATAGAATCCGGACCGTTTCGACCGTGCCGTCGCCCGACGGCAGACCGCAGCCAGGCGAGACATCGCGCTTCGATCCGGTTCGAGGCCACCGCAGCAGCGACGCTGCAACGAGAGATTCCTTCGGCGAAGCACCGAAGGACAGGGAAAAAGAGAGAGGCCCGCATCCGCCGCACGCGGGCTCGATGACGACCGCCTCGATGGCGAGCCGTACGGCGAAAGCCGAAAGGAGTCTGGATGCAGCAGCATCAGGTCGGTGCGTTGTTCGGCCTGTTCGTGCGGACCATTGGCGCTGCGCGGTTCGTGTGCGCGATCGCGCCCGTGGCCGCGCTGGTCGCCGTCGCGTCGATCCCGCTGCCGCGTGCCGCCTCGCCCATCGAGATCGGCGACGCGGCGCCTTCGTCGGCGTTCGTGCAGGTGCTCGCGCAACGCGCGGGCACGCCACATTCGTCCTTCGCCTTCCTCGAGCACGACCGGCCCTCGCAGCCGCATGCCGTGCATCGGTCGTCCGACCTCGCCGACGGTTCGCCGGCCGCCCGCATCGGCGATCGCTGGTTGCGCGTGCGTGCCGAGCAGCGCGCGATGCAGTCGGGCGAGCGTTCGGTGCCGAAGCACGTCGGCGAGCGGCTGCTGCATGTTGCGACGGCCGAAGCCTCCGTCGCCGAGCTGCCTCCGGCCCGGTTCGCGTTCGCGCGGCTCGGCGAGTCGATGAAGCCGGTGGCGTCCGGCAATGCCGCGCCGCGTGCCCCGCCGGCACCCGCATCATCGCAACCGGAGGCGGCGGACGATCCGCAGCCCGCAGCCATGCGCGAGGTCGCCCGGACCCCGCAAACCATCGAGCCGCCGCGCAACGCCGCGACGGCGCCACGGCAGTCGAGCATCGAGGCCGCCCCGCGGCCGACGCGGTCCCCGCCCGAAACGCTCCTGCCGCTGAAGCTCTCCGAGGAACAGCGAAACATCTCGCGCTTCGTCGCGCGCCGCTACCGCGTGAAGCTCGACGACGTGCAGCGATTCGTCGCACACGCGTTTCGCGCAGCGCGCGAGTTCGGCCTCGATCCGTATCTCGTGCTGGCCGTCATGTCGATCGAGTCGAGCTTCAATCCCAATGCGCGCAGCTCGGCGGGCGCACAGGGATTGATGCAGGTGCTCACGCGCGTGCATCTCGACAAGTTCGCTCCCTTCGGCGGCGCGCATGCCGCGCTCGATCCGGTGGCGAACATCACCGTCGGTTCGCGCATCCTGAAGGAATACCTCGTGCGCGAAGGCACGGTCGAGGGTGCGCTGAAGTCGTACGTCGGCGCCGCACTGCTGCCGCACGACTTCGGCTACGGCAACAAGGTGCTCACCGAGCGGGCACGCATCGCCGCGGCCGCACGCACCGGCGGCGCATCGACGACGCTCGCCGTCGCGCGCAAGGAGACGACGAAGGTCGCGATGGCCGGCGCGACCGCGACGCAGACCGATTCACAGGCCGCCCTTCGAATGCGCTCCGCGCCCACGGCGACGCGCGCGGCGGGCGACCGCGGCACGGCTCGCGATGCGCAGGCGCCACGCCGGGTCGGAAGTGCGGAGGTGTCCGGCGGAACTTCGGCTGCCGGCACCGCGCACGGCGGCGAGGCGGCGGACGCGGTGCGGGCAGCGCAGGCGGGCAGTGCGACGCCGACGGTCGAGGCGATGGAGTCGACGCACGGCCCGCAGATCGAGAACCGGACCTCCGCACACGATGCCCCGGAGCCGACGTCGACGACGCAGGCTGCGCTGCCCGGTCGCGAGAAGACGACCTCCGACGTCTCCGACCCGCCCGAGATCCCCACGCTGCTCCTGCCGCAGGCGAGCGAGCCGCGTGCGTGGTCGGGTTCCCTGCTCGCGCCGTCGGCATCGCGCGAGCTCTGAACGCACAGGCCCGAACGCAGGGCGTGCGCAACGGCTGCATTCGCCGCGCGCGGGCGCTGCGTCAGCCGCGATTCTTCAGGTGGCGCTCGATGCGTGCGAGCGCTTCGTCGATGCGCGCCATCGACGTTGCGTACGAGATGCGCAGATGCCGTTCGGCCTCGTGCTCGCCGAAATCCATTCCCGGCACGACCGACACCCACGTCTGCTCGAGCAGTTCGTCGGCGAAGCGCGCGCTGTCGTCGGTGTGCGCGCCGCAGTCGACCCAGACGTAGAACGCCCCGTCGGGCGTGACCGGAACGGGCAGCCCGATCGAGCGCAATCGCGGAACGATGAAATCGCGACGTCGTCGGAACTCGTCGCGCCGCTCGCGGTAGATCGCCTGCGATTCTTCGTCGAAGCAGGCGAGCGCCGCGTGCTGTGCGAGCGTCGACGCGCAGATGTAGAGGTTCTGCGCGAGCTTCTCGAACACCGGCGCGAGTGCGACGGGAACGACGAGCCAGCCGAGGCGCCAGCCGGTCATGTGGAAGTACTTCGAGAAGCTGTTCGAGACGAGGACGTCTTCGCCGAGCTCGAGCGCCGTTCGCGCCGCGCCGTCGTATTGCAGCCCGAGGTAGATCTCGTCGACGATCGTGAAGCCGCCGCGGGCGCGCACTGCGTCCACGATGCGTTCGAGCTCGTCGAAGGGGATCGACGTGCCGGTGGGGTTGGCGGGGGACGCGACGAGCACGCCGCGCGTCGCGTCGCTCCAGTGCGCCTCGAGCGCGTCGCGCGTCAGCTGGAAGCGGGTTTCGGGGCCGACCGCGATCGGCCGCGGCACGCCGTCGAAGGCGGCGACGAAATGCCGGTTGCACGGATAGCCGGGGTCGGTCATCAGCACTTCGCTGCCGGGGTCGACCAGCGCGCAGCAGGCGAGCGACAGCGCGGCGGAGGCCCCGGCGGTGACGACGATGCGCGCCGGGTTGACGTCGACGCCGTACCGCTCGCCGTAGTCGCGCGCGATCGCCTCGCGCAGCGCCGCCAGTCCGTTGGCGGACGTGTACTGCGTGTGCCCGGCGCGCGCGGCGCGCTCGAGCGCGTCGACCACGCGCGCCGGCGCCGTGAAATCGGGCTCGCCGATGCTCATGTGGATGACCGGATGCCCGGCGGCCTGCAGTGCCGCGGCGCGCGCGACGACCTGCATCACGTGGAAGGGGGCGATGCGCGCGGTGCGCCGCGCGAGCGGATAGCGACTCGTCATACACTCGGCATTCTATCGGGCGGTGGCGGGCGAACCTGACATAATCGGCGCCTCGTCGGGACGGGGAATGCGAGGATGGCGAACGAGGCGAATCCGGATCTGCGCAAGGCGGCGCTCGAGTACCACGAGTCGGGCAGCCCGGGAAAGATCGCGATCACGCCCACCAAGCAGCTGCTGTCGCAACGCGATCTGTCGCTGGCGTACTCGCCGGGCGTCGCGGCCGCCTGCGAGGAGATCCTCGCCGACCCGGTCAACGCCTTTCGCTACACTGCGCGCGGCAATCTCGTCGGCGTCGTCACCAACGGAACCGCCGTGCTCGGACTGGGCAATATCGGTCCGCTCGCCGCCAAGCCGGTGATGGAAGGCAAGGCGGTGCTCTTCAAGCGCTTTGCCGGCATCGACGTCTTCGACATCGAGATCGACCAGCCCGATCTCGATCGCTTCGTCGACACCGTCGCTGCGCTCGAGCCGACCTTCGGGGCGATCAACCTCGAGGACGTCAAGGCGCCCGACTGCTTCTACGTCGAGCGCAAGCTGCGCGAGCGGATGAAGATCCCGGTGTTCCACGACGATCAGCACGGCACCGCGATCGTCGTCGCCGCGGCCATGCTCAACGGCCTGCGCGTCGTGCGCAAGAGCATCGGCGAGGTCAAGCTGGTGTGCAGCGGGGCGGGTGCGGCCGCGCTCGCCTGCCTCGACCTGCTCGTCGACCTCGGCCTGAAGCTCGAGAACATCTGGGTGGCGGACATCGCCGGTGTGGTTTGGCGCGGACGCACCGAGCTGATGGACCCGATGAAGGAGCGCTTCGCGCAGGACACGCCGATGCGCACGCTGGGCGAGCTGATCGTCGACGCCGACGTCTTCCTCGGGCTCTCGGCGGGCGGGGTGCTCACGGCCGAGATGGTCGAGCGGATGGCGCCCCGGCCGCTCGTGTTTGCGCTCGCCAATCCGATACCCGAGATCGACCCGCAGATCGTGCGCACCGTGCGTCCCGACGCCGTCATCGCCACCGGGCACACCGACTACCCGAACCAGGTCAACAACGTCCTGTGCTTCCCGTATATC
>DATGRE010000042.1:0-2280 GCA_035303885.1 Zeimonas sp. | reverse complement strand
TAAGCCGCTGTTCGGCTATTCCTCGATGGTGTACGCGACGGCGGCGATCGCATTCCTGTCGCTGATCGTCTGGGCCCATCACATGTTCACGGTCGGCATGCCGCTCGGCGGCCAGCTCTTCTTCATGCTGACGACGATGGTCATCGCGGTCCCGACGGGTGTGAAGGTCTTCAACTGGACCGCGACGATGTGGCGCGGGTCGCTGACCTTCGAGACGCCCATGCTGTTCGCGATCAGCTTCCTGTTCCTGTTCACGATCGGCGGGTTCTCGGGGCTGATGCTCGGAATCGTCCCGGCCGACTTCCAGTACCACGACAGCTACTTCGTCGTCGCGCACTTCCACTACGTGCTCGTGCCGGGCGCGGTGTTCGGCGCGTTCGCCGGCGCGTACTACTGGCTGCCGAAGTGGACCGGGCACATGTACGACGAGCGGCTCGGCAAGTGGCACTTCTGGCTGACCGCGGTGTTCGTGAACGTTACGTTCTTCCCGCAGCACTTCCTCGGGCTCGCCGGCATGCCGCGGCGCATCCCGGACTACGCGGTGCAGTTCACGGATTTCAACATGATCTCGAGCATAGGCGCGTTCGGCTTCGGCCTCGCCCAGCTGATCTTCGTGTGGGTGGTCATCAAGTGCATCCGCGGCGGCGAGAAGGCGACGGACCAGGTCTGGGAAGGCGCGGAAGGTCTCGAGTGGACGGTGCCGTCGCCGGCTCCGCACCATACGTTCGAGACGCCGCCGGTAATCAAATGAGCTATGCGATGGCGCCCGCGAACGGAAGCGACGAGCGCAGGGACGAGGGGAACGACCACCGCCGTGCGCGGGCGCGGCGCAACGCGTTGCTGCTCGGGCTGCTGGCTGCGGCCTTCTACGTGGGCTTCATCCTTCTCGGGGCGGTGAAGGGAATCTTCCCGGGCTGAATGCGATGAGTGGAAACAAGATACTGACCGTCAAGCTGATCGCGCTGTGCGCGGCGATGTTCGGTTTCGGCTTCGCGCTGGTGCCGCTCTACGACGTGTTCTGCCAGATCACCGGCATCGGCGGCCGGACTGCCGACGGGCCGCAGCAGGTGACCGAGAACGTCGACGTCAACCGCACCGTTCGCGTCGAGTTCGTCGGCGCGCTCGCGAGCGGCGCCCCGTGGGAGTTTCGCCCGAATGTGAGCCACATGGAGGTGCACCCCGGGCAGCTCTACGAGACGCAGTACTTCGCGAGAAATCTGACGGGCAGCACCTTGATCGGCCACGCCACGCCGAGCGTCTCGCCCGGAAGCGCGGCGAAGTATTTCAAGAAGGTGCAGTGCTTCTGCTTCACGAGTCAGGAGTTCGCACCGCACGAAGGCCGCGATATGCCCGTGCTGTTCATGGTCGATCCCGACCTGCCGGCACACATCGATACGGTTACGCTCGGTTACACGTTCTTTGCGCTGGATCAGCGCTCGTAGGACCAACTTCGGAGTTCAAAGGCAATCATGAGCGCCGCGACGCATCCTTCCGACCGCTACTACGTTCCGCACGGCACGCACTGGCCGATCATGGGCTCGATCGGGCTCTTCCTCGCTGTCGCCGGCTTCAGCATGTGGCTGAACCAGCTGGCCTTCGGCAAATGGGTTTCGTGGCTCGGCGCCCTGATCGTCGCCGTCATGCTGTTCGGCTGGTTCGGCAACGTGATCGCGGAGAGCGTGAAGGGCTTCTACAACGATCAGGTCGATAAGTCGTTCCGCTGGGGCATGGCCTGGTTCATCTTCTCCGAGGTCGCGTTCTTCGCGGCGTTTTTCGGCGCGTTGTTCTATGCGCGCCAGCTCGCGGTGCCCTGGCTCGCGGGCCAAGGCAACAACTTCTTCACGAACGTGCTGCTGTGGGAAGGCTTCGAGAACGCGTGGCCAACCTCCGGCCCGACGGGCGATGAGTTCGAGATCATTCCGGCCTGGGGCGTACCCGCGCTGAACACGGCCATCCTGCTGACGAGCGGCGTCACGCTCACGATTGCGCATCACGCGCTGCGCGCGGGTCACCGCGGCACCGTGAAGATCTGGCTGGCTGCGACGTTCCTCCTCGGCTTCCTCTTCCTTGGCTTCCAGGCCGAGGAATACGTCCATGCATATCAGGATCTCGGGCTGCGTCTCGATTCCGCCGGCATCTACGGATCGACGTTCTTCATGCTGACGGGCTTCCACGGCCTGCACGTCCTGATCGGGTCGATCATGCTGTTCGTCGTGTGGCTGCGGGTGATGCGCGGCCATTTCACGCCGGAGCGGCACTTCGCATTCGAGGCCGTCGCGT
>DATGRE010000041.1:0-9476 GCA_035303885.1 Zeimonas sp. | reverse complement strand
GGCCAGAAGACGCGCAGCGTGGCCGCCGCGGCCAGCAGCACGCAGCCGGCGACGTCGTAGCCGTCGGCCTTCAGCGCACGACCGGTATGCGCGCGCGCCGTGCGGATCATCATCGCCATCGTCAGGCCGCCGATGGCGCCGATCGTGAAGGCATGCACGGCTAGCGGGCGCGCCACCCAGCCGGCTTCGTGCATCGCGCGCAACGCGAAGTGCAGCGGAAGCCATGCATAGCCCAGATGCAACACCCACAGCAGCGGCACGGCGAGCGCACTGCGCAGATCCCACAGGACCAGCCGCCAGGCATGCACAACCGCCAGCGCAACGACGAGCGCGATCGACGCCGGTCCCGAGAGCGCGAAGAGATCGGCCACCAGCAACGCGAACAGCCCGCCCATCGCCAGCCACTCGACACTCTGCGAGCGCCGCGCACTGGCGCTCGCAACGGCGTTGTTGGTGTAGATCGGCACGAGGCGACCGGCCACCGCCGCGATCACGAGCAGGACGACATCGAGACCGAGTTGCACGCCCGCCCAGGCCGGGAGCGCGATGACGTGCAGCGCCGAGAGATGAAAGAGGACCGACGCCGCCGCGATCAGCGCGAGGAATCCGACGAAGAAATAGTTGCGCCGATTGCGCGACTGCCACAGCGGGACGCCGATGCCGGCAGCGACGGCCAGGGCGAACGCGACGTTGGTGACGGCGACCGCGACGCTCCACGGCGTGTGGACCAGCACGCGAGCGGCCAGCCACAGGACGACGATTCCGGCCAGTGTCGCTCCGGCCGGCGTCGAACGGTGGGTCCAGTTGCGAACGATCGTGAACAGGAACCCGGCGATGACGGCGAGCGCGTAGCCGAAGATCAGCTCATGGGCATGCCACGAAGGGCCCGTGTGCCCGACGTAGGGCAGGTAACCGGCAAACTGGGCCGCCCACGTGCCGACCGACACGGCGGCGAAGATCGCCGCCATCAGATAGAACGGACGAAAGCCCAGTTGCCAGAGCGCGAAGCCGCGCTCCTGCATCAACTGCAGCTGCCGCAGCAGTTGCCGGGCGCCTTCGCGACGCGCACGCGCCAGACGTCCGGGCCCTGCTCCAGGTAGTCCCAGGTGAAGAGACCGTGGAAATTCGACTTGAACTGGCGGTACAGCTGCGCCGGATCATGGTCGTTGACCAGCTCGAACGCGGCGCCCTCGGGCAGCGCCTTGAACGAGGAGAAAGCCAGGTTGTGGCGCTCGTCCGGTGCGATCGTACGCACGTCGACGATCGGAGGGATCGGTGCGCTGGTCGTTGCGGCGTCTGCGACTCTCGAGCGGGTGACTTCTCTCATGGCGGCGGTTCTCCGGGGCGGGTTTAAGATGCAAACGAAGTATATCTTTTCAGCTTCCTGTCTTGGCAAGCCGGTCGGCCGGCCGAAGCGCACCGGGGTCTCCGGAGCGGCGGGGGTCACGCCGCCATGACGTGAACGCGAAGCATTCTTGCACCGTTGCCAGCCTGCGCCATTCAGGCGATTCTTCTCCACGCGCGCGTCCTCGCGCACGCGCGCGCCGCTGCAAGAAGATCGCGCGACCAGGCCTTTTGGGAGGCGCCAGATGGAAGAGCACCTGAACGACATTCGGAAGTACACGGCGAACGTCAACGAAAACGCCGTCGCCGCGATCGTGAAGTACTGCGGCATCGCACTGCGGAACACCGACTCGGCGCTCGTCGCCGTCACGGATCGCAGCGAGCTGCAGACGGTTCGCGACGGCTTCGCCACGAAGAAGCTCGGCCTCGGTCCCGAAGCGGCCGACGCCGCGATCAAGGCGGTCGTCGAGAAGATGGCCGGCGTGCCGCGCAAGAGCCGGGTGACGTTCTACTACCTGCTCGCCGAGGCCAGCGGAACGCTCGACAAGCTCGCCTGACGCCTTCTTCGAGCTCGCCCGATCGAGACGCGAAGCGCCGTTCGTCGCAGGCGAACGGCGCCCGCACTCACCCCGGCCCGTCGCCGACGTCGGATTTCGCGCGCAGGATCGAGAACGCGAACACGCGCTCCTCGCAGACGTCGATGCAGCGGCCGCAACGAAGGCAATCGACGTCGTCGATCGCGACGCCTTGGCCGTCGACGCCCCGCAGCGCAGGGCCGATCACCTGCGGTTCCGGGCAATGCCGGAAGCAGTCGCCGCAGTTCGTGCAGGCCGCGCGCCGCACCGCCGCCACCCGCAGCAGACCGGGCCTTCCGACCGCTCCGTAGAACGCGCCCACCGGACAGACGTGGCCGCACCATCCGTTCGACAGCAGGAGGAAATCGAACAGGAAGATCGCGACGACGGCGACCACCCCGCCCGCCCAGGCGCCGAACACGAGCGCCCGCAGCGTCATCGTGATCGGATTCACCAGCTCCCAGACGATCGCGCCGCTCGCGAAGCTCCCCGCGAGCACGGCGAACAGCAAGACGTAGCGCAGCCGCTTGTCGATGCGCAGCAGGGCCGCCCTGCGCCATTCCAGCGAGCTGCGAAGCCCACGCGACGCATCGGTGACCAGGTTGATCGGGCACACCCAGGCGCAGAAGAAGCGACCGCCGAGAAGCGCCAGGAACACGAGAACGAGCGCCGCGCCCGCGACGGCGGCGATCGCGGGACGATGCCCGGCAACGAGGCCTTGCAGCAGGACGAAGGGATCGGTGAGCGGCACGGCTTCGAACCAGACGCTGCTGGCGAGCGTTCCGCGGGCGACGAAGACGCCCAGCCACGGGCCGGCGGCGAAGGCGAGCAGGATCGACAGCTGCGAGAGCCGGCGCGCCAGCAGGTATCGCCTGCGCTCAAGCATCGCGCGGCGCGACCGTGATCGCGGCCGACGGCGCGATGCACGCCTGCTCGCATTTCCCGCAGCCGGTGCATGCGTCCGGATTCACCACGGGCGTGATGAATCCTCCCCGCTTCGTCGCGCCGTAGACCATCACGAGCGCCTCGTCGCGCAGCGGGCAGGCGAGCCAGCAGCTGTTGCAGAAGCCGGCGCCGGTATGGCTGTTGCACGACTCCGGGCGGCTCAACGATGCGGTGCCCATCCGCGCATCCCGGACGTCGTCCAGTGCCGGATCGAGCGCGCCGGTCGGGCACGCACGCACGCAAGGCAGGTCGACGCACATCTCGCACGGCGTCTCGCGCGCGACGAAATAGGGCGTTCCGATGCGCGCGGTCCCGTCGAAGCCGGCAAGCCGGAGTGTTCCGTACGGGCAGGCCTGCACGCACAGGCCGCAGCGCACGCAGGCGGCATGAAACGATCCGTCGTCGCGCGCACCGGGCGGAAGCAGGCGCGGCGCCTCCGCGGCCGAGGCGGGGCCGCGAAGGAGCAGCGACGCGATGCCGGAGCCCGCGACGAGCGCGCACAGTCCACCTTGCACGAAGCGACGACGACGAATCGCCTCTGCGCTCATCGTCCGTTCCCCGGGCTGCGCCGGTCCCCGCGGATCTTCGGTTCACGCCTCGAACCCATCGGTGCGTCTCCTGCGCATGCCGAAGTACGGCTCGAACGCGAAGGTACTGCCGATCGAAACATGGGGAAAGCCTCTGCGGGCGCCCACGACGCCGGGAAGCACGCCCTCGAGCGCGCCGATCGTGGCACGCTTCTACGACATCGTTCGAGGACGAAGACCGGTTGCGCTCCCGGCGAAGAGAGGAACCTGCGTGCTGACCATCGTCTACCTGATCGCGATCACCGCCGAGGCGATGTCCGGCGCACTCGCCGCCGGCCGTCGCAGCATGGACATCTTCGGCGTCGTCGTCATCGCCTTCGTCACCGCGCTCGGCGGCGGCACGATCCGCGACGTGATCCTCGGCCGCTTCCCGATCGGCTGGACGCAGCACCCCGAGTACGTCTACGTCGTCGTCTCGGCGGGGCTGCTGACGACCGTGGTCGCCCGCTACCTGCACCGGCTGCAGCGTGCGTTCCTGGTGCTCGACGCGATGGGCCTGGTCGCGTTCTCGCTGATCGGCTGCACGGTGGCGCTGGAGATGGGCTACGCGACGGTGGTCGTCGTGATGTCCGGGATGATCACCGGGATCTTCGGCGGCATCCTGCGCGACGTGCTGTGCGCACAGGTGCCCGTCGTCTTCCGGCGAGAGCTCTATGCGAGCGTCTCGCTGGCCGTATGCGCGCTGTTCCTCGGCCTGCGCATGCTCGACGTCGACACCGACGTGAACACGGCGACCTGCTTCGCCGGCGGGCTGACGCTGCGGCTGCTGGCGATCCGGTGGGGGTGGCGACTGCCGGTCTTTGCGTATCGGGACCGGTGGGAGTAGGGAATGCGTGTCGCCCTCAGTCCGGCCTGCGGGCCAACAGCGTCGCGAACTGCAACCGCGCTCCGTTGTGCATCGTGCCCGGATTCTCGTTGTACTCGAGCAGCTCCCAGCCGTCATAGGCCGTGCGCAGCTGCCCGGTGCGCAGCGTGAACGGGAAGTTCATCGGACAGGGGTACTCGTCGGTGTCCATGGCGGCCACGATCAGGTTGCAGCCGCCGGCGCGCGTGCATCGTTGCATGTCGGCGATCACGGCGTCGACGCGCGTCGGATCGAGAAACATCAACGTGACCGTGCAGGCGATGAAATCGTAGGTCGCGCCGAGATCGGCCTGGTTGATGTCGTAGATGCGCGCCTCGATGTTGTCGATCCCTTCCTGCTCGACGATGGACTGCAACATGCCGATGGCGTTCGGATTGGCGTCGATCGCCGTCACGTCGAAACCGAGCCGGCTCAGGTACAGCGCGTTTCGGCCGGGGCCGCAGCCCATGTCCAGCGCCTTGCCCGGCTCGATGATGCCGCACGCCTTGACGACTTCGCTGTGCGGCGGATTCAGCCCGTATCGGGCGTTCAGGTCCGGCGCTTCGGGGGTTCTCGCGGTCAAGTCAGCCTCTTTTCGGATGGATGCGACGAGTCGCCGCCG
Source organism: Zeimonas sp. (assembly GCA_035303885.1). Taxonomy (GTDB): domain Bacteria; phylum Pseudomonadota; class Gammaproteobacteria; order Burkholderiales; family Burkholderiaceae_E; genus Zeimonas. Next base: position 4,559 of record DATGRE010000041.1, on the reverse strand, counting down.
AGGATACTCCCGTCGCGCCGTGCGGCGGCGCCGTCCGCGACGCGGTCCTCGGCGCCCGGGCACGCTCGACCAGGTACGTCACCATCCGCTGCGCGGCGGGCGGCAGCGCCTCCCGGTCGCGAAAGCACACGACGAAGCGGCGCCGTGCCCACGCGTCCGTCAGCGGAATCATCCGGATCCCGTGCACCGCCGCGACCGCCGATCCGACTTCGGCCGGAATGATGCTGATGCCCAGGTTCGCGGCGACGACGCGGAACGCGGCATCGAAATTCGACACGATGACACGAGAGGCCATCGTCCTTCCCCAACGCGCCGCGGCCCGCTGCAACAGCGCATGCACCGCCGCCGACGGCGGCAGGCCGACGTGCTCGTAGTCGAGCGTCTGCTCGAAGCGCAGCGTCCGGCGCGTCGCCAGCGGATGCTCCGGGTGCACCGCGACGGCCAGGCGGTCGGTGCGGTAGGGGCGGTGCTCGAGTCCGCGCAGGTCGACCTCGTCCCAGCACACGCCGATCTGCGCCAGCCCCTCGCGCAACTGCGACACGAGATCGCGCGAGAAGCGCTCCTCGATGTCGACCTTGATGTTGCCGTTCTCCGGGTCTCCCATGAAGCCCGCGACGTCGTCGAGCAGCGATTCGGCGATCGCCGACGCCGAGGCCAGCATCCGCACGTGCCCCTTCACGCCGCCGCCCATCGACGCGACGTCGTTCTCGATCCGGTCGATCGTGAAGAGCACCGAGCGCGCGTGCTCGAGCACCGCGAGGCCCGCGGCGGTCGGCGACACGCCGCGGCGCTCGCGCACCAGCAGCGGCGTGCCCAGCACCGCCTCGAGCTGCGCGATGCGCTTGCTGATCGCCGACGGCTCGATGTGCTCCTGCTCGGCCGCACGCGCGATGTTGCGATGGTCGCAGACCGCGACGAGCAGCCGCAGCGTGCGCAGATCGATGTTCTTCATCCGGTTCTCGCCTGTGGGTTTCCCGTTCGGAAATCCTACGCTTCCCGTTTGCCACTGGTGAATCGGATCGGAATGGCTGAAAGTGGAGCCTGCCACCGCCCCGTTGCCCGGAGAGACGAAACCTCCGATGCCTTTCCCGCCCACCCGCGCGCTGATCCGCGAAGTCGGCCTGCGCGACGGCCTGCAGAACATCCGCACGATCCTGCCCACCGAGCGGAAGAAGCGCTGGATCCAGGCGGCGCACGCCGCCGGCCAGCGCGAGATCGAGGTCGGCTCGTTCGTGCCCGCGAAGCGGCTGCCGCAACTGGCCGACACCGGCGAGCTCGTCGCCTTCGCGCGCACGCTGCCCGGACTGTCGGTCTCGGTGCTGGTGCCGAACCTGCAGGGCGCCGAGCGCGCGATCGACGCACAGGCCGATTCCCTGCTGGTGCCGCTGTCGGCGAGCCGTGCGCACAGCCTCGCCAACCTGCGCAGGACGCCCGACGAGGTCGTCGCCGAGGTGGCGTGCATCCGCGCCGCGCGCGATGCCGCCGGCTCGAAGACGCGGATCGAAGGCGGCATCGGCACCGCATTCGGCTGCACGATCCAGGGGCGCGTCGAGCCGTCGGAGGTGCTGCGCTGCCTGCAGGCGCTGCTCGACGCGGGCGCCGACCGCGTGAGCCTCGCCGACACCGTCGGCTACGCCGATCCGCGCGCGGTGCGCACGCTGTTCGAGCAGGCGCGCCACATCGCCGGCGAGCGGCTCTGGTGCGCGCATTTCCACGATACGCGCGGCCTGGGCCTGGCCAACGTCTGCGCGGCGCTCGAGACGGGCATCGAACGCTTCGACGCCTCGCTCGGCGGCATCGGCGGCTGCCCCTACGCGCCGGGCGCGAGCGGCAACGTGGCCACCGAGGACCTCGCCTTCCTGCTCGAGAGCATGGGGCTCGATACCGGAATCGACATGGAACGCCTGCTCGCGCTGCGGGCCGAGCTCGCCGGTTGGCTCGCCGGCGAATCGCTGCACGGCGCGCTCGCACGCGCCGGACTGCCGAAGACCTTCACGAGCGCATCGGCCGCCGGCGCTGTTCGACCCGCATGAACGACTCGAACCCGAGCGCATCGACCGAAGCCGACCTGCCGCTCGACGGCGTGCGCGTCGTCGAGTTCACGCACATGGTGATGGGCCCGACCTGCGGCATGATCCTCGCCGACCTCGGCGCCGAGGTCATCAAGATCGAGCCGCCGGGCGGCGACCGCACACGCCGCCTGCCCGGGCTCGGCGTGGGCTTCTTCCGGGCGTTCAACCGCAACAAGAAGAGCGTCGTGCTCGACATCCGCAGCGCCGAGGGCCGCGACGCGGCCGTCGAGCTGATCGGCGACAGCGACGTCGTGCTCGAGAACTTCCGCCCGGGGCTGATGGCCGAGCTCGGCCTCGACTACGAGACGCTGTCGCGGCGCTTCCCGCGACTGATCTACGCGTCGCACAAGGGCTTCCTGCCCGGCCCGTACGAGCACCGGCTCGCGCTCGACGAAGTGGTTCAGATGATGGGCGGCCTGTCGTACATGACCGGCCCGAAGGGATCGCCGCTGCGCGCCGGCACCTCGGTCAACGACATCATGGGCGGGATGTTCGGCGCGATCGGCGTGCTCGCCGCGCTGCGCGAACGCGAGCGCACCGGGCGAGGACAGGAAGTGCAGAGCGCGCTTTTCGAGAACTGCGTGTTCCTCGTCTCGCAGCACATGCAGCAGTACCTGATGACCGGCGAGCCGCCGCCGCCGATGCCGTCGCGCGTGTCGGCCTGGAGCGTCTACGACGTGTTCGCGCTCGCCGGCGGCGAGCAGCTGTTCATCGCCGCCGTGAGCGACAAGCAGTTCCTCGCACTGTGCCGCGTGCTCGACGCGCCGCAACTCGCCGACGACCCCGCCCTGGCCACCAACAGCGCACGCGTGGCGGTGCGGCCCGAGCTGGTGCGCCGGCTGGCGGAGATCCTTCGGCACCATCGCGTGGACGAGCTGTGCCCGAAGCTCGAGCAGGCCGGCCTGCCGTACGCGCACATCGTGCGTCCGGACCAGCTCGTCGACGACCCGCACCTGAAGCAAAGCGGCGGAATCGCACCGATGCGAACCGACGACGGCGACGTCACGCAGACGGTGCTGCTGCCGCTGCTGCTCGGCGGACGCCGACTCGGCGTGCGCCGGCCGCTGCCGCGGGCGGGCGAGCACACCGACGAGGTGCTTGGCCGATCGAGGGCCCGCAAGGGCTGAACGAGCCACGAATGACCCGTACCATTCCACGAGAGCCCGACGAGGAGACGCCATGAAACCGATGCTCACCACCCTGCTGGCGTACGCGCTGGCGGCGCTCGCCGCCAGCGCGGCACACGCGGCCGAATACACGATGCGCATCAGCCACCAGTTCCCGCCGACGCACCAGACGGCGAAGAACCTCGAGCAGTTCGCCAAGGACGTCGCGGCGGCGAGCGACGGAAAAGTGGAGGTGCAGCTGTTCGGCGCAGCGCAGCTCTTCAAGCCGAACCAGCACCACGCCGCCGTCGCGGGCAACCAGATCGAGGCCGCGATCGTGCTGAACTTCCAGTGGGGCGGAACGATCCCCGAGATGAACGTGACGTCGATCCCGTTCCTGATGACCTCGGCGGAGCAGATCCGCAAGTTCCCGTCGTCGCCCGCGGCGGCGCTGCTCGACGAGAAGATGCAGGCCAAGGGCGTGAGGAACATCGCGTGGATCGTCGACGCCAACGACGCGATCTTCACGTCGGCCAAGGCGCCGCTGGTCGCGCCGAAGGACTTCGAAGGAATCAAGATCCGCGGCCTATCGAAGGTGTTCGACGCCGGCCTGGTCGCGATGGGCGCGGCGCCTTCGGCGATGCCCGGCTCCGAGGTGTATCAGGCGCTGCAGTCGGGCGTCATCGACGCCACGATCACCGGCGTCGAAGCGGCGCACGCACGCCGCATGTACGAAGTGCAGAAATACGGCGCCGCGTCGCCGCTGCTGCTCGCCTACGACAACCTGATCGTCAGTCCGAAGTGGTGGGACGGATTGCCGGACGACGCGCGCAAGGCGATCGAAACCGCGGCGAAGCAGGCCGAGCAGCGCTCGCTGCCCGAGACCGACGACATCCCGCCGGAGCTGATCCAGCAGCTGCGCGACAAGGGCATGCAGGTGACGGTGCTCGACGCGGCACAACAGAAGGCGCTGCGCGACGTCATGCAGCCGGCGGTGATCGAAGCCTTCAAGGCCGGCGCACCGGACGGCGCGAAGCTGATCGACCTGATCCAGAAGATGTAGGCGAGCGGCGCCGATGAAGGGATCGGCCGGCGAAGAGCCGCTGCCCCCCGTCGCGCCCGATCTGCCCGTGCCGTCCCGCGAGCCGGCCGCCCTGCGCGCGCTCGGCTGGACGATCGCCTGGGTCAACAAGGCCGCGATGGCGGTGGCGGCCGCGAGCCTGCTCGTCTCGGTGGCGCTGATCGGCTGGTCGATCGTGATGCGCTACGTGTTCAATCGCCCGCCGGTCTGGGTCGACGAGGTGATCGGATTCCTGCTCGTCGGCATCGTGATGCTCGCCGCGGCGGACGTGCTCCGGCGCGGCGAGCACATCGGCGTCGA
>DATGRE010000040.1:0-16710 GCA_035303885.1 Zeimonas sp. | reverse complement strand
CCCATCATCCGGTTCCATCCGGCCGTCACCATCTTCGGCAGCGCCTGCGCGAAGGCGCGGAAGATCGCATCGGAGGTGGGGCCGGTGATCGAGTTGCCGAAGGTGGTCGCGGCGGGGAAGCGGGCGTTCAGGAACGAGCCTTCCGGATTCACGATCCGGATCGGGCGCAGGATGCCCGCGTTGTGCGGCACCTGCGGGTCGATCAGCATCAGGAAGGTGAGCAGCAGCGCCGAGGCGGTCGCCGAGTAGGGCGCGTTGACGAAGCCGGGCGTCTGCGGCGACGAGCCGCTGAAGTCGAAGACGATCTCGTCGCCCGCCACGCGCACCGTCAGCGCGATGCGCATCTTCGATCCTTCGCGCACGCCGTCGTAGAAGGCCCAGCTCTCGCCCGTGTACTCGCCGTCGGGAATCGCGGCGATCTCGCGCCGGACCATCCGCTCGGCGGCGGCGAACAGGTAGTCGAGGCAGGCGTCGAAGTTCGTCTCGTCGAAGCGCGCGAACAGCTCGTGCATCGCGCGCTCGCCGATGCGCGTGGCACCGATCTGCGCCTTGATGTCCTCCTCGACGATCGGATAGCGGATGTTGGCGAAGACCATCCGCCAGACGTCGCGTCGCAGCCTGCCGCGCTCGACCACCTTCAGCGGCGGGATGCGCAGCGCCTCCTGCCACACTTCGCGCGCCTCCGGGTTGTAGCCGCCGGCCTGTGCGCCGCCGATGTCGGCCTGGTGGCCCTTGCACGCGGCCCAGGCGACGAGCTTCCCGTCCCGGAAGATCGGGCGGAACACCGCGACGTCGTTGTTCTGATTGCCGCCGGAGAAGACGTCGTTGTGCAGGATGACGTCGCCTTCGTGGATGTCGTCGCCGAAGTGCGCGACGATGTGCTCGCAGGCCGGCTGCAGTGCGAAGGCGAGCACCGGGATGTACTCGGTCTGCTCGAGCATGCGTCCGCGTGCGTCGTACAGGCCGGTGACGAAGTCGCGCGCCTCGTTCAGGATCGGCGAGCGCGTCGTGCGCAGCAGCGTCAGTCCCATTTCCTCGGTGATCGACTTCAGCCGCCGGTGCAGCACCGAGGCCTGGATCGGGTCGACCTGCGCGCTCATCGCTTCGCTCCAGCAGTGTGGTCGTCGAGGAGGAACCCGCCGAGCGAATCGACCTTGAGGCCGAAGCCCGGCGGCACGAAGACCGTCGTCGTCACCTTCTCGACGATCGCCGGGCCGTCGACGCGGTTGCCGTGACGCAGTCGGTCGCCATCGTAGACCGGCGTGTCGCCGAAGGCCGCCTCGTCGGGCAGCCACACCGGGCGCGTGCCCTTGCGCGCGTGTCCGGCGTCGGTGCCGTCGCGCGGCTCGCGGCGCTGCGGCGGCTTGTCGGTCGAGCCGATCGCCGACACGCGCAGGCTGACCAGCTGCACCGGCGTGCCCTCGTCGCGCAGCGCATAGCCGTAGAGCCGGTCGTGGCGCTCGTGGAACGCCTCGCGGATCGCGTTCCAGTCGGCCGCCCGCAGCGCCGCGACCGGCACCTCGACCGGCACCTCGTGGTACTGGCCGAGATAGCGCAGCTCGAGTGACAGCGTGAAGCGCCGTTTCGGCGGCTCGATTCCCTCGCCGGCGAGCGTCGCGTCGGCTTCGCCGAGCATCGAATCGAGGAGCGCGACGATCGGTGCGGCGTCCGCGGCGTCGTCGAGCACCACCGCCTGGCTGCGCACGAAATCGTGCTTCAGGTCGGTGCGCAGCATTCCGGAGGCGCAGAAGATCGACGCGTCGTGCGGGACGATCACGCGCCGGATGCCGAGCTCGCGCGCGATCATCGCGGCGTGGATCGCGCCGGCGCCGCCGGCGCAGACGAGCGGGAACTCGCGTGGGTCCCAGCCCTTCTGCACCGAGATCTCGCGGATCGCCGAAGCCATGTTCACGTTCATCACGCGGTACATGCCGTAGGCCGCGCGCACCGCGCTCAGCCCGAGCGGCGCGCCGATGCGCCGCTCGACCGTATCGCGTGCGGCCCGCATGTCGAGTCGCAGGCGTCCGCCCGCGAAGAAGTCGGGCGACAGGTAGCCGAGCAGCAGGTTCGCATCGGTGCACGTCGCTTCGTCGCCGCCGCGCCCGTAGCAGGCGGGGCCGGGATCGGCTCCGGCGCTCGCCGGCCCCATGCGCAGCAGGCCGTGGTCGATCCACCCGATCGATCCGCCGCCGGCGCCGATCGTCGCGATGTCCATCGACGGCAGCGCGAGCGCGAAGCGGTTCACCGTCGCCTGCGTGGTGATCGAGGGCGTGCCGTCGACCACCATCGCGGCGTCGAAGCTCGTTCCCCCCATGTCGACGGTGATGAAGCGATCACCCCCATACGGTTCGAGTGCGGCGAGTCCGGCGGTGGGCGCCGCCGCCGGCCCGGACAGCAGCGTCGACGCGGCGAGCTCGGTGACCGCCTGCGCCGAGGTCACGCCGCCGTTGGACTGCATCACGCGCAGCACACCCGTGAATCCCGCGTCGGCGAGACGGCGCTGCAGGCTGTCGAGGTAGCGGCGCAGGATCGGACCGACCGCCGCGTTGAGCACCGTGGTGCTGGTGCGCTCGTAGAAGCGCAGCTGCGGAAGCACGCGGCTGGACACCGACCGATACGCCGCGGGCAGGCGACGCTCGACGAGGCGCGCCGCGGCCTCCTCGTGCGCGGGATTCGCATAGGCGTGCAGGAAGCAGATCGCCACCGCCTCGACGTCGTGCGCGGCGAAGACCTCGAGTGCGCGTTCGACGTCGTCGGCCGACAACGGCTCGAGCTCGGCTCCATCCACGCCGATGCGGCCGCGCACCGGCAGCCGAAGCCGGCGGGGAACCAGCGGCGCGGGCGCGGTGAACTTGTTGTCGTAGAACGCCTCGCGCACGCCGCGGCGCATCTGCAGCGCGTCGCGGAAACCGTGCGTGGTGAGCAGCCCGGTGCGCGCGGTGCGGCCGGTGAGAACGGCGTTGGTCGTGACCGTCGTGCCGTGCACGACGAGGTCGACCTCGGCCAGGAAGCGCTCGAGCGGCAGCGCCTCGGCGCGTGCGAGCTCGCCGAGGCCCTGCAGCACCGCACGCGACGGGTCGTCGGGCGTGGAAAGCACCTTGTGCGCACGCGTGGCGCCGTTCGCGTCGAGGAGGAGGTAGTCGGTGAAGGTGCCGCCGACGTCGATTCCGATCCGGTAGCCCATGCGCATCCGCCCGATGGTTTCGGTCATGGTACCGAAACCATCATCGTGGTACCAATCGTTTCCTTCGTCCGACAGGGCGGTTATGCTGCGCACCGTGTCCGCCCGACGCCGCGCCGTCCAGACCTCGCCCCGGCAGGAGTCCCTGCTCGACCGACTCGAGACGCTGTTCCTCGCCGAGGGCTTTCGCGACATCACCGTGGCGCAGCTCGCCAGCCGGATGCGCTGCTCGCGACGCAGCTTCTATGAGCTGGCGCCGAGCAAGGAGGCGCTGTTCCTCCGCGTCTTCGAGCGTTACCTGATGCGGCTGCGCGAGTCCGGACGCCGCGGCGCCGAGGGCCTGCCGCCCGAGCAGGCGATCGAGGCGTATCTGGCGCCGGCGATCGACGCCGCCCGCAAGCTCTCGACGCGGCTGATGCGCGACGTGCAGTCGTATCCGCCGGCGCAGCGGATGTGGGAGCGGCACACGCGCGAGCGGATGGCCGGCCTGCAGGCGCTGATCGAGGCGTGCGTGCGCGCGAACGTGTTCCGCGGCGTCGACCCGTACCTGGTCGCCGAGGTGATGAGCGCTTCGCTGCGGCGCATCGGCGAGCCGGAGTTCCTCACCAGGTCTGGCCTGAGCTACCGCGACGCGGTGCGCGAGCTCTATGCGCTGCTGCTGCGCGGCCTGAAGGCGAGCGACTGAACGCGGGCGCCGGCCGGAGGGCGTCGCCGGCGGACGCCGGAAGGCGGATGCTCGTGCAAGCGGCGACCGCCGACAGCGCGGGCGGGCGGTTCGTGCAATCATCGCCGTGGAGCGAGGCCGAGGGATCTGCGATGAAGCCGGAACTGTTCGAATCGATGCTCGCCGAGCGCGCCGCGCGCCGCCCGTTCGCGATCGTCACGCGCCTGCACGATGGCGCGCAGGCGCTCGTTTCCGAGGACGCCGTCCGCGGCGACCTCGAGCTCGACGACGCGCAGGTCGACGAGACGCGCCGGCGCGTGCTCGCCGATCGCAGCGGCGCGCTCGATGCCGCCGAAGAGCCGCTGTTCGTGCGCTGTCACGCGCGTCCGCCGCGGCTCGTCGTCGTCGGCGCGGTGCACATCACGCAGGCACTCGCCCCGATGGCGGCGATGGCGGGCTTTGAGGTCCACGTCATCGATCCGCGCCGCGCCTTCGCCACCGCCGAGCGGCTGCCCGGCGTGAGCGTGAGCACCGAATGGCCGGGTGAGGCGATGCAGCGCATCGGACTGGACGCGCGCACCGCCGTCGTCACGCTGTCGCACGATCCGAAGCTCGACGACCCGGCGCTGATCGCCGCGCTGCGCAGCCGCGCCTTCTACATCGGAGCGCTCGGCAGCACCCGCACGCATGCCAAGCGCGTGGCGCGGCTCACCGAGGCCGGGCTCGGCGACGCGATCGGGCGCATCCACGCGCCGGTCGGCCTCGATCTCGGCGGGCGTGCGCCGGTCGAGATCGCGGTGGCGATCGTCGCGCAGCTCATCCGGGCGCGCTACGCGAAGCCGCAGGCGCGCGCGGAAGGCTCGGTGCGAGCAGCATAGGCGCGAAGCGCGAGAACCACAGCGAGAACGCCAGCGCCCAGAGCAGGGCGGCGAGCGCGACCGGCGCATTGCCGAGCCCGTGCACGCCCGCGGCGAGCCGCAGCAGCGCCGCGACGAGCATCGCCGCACCGGCGACGACGATCGTCGGCGGCACCTCGAGCCGACGGCCGGTGTGGCGCAGCACCACCCGCGTCATCAGGCCGATCATCATCATGCCGAGGCTGCCCACCGTGAACGCGTGCACCCAGGTGTCGGGGCCGACGGCCAGGCCGAAGGCGTCCGCCGTGCGCAGCGCGAAGGCGGCGACCAGCCACGCGAAGCCGAGGTTCATCGCGAGCACGATCCGATCGTCGGCCGCGCGCCAGCCTTTCCAGCGCGCGACGCGCCAGCCGTGCACCAGCGTGCAGGCGAGCGCGATCGCTCCGGTCCACGCCTGCGGCGCCCGCGCGAGGTCGGCCGCGGCGAGCGCGACGACGAGGCCGACGGCCGCCGCTTCCAGCGCCGGAACGAAGCGCGCCTGATCGCCGCGGCCGCGGTCGCGCAGCGCGTTGCCGGTGAAGACCGGCGTGAGCAGCCCGCCGACGAGCACATAGAGGACGACGATCGCGTACACGGCGGCGCGCAGCGCCGCGTGCAGCGTGTCGGGTGCGGCGAGGTATGGAGCGGCGTGCGACGCGACCTGTGCCGCGTAGAGGGCGGCGAGCACGGGCAGCAGCAGCAGGTAGCGCTTGTTCGGCACCCGCAGCAGCTGCGGCATCACGCCGGCGAAGAGCGCGGGAACGAACAGCAGGTCGACGACGACGACCCATTCGAGGTACGGGATCGCGGCGAGCCAGGTGGCGACGCGTCCCGCGCACCACAGTACCGCGAGCAGCGCCAGCGGCGCGCCGCGCACTTCCTCGGTGCCCGGCCAGCTCGGCAGCGCGGTGAGGACGACGCCGGCGATGATCGCCGCGGCGAAGCCGAACAGCATTTCGCGCGCATGCCAGGCACGCGCGACGAACGTGGGCCACGGCGTCGCGTCGGGCGCGGCGAGCGCGAAGGCCCACGCGAACATCAGCGCCGCACCGTAGGCGACGCCGAGTAGGAAGAACGGACGAAAGCCGCTCGACCAGAGCGGCGCCGTCGGGCGCATCGCGCGTCGGGAGCGTAGGCGACCGAGCCGGCGAACGGGCGGCGCGTGCGAGCCCTCGGTGCGCCCGCGCCGCCCGTTCGCGCGAGGCGCTTCAGTCGCGAACCAGCGAGAACTTGCCGTCCTTGACCGTCAGCAGCACGCGTCCGCGCTTGTCGTAGCCGGAATGGTCCTGCGCCGACATGTTGACGACCCCCTGCGAGGTGACGAGCTCGTGCGTGCCCTCGAGCGCGTCGCGCAGCGCGGAGCGGAACTCGGGCGTGCCCGGCTTGCCCTTCTTCGCGGCCTCGGGGATCGCGTGCTGCAGCAGCAGCCCGGCATCGTAGACGCCGGCCCCGAAGATCGGCGGCTGCTGGCCGAACTGCTTCTCGTAGGCCGTGACGTACTCGAGCGCGACCTTCTTCGTCGCCACGTCGTCGGGAATCTCGTTCAGCACCAGCAGCAGCGGACCGACGATGAGCGCGCCCTCGACCTTGCGGCCGCCGATCTGGATGAACGCACCCGAGGCCGAGCCGTGCGTGTGGAAGATCGCGCCCTTGTAGCCGGCGTCGACGAGCTGCACGTGCGGCAGCGCCGCGCCGGCCGCCACTCCGGCGACGAGCACCGCATCGGGTTTCGCCGCGACCAGCTTGAGCACCTGGCCGGTGACGCTGGTGTCCTGGCGCGAATAACGCTCGCTGGCGACGATCTTCAGGCCCGCCTTCTCGGCCATCGGCGCGAAGATCCGGTACCAGTTCTCGCCGTACGGATCGTTGTAGCCGATGAAGCCGACGGTCTGGATGCCGCGCGCCTTCATCGCCTCGATCAGCCCGTCGCTGATCACGTCGTCGTTCGGGTGCGTCTTGAACACCCAGCGCTTGTTGGCGTCCATCGGGACGACGACGGCGCCCGTGCCTACCGGCGCGAGCATCGGTGTCCTGGCTTCGGCCATGAACTGCAGCAGGGCCATCGAGTTGGGCGATCCCGACGGACCGATCATCGCGTCGATCCGCTCCTCGCCGAGCAGCTTCTTCGTGAGCTGCACCGTCTGCGTCGAATCGCTCGCGTCGTCGTACGAGACGTACTCGATGCTCAGGTCGCCCACCTTCTGCGGCAGCAGCGCCACCGAGTTCTTCTGCGGAATTCCGACGAACGCGGTCGGACCCGTCGCCGACGTGATCACGCCGATCTTCACCTGCGCCTGCGCCGACATCGACGCGACGAACGCCGCGCCGGCCAGGGCCCACCACAGCCTGCTTCCCTTCATCGTTGCCTCCCTTCGGTTCGTAGCTTCACGGTTTGTTGCTTCAATCGATGCCGCCCAGATACGCCTCGAGCACGGCCGGGTCGTTCTGCACCTGCTCGGGCAGACCTTCGGCGATCTTCTCACCGAACTCCATCACCACCACGCGATCGGCCAGGCCCATGACGAACTCCATGTCGTGCTCGACGAGCAGCACGCCCATGCCGTCGGCGCGCAACCGGTCGAGCAGTTCGGCCAGCGCCTGCTTCTCGAGATAGCGCAGCCCCGCGGCGGGTTCGTCGAGCAGCAGCAGGCACGGGTCGGAGGCCAGTGCGCGCGCGATCTCGACGAGCCGCTGCTGGCCCAGAGCCAGGCTGCCGGCCGTCTCGAACATCCGCTCGCCCAGGCCGACGCGTTCGATCTGTCGCGCGGCCTCGGCGAGCAGCCGCCGCTCCTCGGCCCGCTCGGCGTGCAGCGACGCGGCGACGACGCCGCGCGCGCCGCGCAGATGCGCGCCCAGCGCGACGTTCTCGAGCACGCTCATCGTGGGCAGCAGCCGCACGTGCTGGAAGGTGCGGCTCATGCCGAGGCGCGCGATGCGCCGCGCACGCATCGCATCGATGCGCTGGCCGAGAAAGCGCACCTCGCCCTCGGTGGGCGCGATCACCCCGGAAAGGCAGTCGAACAGCGTCGACTTGCCCGCGCCGTTCGGTCCGATCAATGCGAGCACTTCGCCGGCGCGCACGTCGAGGTCGATGCGATGGTTGGCGAGCAGGCCGCCGTAGCGCTTGGTGACGCCGCGCACCTCGAGCAGCGTCGTGCCGCGCGCCGGCAGCGTGCGGCGCGGCAGCGGCTCGGCGCGCGGCACCTCGCGCGCGGCGCTGCGCTCGCGCGAGGCGAACACGCGCGCGACGATCGGCCACAGGCCCTCGGGCGCACGCTGCAGCACGAGCACCATCAGCACGCCGAAGACGATGACCTCGAAGTTGCCGGTCTGGCCGAGCAGCGCGGGAAGGAGGTCCTGCAGCCACTGCTTCAGGATCGTGACGACGCCGGCTCCGAGCACCGCGCCCCACACGTGCGAAGCGCCGCCGATCACCGCCATGAACAGGTATTCGATGCCGAAGCCCAGGCCGAAGGGCGTGGGGTTCACGAAGCGCTGCATGTGCGCGTACATCCAGCCCGAGAGCGCGGCGAACAGTGCCGCGATCAGGAAGGCGACGATCTTCGAGCGCGCGGTGTCGATGCCCATCGACTCGGCCATGATCGCTCCGCCCTTCAGCGCACGGATCGCGCGGCCCTCGCGCGAGTCGAGCAGGTTGCGCGTGAGCCAGATCGCGCCGAGCAGCACGGCCCAGATGAGGTAGTGGAAATCGCGCGCGTCGCGGATCGCGAAGCCGAAGGCCTCCAGCGAGGGAATTCCGGTGAGCCCGGTGTGTCCGCCCAGCACGTCGAGATTGCCGAACAGGAAGTACAGGCTGATGCCCCAGGCGATCGTGCCGAGCGGCAGGTAGTGCCCGGACAGGCGCAGCGTCAGCGCGCCGAGCATCCAGGCGACGACGAGCGTGAGCGCGAGCCCCAGCGCCAGGCCGACCCACGGCGAGCCGCCGGTCCACGCGAGCCACGACGGCAGCGGCGAGACGGTGGTCAGCCATGCGCTCGTGTAGGCACCGATGCCGACGAAGGCCGCCTGCCCGAACGACGTCAGCCCGGCGACGCCGGTGAGCAGCACGAGTCCGAGCGCGACCAGCGCATACAGCCCGATGTAGTCGAGCAGCGTGACGTGGAACTCGGGCAGCACGAGCGGCGCCGCCGCGAGCAGCGCGACGAAGGCGGCGAGCGCGAGGGTGCCTCTCGGCAGCGTGCGCACGCGCACCGGATGCGACTGCGCGGCCGGCGTGCTCATTCGTCGTCTCCGGTCGCGCGCGTCGTGAGCGAGCGCCACAGCAGCACCGGGATGATCACGGTGAAGACGATCACCTCCTTGTATGCCGAGGCCCAGAACGACGAGAACGACTCGAGCATCCCGACGAACAGCGCGCCCACCGCGGCGAGCGGGTAGCTGGCGAGCCCGCCGACGATCGCCGCGACGAAGCCCTTCAGCCCGAACAGGAAGCCGGTGTCGTAGTAGATCGTCGTGATCGGTGCGACCAGGACGCCGGAGAGCGCGCCGATCAGCGCCGCGAGCGCGAACGAGAGCCTGCCGGCGAGCACCGTCGAGATGCCCATCAGGCGTGCGCCGGCCCGGTTGATCGCGGTCGCGCGCAGCGCCTTGCCGTACAGCGTGCGCTCGAAGAACGCGTAGAGCGCGGCGATCAGCGCGATCGACGCGCCGATCACCCAGAGCGTCTGGCCGTTGATGCCGATCGGGCCGAGCTCGAAGCGCGCGTCGGAGAACGCCGGCGTGCGCGTGCCTTCGGCGCCGAAGAAGAGCAGCCCGAGGCCGACCAGCGCGAGATGGACGGCGACCGCGACGATCAGCAGGACGAGCACCGATGCGTGCGCGATCGGCTGGAACGCGAGCCGGTAGATCATCGGGCCCAGCGGAACGATGAGCGCGAGCGCCAGCGCCACCTGCAGCGGCAGCGCGAGCCGTGCCGGGTCGATCGAGAACAGCACGAGCGCGGCGAGCGCCGGATAGGCGAGGTTCCAGCCGACGATCGACGCGACGCGCGCGTGCGGGCCGCCCTCGCGCGCACGCCGCCACGCGACGATGCCGTCGACGATGGCGACGGCGACCCCGGCGCCCATCAGCAGCCACAGCGTCCCGGGGGTGCGCCCCGCCTGGAAGCTCGCCAGCGTGAGCGCACCCATCGAGACGAACTCGCCCTGCGGAATGAAGATCACGCGCGTGACCGCGAACAGCAGCACGAGCGCGAGCGCGAGCAGCGCGTAGATCGCGCCGTTGGTGATACCGTCCTGCGACAGCAGCAGTGCGATCTGCAGATTCATCGGAAGTGGGAGCGAAGGAGCACGGGATGAAGGCGGTACGCGTGCATGCGTGGAACGAAGCGCCGGTGCTCGAGTCGGTGCCCGAGCCCCCCGAGCGCGAAGGGCACAGCGTCGTGCGCATCGAGGCGGCCAGCGTCGGCCATCTCGATCGGACGATCTGGCGGGGCGATTTCCTGCACCCGCCCGCGCTGCCGTACGTGCCCGGCGTCGAGGGCAGCGGCGTCGTCGAGCGCGGCGGCCGCTTCGCGCCCGGCACGCGCGTCTGGTTTCGCGGCGGCGGCCTCGGCACGCGTCGCGACGGAAGCTGGTGCGAGCGTTGCGCCGTGCCCGACGCGATCCTCGGCGTGCTGCCCGACGAGGTGTCCTTCGAGGCCGGCGCCACGTTCTTCTCGCCGTGCACGTCGGCGTGGGTGGCGCTGCACGAGGTCGGCGGCGTGCGGGCCGGCGAGCGCGTGCTGGTCACCGGTGCCGCCGGCGCGGTCGGCAGCATCGTCTGTCAGCTCGCCCGCGCGGCGGGCGCCGACGTGATCGGCGTCGTCGGAACGGCGACGCGCCTGGCGCAGCTCGACGACGGCGTGCGGGGCGTCGTCGTCGCCCGCGGCGAAGCGCGTGCGCCCGACGGCCTGCAGGCCGACCTGCTGATCGACACCGTCGGCGGTGCGACGCTGGCGGCGCTGCTGCCCGCGGTCGTCGCTGGAGGCCGCGCGGTGCTCGTCGGCTATCTCGGCGGCTCGCGGCTCGTGCTCGATCTCACCGAGTTCATCCAGCGCGACGTCTCGCTGCTGCCGCTGAACATGCTGCATCGCGAGGCGGCCGGTCGCGCGGTCGCGCCGAGCCTGCTCGAGCGGATCGCCGACGGGAGCCTGCGCGTCGCGTGGCGCGCGTTCGGATTCGCACAAGCCGCCGAAGCGCTCGAATGGCTCGGCTCGCCCGATCATCGCGGACGCGCGGTGCTGCGCTGGAGCCGGTGACCGGCGCGGGATCGGATCCACGATCGCTTCGTTCCGCGTCTTTCCGTTCTATCCGGTCCGCCCGAAGTCCGGGCTGCGGCGCTCGCCGAAGGCGGCGATCCCCTCGCGCGCCGCTGCGGTGCACGCGCTGTCGCCGAATGCGGCATAGCCGATCTCGAGCGCGCGCGCCAGCGTCGGCGCGGCGGCGGCCTCGCGCACCGCTTTCTCGATCAGTCCGACCGTGGTCGCGCTGAGCACCATGCCGTTGGAGGCGCGCTCGACGCGCTCGTCGAAGCCCGGCACGTCGACCGCCGCGTCGGCGATCCGCGGGACCCGGCCCGACAGTGCGTGCACGCGCTCGACGGCGAGCGCGACCAGCTCGCGGTAGCCGTCGGCGAGCGCGTCGACGATGCCGAGCTCGTGCGCGCGCTGCGCGCCGAGCCGTTCGCCCTTGCGCAGCATCGCGTGGAACACGGTGGCCGCCGCCGGCCAGCGCCGGTAGGGCACGACCATCGCGCCGATGCCGGGAACGATGCCGAGCGTGACCTCGGGCAGCTGCATCGACGCGTCGCGCACCGCGACCAGCGAATGGCAGCGCATCGCCAGCTCGAAACCGCCGCCGAGCGCCATCCCGTTCAGCGCGGCGACCACCGGCTTGCGCATCGCGTCGAGATGCACGAGCAGCCGCGAGCAGTCGCGCGCGTATTGCGCGGCCGCCTTCGCGTCGCCGAGCATCGACGGGAAGCGGCCGATGTCGGCGCCGGCGCAGAACGCGCGCGTGCCGTAGCCGACGAGCACGAAGCCGGCGACCCGCGGGTCGTCCTCGTGCCGGCGGATGACCTCGAGGATCTCGTCGGTCATCTCGTCGTGTAGCGCATTGAGCGCTTCCGGTCGGCGCAGCGTGATCACCTTGACGTCGCCGACGTCGTCGACGAGCACGTGGCGCTCGAAGCGCTGGTATTCCGCGAGCGCGCGCTTCGGCATCGGCATGCCCGGCCGCTCGTCGGCGAAGCACTGCAGCACGCGTTCGGTTTCGCCTTCGCCGAGATCGCGCATCAGCGTGAGCGGCCCCTGCCGGAAGCCGAGCGCGATGCGGCAGCCGAGATCGAGGTCGGCCGGCTCGCCGATCCCGCGGTCGAGGATGTCGACCGACTGCGAGAACAGAACGCCGAGCAGCCGGTCGCGCACGTCGGCGGCGGTGCCGTCGTCGACCGGCACCGACTTGCCGGGCGCCACCGTCCGCCAGCGCTCGACCGAGTCGAAGATCGGCGCCGGGCGGTAGTGCTCGCCTTCCTCGTCGGCTTGCAGTGTGTTCGTCTCGACGATGATCGGGTTTCCGTTCGCGAGGTTCAGCACGAAGAACGGGCCGGCGTGCACGAAGGCGCCCGCCACCGTGTCGATCTGCGCGGCGCTCGCGCGCCCAAGCAGCAGCGCCGATTCGTTGCACCAGTTGTCGAAGATGCGGTCGAGCATGAAGCACGGCGCATCGGCGGTGACGAGCGGCAGCTTCCCGGTCTCGCAGAAGAAGCGGCGCAGGTGCTCGACGAGCTGCGGGTCGGCGCGTTCCCAGTCGATGACCTCGACGGCCGGGTTGCGCCACGCCGGCGCGAAGAAGTGCGTGACCGTGGCGCGCCGCGGATTGCGCAGCTGCGCGAAGATGCGCGCGGCGGGCAGCGAGCTCGTGTTCGACGTGATGATCGCGTCGTCGGCGACGCGCTTCTCGACGTCGGCGAAGATGCGGCGCTTCAGATCCAGGTTCTCGGTGGCGGCCTCGAGCACCCAGTCGCAGGGGGCGATCGCGTCGTAGTCGGTCGTGCCGTTCAGATCGCGCAGCACGGCTTCGGCCTCGTGCGCCTTCATCTTGCCGCGCGCGACCGCCTTGTCGGCGTAGCTGCGGAAGCGCCCGAGTGCGGCGTCGAGCGCGGGCTGCGCCAGATCGACGAGCGTGAGCGCGAGGCCGGGCAGGGCGCTCTTCAGGTAGTAGCCGATGTCGGGACCGATCGATCCGGCACCGATGATCGCGACGTGCCGCGGCATCGCGCGCGCGGGTTCGGCGAGCAGGGGGTTCGAGTAGCGGCGGGTCACGCGGGGACTCCCTTCCTTTCGTTCGTGCGTTTGGCCAATCCGAGGTACGACTCGACGACCTTCGGGTTTCCGCTCAGCTCGGCGGAGGTGCCGGCGAGCACGATGTCGCCCGTCTCGAGCACGTAGCCATGGTCGGCGACCTGGAGCGCGGCGCGCGCGTTCTGCTCGACGAGCAGGATCGAGACGCCGGTCGTGCGCAGGTCGGCCACGATGTGCATGATCTCGCGCACGATGCGTGGTGCCAGGCCCAGGCTCGGCTCGTCGAGCATCAGCAGCCGCGGCTTGCCCATCAGCGCCCGGCCGAGCGCGAGCATCTGCCGCTCGCCGCCCGAAAGCGTCGCGGCGAGCTGCGTGCGCCGCTCGTGCAGGCGCGGAAAGCGCGCGTAGACCTCGTCGAAATCGGAATCGGCGCCGCGCTCGCCGTTGCGCACGCGCTGGAACGCGCCCAGCCGCAGGTTGTCCTCCACCGACAGCTCGCCGAACAGCTCGCGGCGCTCCGGCACCAGGCAGATGCCGCGCGCCACGCGCGTCTCGACCTCCGCGTTGCCGAGATCGCCGCCCGCGTAGCGCACCCGGCCGGTGCAGGGCAGCAGGCCCATCACCGCGCCGAGCAGCGTCGACTTGCCGGCCCCGTTCGGGCCGATGACCGTGACGATCGAGCCTTCCTGCACCTGCAGCGAAACGCCGTGCAGCGCCTCGACCTTGCCGTAGCAGACCTTCAGCCCGTCGACTTCGAGTAGTGGGGCGCTCACTCGATTCCTCCCAGATACGCTTCGAGCACCGCGGCATCCGACTGGATCGCCTGCGGCGCGCCTTCGGCCAGCTTCTCGCCGAAGTCCATGACGACGAGCCGGTCGACGAGGCCCATCACGAAGTCCATATCGTGCTCCACCAGCAGCACGCTGATGCGCTCGTCGCGCAGGCGGCGCAGCAGCTCCGCGAGCGCCTGCTTCTCGCCGTAGCGCAGCCC
Organism: Zeimonas sp.; assembly: GCA_035303885.1. Lineage (GTDB taxonomy): Bacteria > Pseudomonadota > Gammaproteobacteria > Burkholderiales > Burkholderiaceae_E > Zeimonas. The sequence goes on along the minus strand of DATGRE010000040.1, from coordinate 2,676 downwards.
GGCCGCCGGCTCGTCGAGCAGCAGCAGGACGGGGTCGGCGGCGAGCGCGCGAGCGATCTCGACGATGCGCTGCTGGCCGAGCGCGAGGCTGCCGGCGGGTTCGAACAGGTGCTCGCCCAGCCCCACGCGCCGCAGCTGCCGCGCGGCCTCGGCGCGCAGCCGTTCCTCCTCGCCGCGCTCCAGATGCGCCATCGCCGCGAGCGTGCCGCTCGTGCCGCGCAGGTGCGCGCCGATCGCGACGTTCTCGAGCACCGACATCGTCGAGACGAGGTTGACGTGCTGGAACGTGCGCACGAGACCGCGTTCGGCAATGCGTCGCTGTCCGAGCCGGTCGATGCGTTCGCCGAGGAAGCGGATCTGCCCGCTCTCGGGCGGCAGCACGCCGGTGATCAGGTTGAACATCGTCGTCTTGCCGGCGCCGTTCGGACCGATCAGGCCGAGGATCTCGCCGCTGCGCACCGAGAACGACATCCGGTTCACCGCGACGAGGCCGCCGAAGCGGATGCGCACGCCGTCGACCTCGAGCAGCATGCGGCCGGGCTCGGGCTGCGCGCGGCGCGGCAGCGGCTCGGCGTCGGGCGACGGCGGGCGCGGCGTGCGCTTCGGCAGCCAGCGCATCAGTGCCGGTGCGATGCCGTTGCGCGTGCGTTGCAGCAGCAGCAGCATCAGCACGCCGAAGACGACGATCTCGTAGTTGCCGGTGCGCTGGATGGCCGCGGGGAGGATGTCCTTCAGCCATTCGCGCAGCACCGTCAGCACGGAGGCGCCGATCAGCGCGCCCCAGACCTGGCCCGCGCCGCCGATGACCGCCATGAAGAGGTAGTCGATGCCGGCGTTCACGCCGAAGGCGTGCGGGCTGACGAAGCGCAGGAAATGCGCGTGCAGCCAGCCCGAGACGCCCGCCAGCAGCGCCGCGTAGAGGAACACCAGCACCTTGAGCCGCGCGGTGTCGACGCCGAAGCTCTCGGCCATCACGCCGCGGAAACGCAGCGCGCGCAGCGCGCGACCGGAGCGCGAATCGAGCAGGTTCATCGCGGCGGCCAGCGCGAGGATCGTGATCGTCCAGATCAGGTAGTAGATGCGCGGCGCGGTGTCGAGCGGCCAGCCGAACAGCGCGATCGGCGGCAGGTCGTCGATGCCGCTGTATTGTCCGAGCCCGGGCAGGTTGCCGAACACGTAGTAGAGGGCGATGCCCCAGGCGATCGTCGCGATCGCCAGGTAGTGGCCCGACAGGCGCAGCGTGATCGCGCCGAGCAGCAGGCCGAAGGCGCCGACGACCGCGAGCGAGGCGAACAGCGACACCCACGGCGACAGCCCCATCGCGGTGGTGAGCAGCGCGGTGGTGTAGGCGGCGATGCCGACGAAGGCCTGCTGGCCGAAGGAGACGATGCCGGCGATCCCGGTGAGCAGCACGAGCCCCAGCACGACGAGTCCGGCGAGCCCGATGTAGTTGAGCAGCGTGACGTAGAAGGGCGGCACGATCCACGGCGCCGCCGCGATGGCCAGCACGAACGCGACGAGGGGCCAGCGCGCGCGCATCATTCCTCTTCGTCCTCGACGTGATGGCGCGACGTGAGCGAGCGCCAGACGAGCACCGGGATGATGACCGTGAAGACGATGCTTTCCTTGAGCGCGCTCGCCCAGAACGACGAGAACGATTCGAGCAGCCCGATGCCGAGAGCGCCGAGCGCGGCCAGCGGATAGCTCGCCATGCCGCCGAGGATCGCGCCGACGAAGCCCTTCAGCCCGATCATCAGCCCGGTGTCGTAGTAGATCGTCGTGATCGGCGCGATGAGGATGCCCGAGAGCGCGCCGATGAACGCGGCGAGCACGAAGCTCAGGCTTCCCGACAGCTCGGTGCGCACGCCGACCAGGCGCGCGCCGACCCGGTTGATCGCGGTGGCGCGCAGCGCCTTGCCGTAGAGCGTGCGCTCGAAGAACAGCCACAGCGCCGCCATGACGACGAGGCTGGTGACGACGACGACGATGCTCTGCGCGCCGACGTTCAGCACGCCGGCGCTGAAGCTCGCGTCGGAGAACGCGTTGGCGCGCAGGCCCTCGCCGCCGAAGAACACGAGCCCGAGCCCGGTGAGCACGTAGTGCGCCGCCATCGAGACGACGAACAGCACGAGCACCGAAGCGCTCGCCAGCGGCTGGTACGCGATGCGATACAGGATCGGTCCGAGCGGCACCACCAACCCGAGGACGACCAGCGCCTGCAGCCAGGGCGAGAGCTGCCGCGGCGCCGCCCAGGCCGCGATCGCGCTCACCGCGACCGGCACGACGACGTACATCGCGGCGATGCGCGGCAGGCGCCCCGGCATCCCGTCGCGCACGGCCTTCGCCGCGTCGAGGCCGGCGGCGAGCAGCCCGCCGCCGATCAGCACCCAGACGGTGCCCGGCAGCTGTCCGAGCTGCAGCATCCCCATCGACAGCGCCGCATACGAGATGAACTCGCCCTGCGGCACGAAGATCACGCGCGTGACCGCGAAGACGAGCAGCAGCGCGAGCGCGAGCAGCGCATAGATGGCACCGTTGGTGATGCCGTCTTGCGTGAGCCACAAGGCGATGTCGAAGGTCACGTGAAGGGTGAAGGGTGAAGGGCGACGGAACGCGGCAGCGAGTGACGGATGAGGGGCGCGACAGGGAGGGCTATTTTCTGTGATGCGCGGGTAG
>DATGRE010000039.1:0-31115 GCA_035303885.1 Zeimonas sp. | reverse complement strand
TGCACGGCGAAGACGATCGCCTGATCGTCGTCATCGGGCCGTGCTCGATCCACGATCCGAAGGCGGCGCGTGAATACGCGAAGCGTCTCGTCGAGCAGCGTGTGCGCCTCGCCGACGATCTGGAGATCGTGATGCGCGTCTATTTCGAGAAGCCGCGCACCACCGTGGGGTGGAAGGGCCTGATCAACGACCCCGACCTGAACAACAGCTTCGACATCAACAAGGGGCTGCGCATCGCGCGCGAGCTGCTGCTCGACATCACGCGCCAGGGACTGCCGGCAGGCACCGAGTTCCTCGACATGATCACGCCGCAGTACTACGCCGACCTGATCGCGTGGGGGGCGATCGGCGCGCGCACCACCGAATCGCAGGTGCACCGCGAGCTCGCGTCGGGGCTGTCGTGTCCGGTCGGCTTCAAGAACGGCACGGACGGCAACCTGCGCATCGCCTTCGACGCGATCAAGGCGGCGTCCCAGCCGCATCATTTCCTGTCGGTCACCAAGGGCGGGCACTCGGCGATCGTCTCCACGAACGGCAATGACGACTGCCACGTGATCCTGCGCGGCGGCAAGCACCCGAACTACGACGCCGCGAGCGTCGATGCCGCGTGCCGCGCCGCCGCTGCCGAGAACCTGCCGTGCCGGTTGATGATCGACGCGAGCCACGGTAACAGCCAGAAGCGCCCGGAGAACCAGATCCCGGTGGCGGGCGCGATCGGCGCGCAGATCGCCGCGGGCGACGCGCGCATCGTCGGCGTCATGGTCGAAAGCCACTTGCAGGCCGGGCGGCAGGATCTCGTCGACGGCAAGGCGCTGTGCTACGGGCAGAGCATTACCGACGGCTGCATCGGTTGGGACGACAGCGTTCGACTGCTCGAGGCGCTCGCCGCCTCGGTGCGCGCCCGCCGACGCGTCGCCGCGGAAGCGGCGCGTTCCGGTGTGGCGGCCGGCGTGGAGCTGTAGCGCGACGCCGCGCCGCGCGGGCGGCCGACGGAGCCGACGCCGAACCTCGCGCAAGCGCCATCCGTCGGAAAAAGACCGGGAGGGTCAGGCAGTGACGCTTCTGGTCGGGAAGCGGCGTTTACCATGCTATAAACGCGCAACGTTCCCGGAGGAATCGATGGAAGCGGTGAAAGGCGGTGCATCGCCGGAACCGGCGTCGAGTGCATCGGCTCCCGCGCGGCGAACGCCGCATGAGCGGCTGCTCGCAGTCGGCCTGAAACCGATCGGCCGGGCGAGCGACTTCGCCGACCAGATCCACGGCCTCATGGCCAAGACGCCGCTGTTCTCGGGGCTCGACATGGACGAGACCCGCAAGCTCGGCACCTTCATGTACGTCTACGAGGCGCCGCCCGGCGTCACGGTGATCAACGAGGGCGAGGCCGGCGACTTCATGATGCTGCTGATGCAGGGCATGGTCGACGTCCTGCGTCGCAACCGCTACAACTATCCGTCGCGCATCGCCGTCGCGCATGCCGGTCATTCGCTCGGCGAGATGTCGATGTTCGATGGCGAACCGCGCTTCGCGTCGTGCGTGACGCTGGAGAACAGCCGCATCGCCGTCCTCACCCGCGACGCGCTGATGCTCGTTCTGGGCGACGAGCCCGCACTCGGCAACAAGATCCTGCTGAAGCTGGTGCAGCTGCTCTCGGAGCGGCTGCGGCAGACGAGCGCGAAGCTCGTCTCCTATCTCGAGGCGGCGCGGGATGCCTGAGGAAGAGAAGGGGGGAGCCTATCGCGCCCGATCCTTCTCCCACATCACGTCGCCTACCCCTGCGTGCCGGTTGAGCACGCGTGCGAGCACGAAGAGCAGGTCGGAGAGCCGGTTCAGGTAGTGGCGGCAGTCGGGGCGAACGTCCTCCTCGGCGCCGAGCGCGACGACGGCACGCTCCGCGCGACGGCAGACGGTGCGCGACAGATGCGCGTAGGCGGCCGCGCGCGATCCGCCGGGCAGCACGAATTCCTTCAACCGGGGCAGCTCGGCGTTGTGCGCCTCGAGCAGGGCATCGAGCTTCGCGACCTGCGATTCGTGCAGGTTCTCGAAGCCGGGAATGCACAGCTCTCCGCCCAGGTCGAAGAGATCGTGCTGGATACCGATCAGCTGCTGGCGGATCTCATCCGGCATCGGCTCGGTGAGCAGCACGCCGATCGTCGAGTTCAGTTCGTCGACCTGGCCGATTGCATCGATGCGCCGCCCGTCCTTGCGCGTGCGGCGGCCGTCGCCCAGCCCCGTCGTGCCGTCGTCGCCGGTGCGTGTGACGATCTTCGACAGGCGATTTCCCATGGCGGCTCCTGGAGAATGAACGGACGGTTCGAATGGGTCAGTGTAGCGCCGACGGATAAAGCGGTATGCTGGAATCCCCTTCAGGCGGCCATTTCGCGAAACGCGGACGGCCGTGTGTAACCACGGAGTCGCGACCATGACGACCGCAGCGGCGTGCGCAGCCGTACGACACGCGCGGCGCCACCGTGCCGGGCGGCCGCGCATCACGGATCCCGACGCGCCGCTCGACCTGCTGGCCGCAGGCGGTTCGGGATACCATTTCTTCGAGAAATCGGTCCCACGCGTCACGCTGCGGCTGCGCAGCGCGCCCGATCCCGCAGAGTCGCGATGAACAGTCCCGCCGTCACCGAGGCCCTGAAGCGGCCGTTCCCTCCGGCACTCGCCGATGCGCTGCGAGCGCGCTTCGGCGATCGCTTCAGCACCGCTGCCGCCGTGCGCGAGCACCACGGTCGCGACGAATCGCCGTTTCCGCCCACGCCGCCCGACGCGGTCGTCTATGCGCACGAAACGGCCGACGTCGCCGAGACCGTGCGCCTGTGCCGCGAGCATCGCGTGCCCGTGATCGCCTTCGGCGTCGGCTCGTCGCTCGAGGGACATCTGCTCGCCGTGCGCGGCGGCGTCTCGATCGATCTGTCGCAGATGAACCGCGTGCTCGCGGTGCAGGCCGAAGACCTCACCGCGTCGGTGCAGGCGGGCGTGACGCGCGTGCAGCTGAACGACGAGCTGAAGGGCACGGGCCTGTTCTTCCCGATCGATCCCGGCGCGAACGCGACCCTGGGCGGCATGTCGGCCACGCGCGCATCGGGCACGAATGCCGTGCGCTACGGCACGATGAAGGAGAACGTGCTCGGACTGACCGTCGTCACCGCCGACGGCAAGGTGATCCGCACCGCGGGGCGCGCGAAGAAGTCCTCCGCCGGCTACGATCTCACGCGGCTGTTCGTCGGCTCGGAGGGAACGCTCGGCATCATCACCGAGGTCACGCTGCGGCTGTACCCGGTTCCGGAGGCGATCTCGGCGGCCGTCGTGAATTTCCCGAGCCTCGCCTCGGCGGTCGACGCGGTGATCCAGACGATCCAGCTCGGCGTCCCGGTCGCGCGCTGCGAGTACCTGTGCGAGCACACGATCCGCGCGATCAATGCCCACAGCCACACGACGCTGCGCGAGGCGCCCACGCTGTTCTTCGAGTTCCACGGCAGCGACGCGTCGGTGCAAGAGCAGGCGGCGCTCGTTCAGCAGGTCGCGCACGAGCACGGCGGGCAGGACTTCGACTGGGCGACCCGTCCGGAAGACCGTACGCGGCTGTGGACCGCGCGGCACAACGCATATTTCGCCTGCCTGCAGCAGCGCCCCGGCGCTCGCGCGATCTCCACCGACACCTGCGTGCCGATCTCGCGACTGAGCGAATCGATCACCGGCGCGCGCCGCATCCTCGACAGCGCGAAGTTCCCGACGATGATCGTCGGCCACGTCGGCGACGGCAATTTCCATGCCGTGCTGCTCGTCGATCCGAACGACGCCGACGAGATGGCCGAGGCCGAGCGCCTGAATGAGCAGATCGTGCGCCTCGCGCTCTCGATGGACGGCACCTGCACCGGCGAGCACGGCGTCGGCCTGCACAAGATGGGCTTTCTCGAGGAAGAGGCCGGCGAGGACGCGATCGAGCTGATGCGCCGGATCAAGCGGGCGCTCGACCCCGACGACATCCTGAACCCGGGCAAGATCTTCCGGCTCTGAGAGGCGAATCCCGATGGCCGATGCGCCCGACCCGCACGCGTCGACACAGGACGACGTGCGGCGAGACGATCCGCTGCCCGATTTCTCGCGCAGTCATGCCGGCATCCTGATCCGCCTGGAGGAGTTGCGTGCGCTGCCGGCGCGGCTCGCCGAGCCCGGCGCCGATCGCCGCGCGGCCCGCGTCGCCGCCGCGCAGATCGTCGAGTTCTTCCGCGTGGCCGTGCTCGAGCACCACGAAGAAGAGGAGGAGGCGCTCTTTCCGGCGGTGGCGCGCGCCGCCGCGCCCGGGGACGAGGCGTCGCTCGTCGCATCGCTCGCCGCACGCCTGGCGCGCGAGCACCGGCAGATCGAGGCGGACTGGAAGGCCATCGAACCGGCGCTCGAGCGGATTGCCAAGGGCCGTCCGGCCGAGATCGACGAGGGCGTCGTCGCGCGGCTGTGCGACCTGTACGCCGCGCACGCGCAGTTCGAGGAGACGGGGTACCTGCCGCTGGCGGCGAAGATCCTCGATGCGAACGAGCGGGCGTCGCTGGCGTTGACGCTGCATATTCGGCATTCGGTGGATCGGGTGCTGGGGTATATGTGATGCGCGCCCGCCGCAGGCGGCCCGCGCCTTTGCCGGCAACGTCGAGGCCTGCGAGATGCGCGTCGTTGCTTCGGGAACGAGTGCCGCGCATCCGCTCGACGGTTGCGAGCTCAGCGGTGCAGGATCTGGCCGAGGAAGCGTTTCGTGCGTTCGTTCTTCGGGGAGCCGAAGAAGCGTTCGGGTGTGTCGGCTTCGACGATCTCGCCTTCGTCCATGAAGATCACGCGGTCGGCGACCGCGCGGGCGAAGCCCATCTCGTGCGTGACGCAGACCATCGTCATGCCTTCGCCGGCGAGCATGATCATCGTGTCGAGCACTTCCTTGACCATCTCCGGGTCGAGCGCCGAGGTCGGTTCGTCGAAGAGCATGATCGACGGATTCATGCACAGCGCGCGGGCGATCGCCACGCGCTGCTGCTGCCCGCCGGAGATCTGGCCGGGATACTTGCCGGCGAGTTCGGCGATGCGTACGCGCTCGAGGAAGCGCATCGCGATCGCCTGGGCTTCGGCGCGCGGCTTGCGCAGCACCCAGATCGGCGCGAGCGTGCAGTTCTCGAGCACCGTGAGGTGCGGGAACAGATTGAAGTGCTGGAACACCATGCCCACCGTCGAGCGGACGCGCTCGATGTTCTTCAGGTTGTCGGTGAGCTCGATGCCGTTGACGACGATGCGCCCCCGCTGGTGCGGCTCGAGACGGTTGATGCAGCGGATCAGCGTCGACTTGCCCGAGCCCGAAGGTCCGCAGACGACGATGCGTTCGCCGGCCTCGACGCACAGGTCGATGTCGCGCAGCACCTGAAAGTCGCCGAACCACTTGCTCAGGCCTTCGAGGCGGATTGCCGGCTCGCCTGTGCGCGCCGGCGGCCTGCGTGCGGGCACGTCGCGCACGACCCCGTCTCGTCCGCCGGCGGCGCTCATGCGCGTCCCTCGCGTGCCAGCCCGCGTTCCAGCCACTGACTGTAGCGCGACATCGCGAAGCAGAAGGCCCAATAGACGGCGATCGAGAACAGGAACGCCTCGATGAAATACGGCTTCCACGAGAAATCGGTCTCGACCGACTTCTTCACCGCGTAGGCGAAGTCGTAGATCGCGATGATCACGACGAGCGAGGTGTCCTTGAACAGCGAGATGAAGCTGTTGACGATCGACGGAATCGCCACGCGCAGCGCCTGCGGCAGGATGACCAGGCCCATCGATTTCCAGTAGGGCAAGCCGAGCGCGGCGGCGGCCTCGTACTGGCCGCGTGGAACCGATTGCAGCCCGCCGCGGATGGCCTCGGCCAGGTAGGCGGCGACGAAGAGGATCAGCGCGATCTGCGCGCGCAGCAGTTGCTCGATGCGCAGGTTCTCGGGCAGGAACAGCGCGAACATCACCGACGCCATGAAGAGCACGGTGATCAGCGGCACGCCGCGGATCACCTCGATGTAGACGACCGACAGCGCGCGCACGACGGGCAGCGAGGAACGGCGCCCGAGCGCGAGCAGCACGCCGAGCGGAAACGCGAAGGCGACGCCGAAGATCGCGAGGATCAGCGTCACCGGCAGACCGCCCCATTGCTCGCTGCGCACGCGCTCGAGGCCCAGGCCGCCGCCCATCAGCCAGAACGCGAGCGCGATGCCGGCCGCCCAGACCAGCGCGAGTGACGGCCGCCAGAACGACGGGATCGCCGAGACGACCAGCAGCGTGCACAGCACGACGATGACGATCGCCGGGCGCCACTGCAACGCGTACGGATAGAAGCCGAAGAGCATGAAGCGGAATTTCTCGGCGACGACGGCCCAGCACGCGCCTTGTCCGCGCACCGCGTCGCAGGCGGCGGCCGGCGCGCGTCCCCAGACGGCGTCCAGGACGAGCCAGTCGATCGCCGGCGGCAGCACCCATGCGAGCATCGCGACGAGCGCGAGCGTCAGCAGCGTGTTGCCCCACGAGGAGAAAAGATTCGCCCGCATCCAGGCGAGGAATGCCAGCGGCTGTGGGCGACGAAGCTGTGCCGGGGGCGCGGAATCAGCCATGAGCGCCGAAGCTACCGCATCCTCTTCGCGCCGTCAGCACCGACGCGGTCGCGGTTCGCGCTCGCCGTCTTCAGCGTGCGGCGGGGCGTTCGAGTGCGTCGCGATCCCAGCCTCCGAGATCGGCGGCGGCCTCGTAGGTGGACTGGAAGAATTCGAGCAGCGTGGCGTCCGGATCGTCCACGCCGCGCACCGCGTCGTAGGGCAGCACGAACTCGCGCAGCGTCGGGTCGTAGTGCGCGCCCGGCACGGAGACCGGGTGTCGTGCATAGCCCGCCGGCTCCGGATACGCATAGGCGTAGAACGCGGGCTCCTCGTACGCTCCGCCTCCCGGCCACAGGCCGCAGCTTGCGCACTCGTGCGAGTACGCCTCGACCATCACGTAGTCGGGGCAGTTCGGCGCGCCGCCCGGATGCGTCGGCGCCCGTCGGCCCGAGAAGCGCGTCGTCGCGTGGTCGAAGCTGCCCCAGAAGAAATGCGCCGGGCTCGCCTTGCCGACGAAGCCGCTGCGGAAGCGCTGCATCACGCGGTCGGTGCTCTGCAGGATGCGCCACCACCGCCATGCGGCCTCGGGGTCGTACGACGCATGGACCCGGTCGTCGGCGAAGGGGATCGACTCGGCCACCTCCACCGGCGACGGTCGGGCGAAGCGGCAGGCGATTCCGAGCGCGCCCAGCGCGCCGCGGTACTCGTCGTAGAAATCGGCCACCGTCCGCGGGGCGAGCGCGAGCGCGCGCACCGCGCCCGCGCTCGTGCGAAGCACCAGACGATGGTCGACGAAATCGAACTCGGCCGAGAACAGGCCCGCGTCGAACGGAATCGCCGATGTCGTCAGGCCGCGCGGCGACACGTACAACGCGATCTGCCACCAATGGTTCTGCATCGGCGCCAGCGCGAGGCGCGTCTTGCCGACGATCTGCGTCCACATGTGCAGCGTCTCGAAGCTGTCCTTCCAGTCGCCGATGCGCAGCGTCGGCCAGTCGGACTCCCGCCCCCCGCCGCTCGTCGGAGCACTCACGGCGCGGCTCCCGCGCGCGGCGCCGGACGCAGCATCGTTTCGTCGACGTAGCACCAGCCCCAGTCCTCGCCCGGCTCGAAGCTGCGCATGACGGCATGGCCGGTGGCTTCGAAATGCCGGGTGGCGTGCCGATTCCGGGAGGAATCGCAGCAGCCGACGTGGCCGCAGATCAGGCACAGCCGCAGGTGTACCCAGGTGTCGCCGGTCTTCAGGCACGTCTCGCAGCCTTCCGGCGTGCGGGGCGAGACGTCTTGGACCTGGTCGAGATGCTTGCAACGCGTCGGCACGGGACCCCTCGCACGAATGGGTTCATTCGAGCATAGGGGTGCGGCGCTCGTCGCCGTCGAATCCCCGCGCGGCCGTGCCGAGCATGGCGCAAGGCCGTCGCCACGAGGCGAGAGGGGATGCTCGCGCCGCGTGCGGCGAAGTCCGTTCAGCGCTCGACCAGCCGGACGCGGGCATCGTACCAGTTCATCGCCAGCGAGATGACGAGGCTGATCGTCAGGTAGACGGCCATCAGGATCGCGATCGCTTCGATCGCCTGCCCGGTCTGGTTCATCGTCGTGTTCGCCACCGCGACCAGATCCGGATAGCCGATCGCCACCGCCAGCGACGAGTTCTTCGTCAGGTTCAGGTACTGGTTGGTGAGCGGAGGCACGATGACGCGCATCGCCTGCGGCAAGGTGACCAGGCGCAGTCGTTGCGCCGGCTTGAGCCCGAGCGCGATCGCCGCTTCGGTCTGCCCGTGCGGAACGGCGAGCAGCCCGCCGCGCACGACCTCGGCGATGAACGCGGCGGTGTACGTCGACAGTCCGACGAGCAGCGCGACGAACTCGGGCGACAGCGCGCGGCCTCCGCTGAAGTCGAAGCCGCCGAGCCGCGGGACGTCGAGCGCCGTCGGTGCGCCGGCGACCCACCAGGCGGCGAGCGGCAGACCGACGACGAGCGCGAGCGCGGGCAGCAGCACCGGCCATTGCGCGCCGCGGGCGCGCTGCAGGTGCCGCGCGATGCCGCGCCACGCGACGGCGAGCGCGACGGCGGCGAGCAGTGCCCATCCCGTTGCCGTCCAGCCCGGCGCCGCTTCCGGCCAGGCGTACCGCAGCCCGCGCTGACTCAGGAACACCAGTCCGCCGAAATCGATCGCCTGCCGCACCGGCGGCAGCAGCTCGGTGATCATCCCGTACCAGACGAAGAGCTGCAGCAGCAGCGGGATGTTGCGCATCGTCTCGACGTACGCGGAGGCCAGGCGCGCGACGAGCCAGTTCGACGACAGTCGGGCGACGCCGATCAGCGTTCCGAGCACGGTCGCGAGCACGATCCCGAGCGACGACACCCACAGCGTGTTCACCAGTCCGACGAGGAACGCGCGCGCGTAGCTGTCCGAAGGCGCGTACTCGATGTGCGTCTCGGCGATTTCGAAGCCGGCCTCGCGCGACAGGAAGTCGAAGCCGACCTGGATCTGGCGCGTCTGCAGGTTGTGCTGCGTGTTCGAGAACAGGTACCAGCCCGCGCCGACGACCGCCGCAAGGAGCAGCGCCTGGTACAGGAGGGCGCGCAGGCGTTCGTTCTGGAGCATTTCAGGCGCTGCGCTGGCACGACGGCTCGGCACACGGTTTCGTGCACGGGTCGTGGATGCGGGCAAAGGCGCGCGCCGTCTGCCGCGGGCGCGCAGGTGCTTGGTCCCGCTTCGCGGGACTCCCCTGCGATGCTCGCAGCGCCGGCTGGCGCCGCGTAACTCGCTGCGCGTGCTGCGCACGCTCCGCTCGGACAGACGCGGCGAGAATGAGATGGACGCGCGCTTCGCGCGCGCGCCGGCGCTGCTGCGCTTCTCGGCTGCGCACAAGCGCGCCCGCGGCAGACGGCGCGCGCCTTTGCAGGCGACGTCGCGGTGCACGTGACGCGGGTTCGCGGCGTGGCTTTGCGCACGGAAAGCCCGTCTCGAGCGGCTTCGTGCATGGCTGACGTTTCACGAGCGGCAGGCAGGGCGCCGGCCCAGGCCGGCCCGCCGCCGCCTGCCGGTCGCGCGCTGTGCGGAGAAGTGTCGAAGTGCCGCGCACGCGCTAGCGGATCGGCGGTGCGTACATCAGTCCGCCTTCGCGCCATTGCGCGTTCATTCCGCGCTCGATGCCGATCGGGCCGATGTTGCGCTCGTACATCTCGCCGTAGTTGCCCACCGCCTTGATCGCGCGCACGAGCCAGTCGTTGTCGACGCCGAGTCCCTTGCCGATGTCGCCGGAGGTGCCGACCAGCCGCTGCACTGGCGGATCCTTGCTCTCGGCCTTCAGCCGGTCGACGTTCTTCGACGTGATCCCGTATTCCTCGGCCTCGATCAGCCCGAACAGCGTCCACTTGACGATCGTGAAGTACTCCCAGTCGCCGCGGCGCACGAGCGGCCCCAGCGGCTCCTTCGAGATCGCCTCGGGCAGGATCACGTAGTCGTCCTTGTTCGGCGCCTTGAGCCGCGTGGCGGCGAGCCCCGAGATGTCGGTGGTGAAGACGTCGCAGCGTCCGGAGAAGAACGCCTGCTCGACCTGCTGCAGCTCGTTGACGACCACCGGTCGAAACTTCATCTTCTTCGTGCGGAACCAGTCGCTCAAATTCAGCTCGGTGGTCGTGCCCGGCTGTACGCAGATCGTCGCGCCGTCCAGCTGCGTGGCGCTGGTCACCTTCGCGTCCTTGCGCACCATGAAACCCTGGCCGTCGTAGAAGATCGTTCCGGCGAATACCGCGCCGAGCGTCGCGTCGCGGCTCGACGTCCACGTCGTGTTGCGCGACAGGATGTCGACCTCGCCGGATTGCAGCACCGTGAAGCGGTTCTGCGTGTTCGTCGGCACGAACTGCACCTTGTTCGCGTCGTCGAGGATCACCGCGGCGACGGCACGGCAGAAGTCGGCGTCGATGCCGTTCCAGCGACCCTGGCTGTCGGGCGCCGAGAAGCCGAGCAGTCCGGAGTTCACGCCGCAGCGCAGGACGTCCTTCTGCTTGATCGAATCGAGCGTCGGACCTGCCGACGCGGGCGCCGGCGCGAGCAGGGCGGCGGCTGCGGCGATGCCGGCCGCGGCGATACGGAAGATGGCCATCGAGAATGTCTCCGTGGTCGTTCCCGGGAGCGCGATAGTAGTACTCCAATGCGTACGTGCTGCCAACGATCGCCGAGGTCGGCGCTTGCGCGGCCGCCGCGACGAGCGGCGCGCGTCCCGCGCGGTGGGCGCGATCCCGGCCGCCTTCAGCGCCGATAGCGTTTCGGCACGAAGGGCAGGGGTACCGGCTCGACCGGCAACCGGCGCTCGCGCACCACGGCATACATCGGACCTCGCCCGGGTTCGAGCGCTTCGCGCTCCAGGCGCGCGAGCATCACCGGATGGCCCAGCGAGGGCGAGATCGTTCCGCTGGTGACGACGCCCAGCGTGCGGCCCGTCTCGTCGACGATCGGCGTGCGCACGCGGATCGGCGCGGGCTGGTGCGAGACGAGCCCGACGAGGCGACGCGGCGCTCCTTCCTCGAGCTGGCGCAGCACGATCTCGGCGCCGGGAAAGCCGCCGGCCTTCGCGCCGCCGGCGCGTCGCGATTTCGGGATGGCGAAGGCGAGGCCCGATTCGGCCGGCGTCGTCGTCGCGTCGATGTCGCTGCCGTGCAGCGGCAGCCCGGCTTCGAGGCGAAGCGTGTCGCGCGCTCCGAGGCCGGCGAGCCGCACGCGCGGATCCGAGAGGAGCCGTTCGACGAGGACGCGCGCCTCCGTGGTCGGCACCGAGATCTCGAAGCCGTCCTCGCCGGTGTAGCCGGACCGCGTGGTGAAGCAGGCGCTGCCGGCGAGCTCGAGCGTGCGTGCGTCCATGAAGCGCATCGCGGTGCACGATGCGTCGAGCGTCGCGAGCACCGCCTCGGCCTCGGGTCCCTGCAGCGCGAGCAGCGCGGCGTCGATCTCGTCGATGGCGAGCGCCGGGCACAGTGCGCGCAGCCGCGCGAGATCGGTGTCGCGATTTCCGGCGTTGACGACGATGCGCACTTCGGCGTCGTCCCCGTCGACGAGATGCACCAGCATCAGGTCGTCGTCGATGCCGCCGGCGTCGTTCAGCAGAAGCGAGTAGCGCTGCTGTGCGTGGGGCCAGGCGCCGAAGTCGACCGGCAGCGCCGCCTCGAGCTGCGCGTACAGCGTCTCGCGGCGGCCGTCCCGTGCGCGCACGCGCAGCTGGCCCATGTGCGAGACGTCGAACAGGCTCGCCGCCGCGCGGGTGTGCAGGTGCTCGGCACGCAGCCCGTCGGTGTACTGGATCGGCATGCGGAAGCCGGCGAAGGCCCCGAAGCGCGCGCCGTGCGCCTCGTGCAGCGGCTGCAGCGCGATCTCGCGCAACGCACCCGATTCGCCCGAGGCTCCGGTTGCGTCGGATGCCGTGCGCTTCGCCGCCGATGCTTCGCGATCGCCGCTCATCTTCGATCCTCGTCGACCGCGTAGTCGGACATCGGCGGACAGGTGCAGACGAGCTGCCGGTCGCCGGCGGCGTTGTCGATGCGCGCGACGCTCGGCCAGAATTTCGCTTCGCGCACCCACGGCAGCGGAAAGGCCGCCTCCTCGCGCGAGTAGCGGTGCGTCCACTCGCCAGCGATCGCCTCGGCGGTGTGCGGTGCCCCGCGCAACGGATTGTCGTCGCGGTCGAGCTCGCCGCGGCCGATGCGCTCGAGCTCGCCGTGGATCGCGATCATCGCGTCGCAGAAGCGGTCGAGTTCTTCCTTCGGCTCCGATTCGGTCGGCTCGATCATGAACGTCTCGGCCACCGGAAACGACACCGTCGGTGCGTGAAAGCCGTAATCCATCAGCCGCTTGGCGACGTCCTCGGCGCTGACGCCGTAGCGCGCCTTGAGCGGTCGCAGGTCGACGATGCACTCGTGCGCGACGAGGCCGTCGGCACCGCGAAAGAGCACCGGAAAATACGGGTCGAGGCGCCGCGCGATGTAGTTGGCCGACAGGATCGCGACCTCGGTGGCGCGCCGGATGCCGCTCGCGCCCATCATCCGGATGTACATCCACGAGATCGTCGTGATCAGCGCGCTGCCATGGGCCGAGGCCGACACCGCGGTGTCGCGGTCGGCCGAGATCAGCGGATCGGTGGGCAGGAACGGCGCGAGATGCGCGGCCACGGCGATCGGACCCATGCCCGGGCCGCCGCCGCCGTGCGGGATGCAGAACGTCTTGTGCAGGTTGATGTGGCAGACGTCGGCGCCGACCAGTGCGGGCTTCGTCAGCCCGGCCTGTGCGTTCAGGTTCGCGCCGTCCATGTAGACCTGCCCGCCCGCCTCGTGCACGAGACGGCAGATCTCGACGATCGCCGGCTCGAACACCCCGTGCGTCGACGGGTACGTGATCATCAGCGCCGCGATCGACGCGCGGTGCTCGTCGATGCGGCGCGCGAGATCGTCCATGTCGACGTTGCCCTGCGCGTCGCAGCCGACGACGACGATGCGCAGGCCCATCATCTGCGCGGTCGCGGGGTTCGTTCCGTGCGCGGACGCGGGAATCAGGCAGACGTCGCGCGCACCTTCTCCGTTCGACTCGTGGTAGCGCCGGATGGCGAGCAGGCCGGCGTACTCTCCCTGGGCGCCCGAGTTCGGCTGGAACGAGACGGCGGCGAAGCCGGTGATCTCGCCGAGCCAGCGGGCGAGCTGCGCGAGCATCTCCTGGTAGCCGCGCGCCTGCTCGGCCGGTACGAAGGGATGCAGGTCGGCGAACTCGGGCCAGCCGATCGGCGCCATCTCGGCCGCGGCGTTCAGCTTCATCGTGCACGAGCCGAGCGGGATCATCGAATGCACGAGCGAGAGGTCGCGGTTCTCGAGCTTCTTCAGGTAGCGCACGAACGCCGCTTCGCCGCGGTAGTGCTGGAACACGGGATGGGTGAGCACGGCGTCGTCGCGCAGCAGCGCCTGCGGAATCGCGGCGCCGTCGAGCGGGCATGCATCGGCGAGCGCCTCGAGCGGGCCGGTGTCGCTGCGCCGCCCGGTGAGCACCCAGGCGAGGTCCGCCACGTCGACGAGCGTCGTCTTCTCGTCGAGACTCACGCCGAAGCGGCCTTCGGGTCCGCCCTCGACCGCGTACTCGCGCAGGTTGATGCGTTGCGCACGGGCGCGTTCGCGAACCGCGGCCGCATCGTCGACATCGTAGACGAGCGTGTCGAAGAACGTGTCGTGCATCGGCTCGAGCGCGCCGCGCGCAGCGTTCGACGCGAGCTGCGCGAGCAGCCGCGTGAGCGCGTGCACGCGCCGGGCGATCGCGCGCAGACCGTCGGCACCGTGCCAGACTGCATAGAACGACGCGAGATTGGCGAGCAGCGCCTGCGCGGTGCAGATGTTGCTCGTCGCCTTCTCGCGTCGGATGTGCTGTTCGCGTGTCTGCAGCGCCATGCGCAACGCGGGGCGTCCGGTCGCGTCGTGCGACACGCCGATGATGCGCCCCGGGATCGTGCGCAGCAGGTCTTCGCGCGCGGCGAGGAATGCGGCGTGGGGCCCGCCGTAGCCGAGCGGAACGCCGAAGCGCTGCGCCGATCCGATCGCGATGTCGGCGCCCATCGCGCCGGGCGGCTTCAGCAGCATCAGCGACAGCGGGTCGCAGCCGACCGTGACGCGGGCGCCGGCGGCGTGCAGCGCATCGATCTCCGGGGTGAAGTCGCGCACGAGGCCGAAGGTGTCGGGCGTCTGCAGATGGGCGCCGAAGTACGAGACGTCGTCGCGCAGCGTGGCAGCGTCGCCCACCTGCAGCTCGATGCCCATGCGCGACGCCCGCGTGCGCAGCACGGCGACGACCTGCGGATGGGTCGAGCGCTCGACGAAGTAGCGTGACGCCTTCGATCTCGACGCGCGCCGCGCCATCGCCATCGCCTCGCCGGCCGCCGTCGCCTCGTCGAGCAGCGATGCGTTGGCGATCGGCAGCCCGGTGAGGTCGATCACCATCTGCTGGAAGTTCAGCAGTGCCTCGAGCCGGCCCTGCGAGATCTCCGCCTGGTAGGGCGTGTATGCCGTGTACCAGCCGGGGTTCTCGAGAACGTTGCGCCGGATCGCTTCGGGAAGGATCGTGCCGTGGTATCCGGCGCCGATGAAGCTGCGCCAGAGCTCGTTGCGCGCAGCGAGCGCGCGCAGCTCGGCCAGTGCGCTCGCCTCGTCGCGCGGCGCATCGAGCGCGAGCGGGGCGTCGAGCCGGATTTCCGGGGGCAGCACCCCCTGCACGAGCTCGGCGCACGATGCGTAGCCGAGCGTCGCGAGCATCGCCTGTTGCTGCGCGGGGTCCGGTCCGATGTGTCGCGAAGGGAAGTCGTCACCGGTGCACAGCGCGCGCAGCGCCGCGCCGAGGGATTCGGGGGCGTTCATCGATGAGGATCCCGTCATCGGGGAGCGGGGTCGCGGCGGGAAGCGGCGCGCATCGCGCGCCGCCCGGTTCACTCGGCGGCGCCGGGCCCCGCGGCGTATTGCGCGGCGTCGAGCAGCGCGTCGAGTTGCGAAGGGTCGCTCGGGCGCAGGCGGAACAGCCAGCCGGCGCCGAAGGGCTCGGCGTTCACCGTTTCCGGCGCATCGGCGAGCTTGTCGTTGATCTCGATCACCTCGCCGTCGACCGGCGCGTAGACGTCCGACGCGGCCTTCGTCGACTCGACGACGACGCAGGCTTCGCCCTGCTTCACGACGCGACCGGCGTCGGGCAGCTCGACGTAGACGAGCTCGCCGAGCGCGTCCTGTGCGTGGAAGGTGATGCCGACGGTGAGCGTGCCGTCGGATTCGCGACGCACCCATTCGTGCGTGGCGGTGTAGCGGAGATCGGGCGGATTGTCCAAGTCGGGACTCCGGAAGCGGCGCGCGGTGGCGCGTACCCTTTTTGCCTGAGAGTTTACGGGGGCGATACACCTTCGGCGCCGTGCCCCGCTGCGTCGACGACGCCGCGGTGTAGCGGTCTGTCCCGCAGCGGCTGAACGGCTGCGCGCCAGCATGCCGAGCCCGCACCCGCCTGTCAAATTCGCGCGGGGCGCAGCGCCGCGCATCGGTCGGTGAAGCGGAAAGCGGCCGACGAAGCGGCCGCTTTCCGTTGCCGGGCCGGGAATGCCGGCAGGCTCATCGCGTCCCGTCCGTTGGGCCCGGATCGCCGGGCTTGCGTCGGCCCTTCGGCCTGTCGTCCGTGCGGTCGGTCTCGCCGAGCTCGCGTACCTCGACGTCGCTCCTGCGCACGGTGCTGCGCACGGTCTCCTCGTGCTCGCTCTTTCGCTTGCCGATCTCGACCTCGCCGACCACGCGAGCGTCCTTCGCGACGACGGGTTCCTCGCTGCCCTCGGTCACTTCGATCGACTTGCCCTGCGCGGCGCGATAGTCGTCGCCGGTGGCGGGGCGGTCGGCGTCGCGATGCTCGACCTGCACGCGTTCGTCGGTCAGGCGCACGTTCTCCTGCACCGGCTCGTCGACCATCCGTGTGTACACGCGCATGCGGCGGCGGCCGACGATGCGCTTGCCGACACGAAGCCGCTCCTCGATCACCGGGATCGTTCGCGACTCGCCGTCGCGCAATTCCTCGGCGCCTGCACGCATCGCGTCCGCGTTCGACGTCGTCGACGGAGCAGCCCGTGTCGTGCGTGAATCCGGCATCGCCCGGCGCGCGCTGCCGCCGGTCTCGCCCGCGTCGCGCGCGGACGCGGCGCCCATCGCCGCGGCGGAAGCGGCAGTGGCGCCGAGCGGCGCCGCCGGCGGCGTCCTCGAGGCGCCGGCGGCATCGCTCGCCGACGGACGCGCCCAGCCTTGCTGCTGCCATTCGTTCGCCTGTTCGTCGATGTCGATCGATCCGCACGCCTCGAGGATGTCGGCTGCGCGATCGACGCGATCCTGGTCGCCGGTGTGCACGGTGACGACGCTGTCGCCGCGGCGGACCGCTTCGGTGTAGATGCCGACGTCCTCGTCGTCGTCCAGACCGAACAGCGAACGGAACCAGTCGGCCACGGTCTCGCCGACCGTGCTCTGCGTCTCGTCCTCGTAGGCGCGGCGATCGTCGGCTACGCGCCAGCCGCGATCGTCCGCGCCCGTGCGCAGATCGATCTCGTCGTCGGCGAAACCGGCACGAAGCAGCTCTTCGCGCGCTCTCTCCGCTGCAAGTCGGTTCTCGAAGACTCCTACCAAGGTGGTATGCATGCTCTGCTCCTCGCAGGTGATACGTTTGCTCCGAACGGAGCGCTCGGCGCGAATGCGCTTCGTTTGGCAATGCAGCAATGGCGATACCCGACGACGGCGATCGGGATCGGTCGAAACAGGATCGAGGAGAGTTCGATATGCGTGTCGTGACGTCTTCGCTCGAGCCGTGGAGCGGCGTCGACGATCCGTGCCGCTTGCGAAGCGGACAGACGTTGCGGCGGTCGCCGTCCGGAGGCTGAGCATGGCCGCGGCAGGCGACACGCTGGAGATCGAGACCGGCGCGCGACCGGATGCGGCGGTGATCTGGTTGCACGGCCTGGGCGCCGACGCGCACGATTTCGAGCCGATCGTTCCGCAGCTGCGGCTGCCGTCGCGGTTGCGCGTGCGCTTCGTGTTCCCGAACGCGCCGGTGCGTCCGGTGACGATCAATTACGGAATGCCGATGCGCGCCTGGTTCGACATCGTCGAGCTCGGCGGTGCCCGGCAGGACGAAGCCGGCATCCGTGCGTCGCAGCGCCTGCTCGAGGCGCTCGTGCGCCGCGAGAACGCGCGCGGCATCGACTCCTCGCGCATCGTGCTGGCCGGCTTCTCGCAGGGCGGCGCGATCGCGCTGCAGACCGGTCTGCGGTACAACGAGACGCTCGCCGGCATCCTCGCGCTGTCGACCTGGCTGCCGCTGCATGCCACGCTCGCCGACGAGCGCAGCGCGGCCAACGCAGGAGCGCCCATTTTCTACGGGCACGGAACGCACGACGAGATGGTCGACATCGCGCGCGCGAGGCAGTCGTGCGCGATTCTCGAATCGCTCGGCTACCGCGTGCAGTTCCACGCGTACCCGATGGGGCATGCGGTCTGCCCGGAGGAGATCGCCGACATCGCCGCCTGGCTCGAATCGGTGCTCTGAGCCCGGCGCCGTCGCCGGACGACGTTTCCTTCGGCCATGCGCGAAGCGGCACCGGCGAGCGACCGCTCCGGGAGGCGCGCATCGGGAAGAATGTGCGCATACCCGCTATGATGCGTCTCGTTCCGGCGAGGTTTTCGCCGGAGTCCGAATCGCCTCGCGAGAGCGAAGCCCGAAGCACGATGAACGACGTACTCCCGCAGCCGTCACCGGTGGGCGCGCAGTCGCGTCACGCCGATCCTTTCGCGGCGCCCGACGCCGCGCGGCGGCGTACCGTCATCGAGCGGCTCGCCGCGATCCTCCCCGCGCATTGCCTGCTGTACCGGACCGAGGACACGCGGCCGTACGAGTGCGACGGACTGAGCGCGTATCGCCAGCTGCCGCTCGCCGTTGCGCTGCCCGAGAGCGAGGACCAGGTGCGCGCGCTGCTTCAGGTCTGCCACGCGCTCGACGTGCCGGTGGTGCCGCGCGGTGCGGGCACCAGCCTCTCGGGCGGATCGATGCCGCACGCCGCGGGTGTCGTGCTGTCGATGGCGAAGTTCAACCGGATCCTGTCGATCGATCCGGTCGCCCGCGTTGCGCGCGTGCAGCCGGGCGTGCGCAACCTCGCGATCTCCGAAGCGGCCGCCACGCATCGCCTCTACTACGCGCCGGATCCCTCTTCGCAGATCGCCTGTTCGATCGGCGGCAACGTCGCGGAGAACTCCGGTGGCGTGCACTGCCTGAAATACGGCCTCACCGTGCACAACGTTCTTCGCGTACGCGGATTCACGAGCGAGGGCGAGCCGATCGAATTCGGCTCCGAGGCGCTGGACACCGCCGGACTCGACCTGCTCGCGTTGGCGATCGGCTCGGAAGGGATGCTCGCCGTCGTCACCGAGGTCACCGTGAAGCTCGTGCCGACGCCGCAGCTCGCCCGCGTGCTGATGGCTTCGTTCGACGACGTGGTCACGGCCGGCGATGCGGTGGCGGCGATCATTGCCGCCGGCATCATCCCGGCCGGTCTCGAGATGATGGACCGCAAGGCGACGATCGCCGTCGAGCAGTTCGTCGGCGCCGGCTACGATCTCGAGGCTTCCGCGATCCTGCTGGCGGAGTCCGACGGCACGCCCGAGGAGGTCGCCGACGAGATCGAGCGGATGGAGCAGGTGCTGCGCGCGGCCGGCGCGACCGCGATCCGCGTCTCAGGCTCGGAGGCCGAGCGGCTGCTGTTCTGGTCGGGGCGCAAGAACGCGTTTCCCGCGGCGGGCCGACTGTCGCCCGACTACTACTGCATGGACGGCACGATTCCGCGGCGGATGATCGGGCGCATGCTCGAGGCGATCAGCGGCATGGAAGACCGCTACGCGCTTCGCTGCATCAACGTCTTTCATGCCGGCGACGGCAATCTGCATCCGCTGATCCTGTTCGATGCGAACGACGCCGACCAGTGGCAGCGCGCCGAGCGCTTCGGCGCCGAGATCCTCGAGCTGTGCGTCGAGCTCGGCGGCACCGTCACCGGCGAACACGGCGTGGGCATCGAGAAGATCGAATCGATGTGCGCGCAGTTCACGCCCGAGGAGCTCGAGACCTTCTTCGCGGTCAAGCGCGCCTTCGACCCTGCCGGCATCCTCAACCCGGGCAAGGCGATCCCCACGCTCGCACGCTGCGCGGAGTACGGACGCATGCACGTGCGCGGGGGACGGCTGCCGTTTCCCGATCTGCCGAGGTTCTGATGCGCGCACGTCCGGGAGACGATCGATCGGGAGACGATCCGCGCCTGCCGACGGCTCCTTGCGTACGGAGAGCCGCGCCATGAGCGCCGTCACCGAAGCCGACCCCGCGCTCGAGACGATTCGCGACGCCATCCGCGCGGCGGTGACCGACCGCCGCGCGCTGCGCCTCGTCGGCGGCGCGACGAAGGACTTCTACGGCGAGACGCCGCAGGGCGAGCCGCTCGATCTGCGCGCGCTGCGCGGCATCGTCTCCTACGAGCCCACCGAGCTCGTGATCCAGGTGCGCGGCGGCACGCCGCTCGCCGAGGTGCACGAGGCGCTCGCCGCGCATGCGCAGATGCTCGCGTTCGAGCCGCCGGCCTTCGGCGAGGCGGCGACGATCGGCGGCGTCGTCGCCGCCGGGCTCTCGGGACCGCGCCGTGCGAGCGCCGGCGCCGTGCGCGATTTCGTCCTCGGCGCGACGATCCTCGACGCGCAGGGTCGCGTGCTGCGCTTCGGCGGCCAGGTGATGAAGAACGTCGCCGGCTACGACGTCTCCCGGCTGCTGTGCGGATCGCTGGGCATCCTCGGGCCGATCGTCGACGTCTCTCTGAAGGTGCTGCCGCGCCCGATGCGCGAGGCGAGCGTGCGGCTGCCGCTCGATGCCTCGCGTGCGATCGGCACGATGAACCGCTGGTGCGCCGAGCCGCTGCCGATCTCGGCCACCCGCTGGCACGACGGTCAGGCGTGGGTGCGCTTCTCGGGCGCCGCGCCGGCGGTGGAGGCGGCGCTTGCGCGGTTCGCGCGCGAGCACGGGGCGGTGCGCATCGATGACGACGAAGCGGCGCATCGCTGGCGCGCGCTGCGCGAGCACGAGGATGCGTTCTTCGCCGGCGACCAGCCGCTCTGGCGCCTGTCGCTGCCGTCGACGGCGCCCTGGCTCGAGCTGCCCGGACGCGTGCTCGTCGAATGGGCCGGCGCGCAGCGCTGGCTGCGCGGCGACGCCGACGCGGCGCGCATCCGCGCCGAATGCGAACGGGTCGGCGGCACGGCGACGCTGTTCCGCGGCGGAGACCGTTCGGCGGGCGTCTTCCATCCGCTGCCCGAGGCGAACCGGCGCGTGCACCGGGCGCTGAAGCACGCCTTCGACCCGTCGGGCGTGTTCAACCGCGGGCGCATGTATCCGGATCTCTGAGACAGAAGCCCGACGAACCGACCGTGGAAACCCATCTCGCCGACTGGCTGGTCGGCACGCCCGACGGCGAAGACGCCGAATTGAACCTGCGCCGCTGCGTGCATTGCGGCTTCTGTCTCGCCACCTGTCCGACCTACCTGCTGCTCGGCGACGAGCGCGACAGCCCGCGCGGCCGCATCTACCTGATGAAGCAGGTCGTCGAAGGCGACACGCCGACGCTTTCGACGCTCGAGCATCTCGATCGATGCCTGACCTGCCGCAACTGCGAGACGACCTGTCCGTCCGGGGTGGAGTACGGCCATCTGGTCGATGTCGGGCGCAAGCTCGTCGAGGAACAGGTGCGCCGGCCGCTGCGCGAGCGGATCGTGCGCGCGGCGCTGCGCGAGGGGCTGACGCGGCGCTGGCTGTTCGGACCCGCGATGCGCCTCGGACAGTGGGTGCGTCCGCTGCTGCCCGAGGTGCTGCGCGACAAGGTGCCGCGCAGGCGTGACCCGGGGCCGTGGCCGACGCGAACGCACGCGCGCAAGGTGCTGCTGCTGAATTCCTGCACGCAAGGCGCGATGCTGCCGTCGATCGACGCCGCCACCGCTCGCGTGCTCGACCGCCTCGGCATCGAGGTCCTGATCGAGCGGCGCTCGGGCTGTTGCGGCGCGATCCGTCATCACCTGAACGACACCGAGGGTGCGCTCGCGCAGGCACGGCGCAACATCGACGCATGGATCCCGCACCTGGACGCGGGCGTCGAGATCGTGCTGGTGAACGCGTCGGGCTGCGGCGCGATGGTCAAGGAATATGCACACCTGCTGCGCGCGGATCCGGCCTATGCCGCGAAGGCGAAGCGCGTCGTCGAGGCGACGCGCGACCCGGCCGAGTGGCTGCCGCGCGAGCTCGCACCGCACGTCGAGACGATCCGCGCATACGCGCGCCGCGAAGCGGCCGCTTCGCGCATCGCCTTCCATCCGCCGTGCACGCTGCAGCACGGACAGCGCATCCGGGGCGCGGTCGAGAGCTGGTTCGCGTCGATCGGCGTCGCGCCGCTGTACGTTCCCGATGCGCATCTGTGCTGCGGCTCGGCGGGCACCTATTCGGTGCTGCAGCCCGCGCTCGCCAAGCAGCTGCGCACGAACAAGCTCGAGGCGCTGCACGCGGGCGGGCCGGCGCAGATCCTGTCGGCGAACGTCGGCTGCATCGCGCACCTGCAGGCCGGCACCGCGACGCCGGTGCGGCATTGGATCGAGTGGGTCGACGACGCGCTGGGCGGGCGCTGACGGGTGCCGTCGGCGCCCGAGGTGTGGTGCGGGTGCCGTCGGCGCCCGAGGCGTTGGGACGGGCGCCGGCGGCGCCCGTAGAGGGACGTTCGTCGGAACCGTCGGCGAGCTAAGCGGCGCGTTCCCGCGCCGCCCGCCCGTCGCATCGACTTCAGCGCGTCAGCTCGCGCCAGTGCAGGCGCCGCACCTTCGCCGCCTGTGGTGCCATCGGATTGCCGAACACCGGATATTTCGCATCCGAGGTCGTCACGATCGTCACCGCCTTGCCGTTCGGGAGCTTGACGATGTTGATCCCGACGATCAGCGCGTTCCCGACGTTGACGATCAGCCCCTGATCGGAAGCCTTCGTCTTGAGCGGCCACGGATCGACGAAATAGAGCCAGCTGGTGCCGCCGATGTTGCACACGTTCGGATCGGGGATGTTGCTCGGCACGACCCACCAGCCCATCTGGAACTTCGGGTCGACGTTGACGCGCTCGCCGTCCTGAGCGTCGAGGTCCATGTACCAGCCGATCTTGTCCGCGGTCATCGCCGTGTAGGCGATCTGCCGGCTTCCGACGTCCCCGGAGAGGTTCTGCACGACCACGTCGGGATGGGAGCGGAAGTTGCCGTAGGGCGGTGAAGCGAGATCGTCCTTGATCGCGTAGAGCGACATCCGGCCCTTCGAACCGATGTCGCTCGTACCGAGGTACTTGCCGGTGCCGACCAGGATCACGCGGGTGGGCGTGCCGCCGATCTTCACCTCGGCCAGCTCGGGCTTCGTCGTGATCGGCTGGGTGGGCACGTCGCCCTTGCCGATGGTCGTGATCCTCGTCGCCGTACCGGCCACGATGTCGAAGCGCCAGACGTTGCCGTCGAGGTCGCCGCCGTAGACGTGCTGGGTCGAGTTGTCGAACATCGTCTCGTCGACCCAGTTGTTGATCCTGGCGATCCCGCTGCGGGAGGGGTCGGTGAGCGAATCGTCGGTGACGATCTCGGCGAGCTTCGTGCCGTCCGATGCCTTCAGGACGAACAGGCGTGCCTTGCCGTCGCCGGGCGAGACGTTGTTGTAGCCGGAGGCCACGATGACCACCCACTGGCCGGCACGCTTGGTGATCACCGCGTTGCCGTAGCTGTAGCCGAGGTTGGGGTCGGTGAACTCCCACAGCAGCTTCGGGCTCGACGGGTCGGTCACGTCGAGCGCGTAATAGGCGCGCCCGCCCTTGCCCAGTCCGCCGACCAGGATGGTCCTCCACTGATTCGCGTTGCAGGCGTTCGACGGGTTGAGGCAGACGTCGCTGGCGGTCAGCGGCCCGTCGACGAGGAACCGGTGGTTGCTCGAGTAGCTCCTGTCGGCCAGCTTGTACAGGTCCGGGATCACCGCGCTCGGGATGAAGGCCCAGAGCTCGTCGCCGGTGTCGCCGTCGAACGCGTGCAGCATCCCGTCGTTGGCGCCGGCGTAGACGACCGGCTTGCGTCCCTGATTGTTCTCGGCGAACTTCGCGTAGTTGTCGTCCGAATAGGTGAACGGGGGCTTGCGCACGTAGACGGGTGCGGCGTTGACGATGTCGCCGAGCGCGTGCTTGCGGTCGCGGTAGAGCCGCCAGGTGTTGCCGCCTTCGTCCTCGTGCTGCGTCTGGCCGCGGATGAAGCCGATGATCGATGCGGACGTCGCCTGCGCCTGCTCGTCGGCGGTCAGGTCCGCGTAGTGCGAGAGCGCGCCCTTCGGGTTGTCGGGTCCGGGCTCGAAGTACTTGTCCGCGATCTGGGACGCCAGGTTGCCCGCAGTGAAATCCTTCAGCGTGCCGCCGGCGTTGAAGAGGATCTTGCGGCTGTCGGTCGCGGCGGACACCTTGCCGTCGACCTTCGCGCGTGCCGACCAGATCCCCGTTTCGGACACCGTGCCGGTGCCGAGATCGAGCTCGCGTGCGGCGATCTCGCCGTCCCAGTCCACCGTCGTGTACATCGCCACGTAGGCGTAGTTGTCGCCGGCCACCGGCTCGAGGTTCGACGTGGCCGCCGCGGCGGCCGAGGCCGTGCGCGCGGAGACGCCGCCGAGCGCCTTCTGCAGGCCCTTCGCGAGCGAGTCGGGCGATTGGGCGCTGAAGTACCTGCCGCGCCCGTTGACGGCCGCATGCCAGAGGTCGTCGACCGTGGTCAGGTCATCGGCCTTCGGTGCCGGCCAGGTCTTCGTCCCCTGCCGGATCGCCTCGAAGTCCGCGCAGCTGCCCGAGTCGTAGTTCTCGCAGTACTTGAGCGTGCCGTCGATGCCCAGGCCGAGCGTGAACGTCGTCATGTGCTGGTGCGTCGCGGTGTCGATTCCCGCGCCGGGGACGTTGTTCTCGCAGACGTCGTAGGTCTTCCCGTTGACCGTCGCGCCTGTGCAGTTGCCCAGCGCCTGGGTGCGCAGATCGGTCTCGTAGTAGTACGCGGCGACGTCCGCGAGCGAATTGGACGAGCCGCCTTTGCCCCCCGCCGTGCCATCCCACATCGGCCGGGGCAGCGACCCGTCCTGGTTGCCGATCGAGCTCTTGCCGTCCAGCTTGTATCCGGCATCGCCGTTCCAGAACCCGTCGGTCGTGAGGATCGCGAAGTTCTGCTGGCACGAGTACTGGACCGGATCGTCCTGGCCCTTGCCCGCATAGATGCGCCCGACCTTGGACAGCGCGGCACGCAGCGGCGTGCCGCCGCTGGCGCCTGCGCCGTAGAGCTTGTCATAGATCGTCCGGCGCTGGTCGCAGCCCGCGCCCGCGTCGCAGAAGTCGTCGATTCGCTGGAACGACGACTTGCTGCTGTCCGTCCCCGTGTAGCTGTGGGTCGTGTATCCGATGCGGTAGTTCGACGGCTCGGACAGGCCCGCCAGCGCATGGCCGACCGCGGTCTTGGCGGCGAGCAGGCGCGCCCGGTAATAGCTGTACCAGTTGGCGAAATTGCGCAGCTTGGCCGGATCGGTGTCGGGGAAGACGTCGACGGTGAACGTCTTGCTTCCCGTTTGCTTGATGACTGGCGTGTGGTTCGCCGCCGAGGCCGGACCCGTGATCGTGACGGTGTTGTCAGAGGCCGTGGCGCTGTAGCCGTTCAGACCGATCTTCGCCGCGATCCGGCTGGCGACCGTGTTGCTGTCGCTGCTCGACTGCGTCGCACCGGTGAGCAGCTCGACGCCGTTCACCCGGATGCTGCTCACCGAGGTATTGCTCCCGCCGCTGACCGTGATGGTCGTCGTCATCGTCGAGGCGAGCCGCCGCTTGGTGAAGACGGCGCTGCCTGTCGCGGAGCCGAACGCGCTGTTGCACTCCTCGTAGAACTTGGACTTCGTGTTCAGGTAGTTCTTCGTCGTTTGCGTGCCGGTGTAGACGTAGTAGTACGCGCCCGACGGCCCCAGCGGGCTGTGCGTGTAGGGCTTGCGGCTATTGTCGTTGTAGGTCTTGTTCGCGCTCTCCGGGCTGAAGCGATTGGCCATGAACTCGTCGTTCAGGTCGCGCGAGCTCGAGCTCGAGTCGAATCCGTTGTCCTTCGCCGCGCTGAACTCCGCCTCCGGATACGGCGTGCCGTCGGCGTGGACCGGCGGCTTGTAGACCGTGTCCGGGTCGTAGTAGATCGCGTTGCAGTGGCTGCTCACATAGCCGTACTTGCCGTGGAACTTCACCGCTTCGTCGGGCATGTAGGTGAAGCTCATGCTGCCCGAGTCGTCGAGGATGATCATCACGTTCGGCTTCACCTCGCCGCTGGTGCCCGAGGCGAGCGGCTTGTCGGCGAGATCGACGGTGGCGCCCCAGGCCATCGGCGCGAGCGCAAGCGAGAGCGCAAGAAAACGAAGAGATTCCCTGACCACGTCCTGCTCCTCGAATCAGAACCCGACGATTGCCTGCACGATGCTTTCGGTGTTGCGCGGTCCGACGACGCGCGTCGTGACCCGGTAGTACTGCTGCGTGGCGCCGCTGAGGGGCATTTGTCCGTACGAGGCGCCGCCCTTGGTGCTGCCCGAGGCGCCCGAGGTCGTCTGGTAGGCGGAGCAGAAGACGCCGGGCTCGTTCGGCAGGCCTTCGCTGTTGCACATGCGATTGATCACGTAGGCCGCCGAGTAGCCGTCCGGCAGCCGGTCGGCGCCCACCGCGGCCGCCACCATCCCGCATCCGGGTTGCGCGGGGTCGCCGACGTTCCATGCCGTGTCGTCGTCGGGGTCGGCGCTGCCTGCGCCCGTCAGGTCGCACGCGGCGCGCCACGTCGCGTAGTAGCCCGCCGCCGGCACGTCGCTGTCGAGGTCGGCGACGTTCGCCTCCAGCCACTCGATGGCCGCCTCGGTGCCGGCGTCGCCGGCATGCACCGCGGTCTGCTTGAACGCGAGGTTGCCGGTCACCATCAGGCCGGCGTCGACCGAACGCATCAGCGCGATGCCGGCCAGCGAGATCGCGACCAGCCCGATCAGCGCGATCAGCAGGACGACGCCGCGCTGCCGCCACGTCGAGGGATCGGTTGCGACCCGTTCCATCAGTTGCCCCAGATCACGTTGCGGATCGGCACGATGGTCGTGAAGACCTTGTACCGGTACCGGCGTTCTTCATCGCTGAGCGCCCGGCTCGGCGGCGGATCGCCCGGATCGCCCGCTTCCCACAGCACGAGGTTCGCCGGACTGACCGCCTCCTTCTCGTACTGGACGCTGCGCGCGACGACGGCGAGGCGCACCGCGCGGATCCGCGCCACTTCGTCCGTCCCGGGGTTGCTCCAGTTGCCGCAGGCCGACGTCGCCGTCGCGTTGCACCACTGCGTGATCTGCGTGCTGCCGACCGGGGCGATGCCGTATTGCGCCTGCAGGTCGACGATCTGGTCGACGAGCGGCTCGGTGTTCGCGCAGGTGTAGGGTGCCGGCGTCACCGTCGGGTCGACCTGCGTCAGGCGATCGCAAAGCACCTGATAGCGCCCGTGCACGAAGCTGCCCATGTCGACGACGATGTCGCCGATCTGGTAGGCCGGCGCGACCGCGAAGGCCGTGTTCGGATTCGACGGGTTGTAGGGGAACTGGCCCGAGTTGTGCTGCAGGTCCCAGCCGTTGCCGGTCTGCTGCGGGTCCTGCGACATCTGCATCAGCGTGCAGACCTTGCTGCCGCCCTTGCCGGCCACGAGGAACAGCTGGCCTTGCGCCAGGCCGCCGGGGCTGTCCGCGGTGATGATCGCGGACGAGTTCGGCATGTTCTTGATGATCGACGTCGGGATCGCGCCGAACGCGGCATTGGAGCGCAGGAACTCGATCGCGTCCGGGCCGGTGCCGCCGTCGTGGATGACGAGCGGCCGCAGGGCGCCGCCGTTCGATACGGTGCCGTTGTAGTAGATGTTGATGCCGAGCGGGCACAGCGTGCCGGTGCCGCTGAACAGCCCGTAGCCCGCCTGCCGGATCTCGCGCTCGAGCGAGAAGAGCGCGACCGCTCCGTTGACCTGCGCATCCGATCCGCCGCTGCTGGTCCGCTTCTGGCCTTCGAACACGGCCATGACCTGCTGGATGACGAGCGCCGCGATCGAGCCGATCACCAGTGCGACCATCAGCTCGACCAGCGTCACGCCTTTCTGTGCGATTCGGTTCATGCCGGCCCGGTCTCAGTTGTCGACGGTGACGTGCGCTTCGGCGACGAACTGGTGTTCGGCCTCGCCCGGCAGCTGCCAGCGGATCGTCACCGTCGCCCGGTCGCCGTTGATCGCGACCGTGCGCTTGCCGTTCGGCAGCTCGGCGACGTCGACATCGGCTTCGGCGTGCACAGATAGATCGGTCGGATCGCCCCACAGCCGCCCGAGCGCCTCGTTGGCCAGGAAGCTGGCGTCGGCCCGGTATTTCGCGTCGGTGACCGTGCGCACGGAGAACGCCTGCAGCGCGACGACGCCGAGAATGCCGATCGAGAAGATCAGCACGGCCACCAGGGCTTCGAGCAGGGCGGCGCCCCCCTGCAGTCGCGCGGGTTTGCTCACGGGCATCGCCTCACGTCGCTCGCGGCGGTCACGTTCGGATCGCACAGCACGACCTGCCCTCCGAGGCTGACCTGGAGGCGCAGGTCGCGCGTTTTTTCGGGCGGCAGCACGGTCGCGGGCAGGTCGAGATCGACGCGGTCGATCGGTGCGCTCGCATCGACGTTCGCCGTGCGCCGACCGAGGCCGTCGAAGCTGATCCGGGTCGCCCCACCCGGCGTCACGGCCAGCGTCACGTCGGAGGTGCCTTCGCCGGCGGCCCTGCGCTGCAGCTCCTCGCCGGTCGCGGCGACGCGCACGACCCAACTCGCCGCCGGCACGGCATCGAGGACGAACTCGACCGCCGTGTTGCGCTTCAGCGCTTCGGCACGCGCCAGCTGAAGGCCGGCGAGCATGCTTTCCGAGGCTGCGCGGATCCGGCTGTTGGCCAGCCATTCCCGCCCGGTCGGCACCGCACCCACGAGCAGGATGACGAGGACCGTCAGCACGATCATCGCCTCGATGATCGATACGCCGCGCTGTCGGTGCGCGAGCATCAGCACGAATCTCCGCTGCGCGCGATCCAGCAGGTCGCGCCGTTGCCCCAGGGCGTGCTCGACGTGCGCGCGTTGTTCTGGTCGATCGTGTAGCTGAAGCCGGCCATGCTGCCGGTGCCGGTCGCCGTCACGGAGAAGGTGGTGGCCGCCGTGTTGCAGGCGAAATTGAAGTTCCGACCGTTCCCGGGGCACGGCGCGCCCACGTAGGTCCGGTTGTCCTGGAACCACTGCTCCATCGTGATGCGGGCCTGGCCCAGCCCGGCGGTGGCCTCGGGGATGTTCCCGCGGCGGACGTAATCCCGATACGAGGGCAGCGCCACCGATGCCAGGATGGCCACGATCGCCACGGCGATCATCAGTTCGATCAGCGTGAATCCGTGCGCTTTCACGTGCGTCTCCCGTCGGCCACGCAGCTCGGCCGGCCTTTTCGTCTCGATGCGCAGTTTGTCGAGCCGGATCGACCGGCGCCGAGCGGATGCAGACGGAAGGCGCCTGGCGGGGACCTGACGGCCGCCGGCGGGCGGGGACGCACGGGCAGGGCGCCGAAGCCGCGGCCCGAGCGGTGACTTATTTCACGTGCCGGAGCTCAGCACGTACTACGCGGAGCGGGCGTCGAGCAGCTCCCAGCGCACGCGGTCCTCGTAGACGACGGTGCGATTCGGACCGTCGGGCATCAGCCACTGCCCGGTCCATTCGCGCAACGCCCAGCGGCGCAACTCGGGCACGTACCAGGCGGTGTCCCAGCGGCGGCAGTCGTCGCGCCAGATGTCGGTGTGGCGGAAGCGGATCGTGCGCTCGATGCGCAGCGCGAGGAACTCGCCGGCGCGAACGCGTATCCGCTGCCAGCCGGGCGCTCGCAGCCAATCGCCCCACCACAGCGGGAAGTCGGGGCTCGCTTCCGTGTGGTAGCGGGTGTGCGTGCGCGAGGCGCTTCCGGCCGCGAGCGGAATCGGCAGGACCGGCAGCGGCCGCTCGAAGATTTGCGTCAGGTCGTATGCGGGCTCGCGGACGATGCGCGAGGCATCGGCCCAGAGCTCGTCGTCGCGTGCGCCGCCGCGGTCGTCGGCCAGCGCGATGCGGATGCCTTGCGGGCCCGATTCGACGCAGTGCGCGACGAGCTCGGCGCGCTGCGCTCCCCGATACAGGTCGATCTCGGCGTAGCGCCAGGTCTGTCCGATCTGCGGCGGTTGCGCCTCGGACACGCCGGCCGGTGCCGGCTCGAAGCGCTGCGTCGCGCAGCCGGGCAGCAGCGCGGCTGCGCCCGCGGCGAGCAGCAATCGGCGGCGGTCGGGGATCATGTCGGCGGGCCGAGCAGGCGTGGTGCCCGTTCTCCTTTCGCTTTACTCGACTACCCGCCGGTCCACCACCCGCAGCCAGCCCTTGATCATCCGGTAGGCGAACCACAGCTGCGCGAGCACGAAGAAGGGGACGAAGCCGATCGTCAGCAGCGTGGGCACGAGCAGCACGACGAACCAGAGCACGAACCACCAGAACGACCGTGTCTGCCAGCGGAAATGCGACTCGTAGATCGTGCCGCGGGCGTCGTCGCGCTTGATGTACGCGACGATCAGACCGACGATGAAGCCGATCACCGTGAACAGCCCGAGCAGGTGCATCGCGTAGCCGAACATCGCGTAGCCGCGCAGGGAGTCCTCGCGCGGATCGCGCGGCTCGATCCGTTCCAGGACGACGTCGCGCCGGGCCGGATCGTGCATCGCGCTACTCGATCGCCTTGACGATGTCCTCGACGACTTTCTTCGCGTCGCCGAACACCATCATCGTCTTGTCCATGTAGAACAGCTCGTTGTCGAGTCCGGCGTAGCCCGAGGCCATCGAGCGCTTGTTCACGAGGACCTGCCGCGCCTTGTAGGCCTCGAGGATCGGCATGCCGGCGATCGGTGACTTCGGATCCTTGGCCGCGGGGTTCACGACGTCGTTCGCCCCGAGCACGAGCACGACGTCGGTGTCGCCGAACTCCGGGTTGATGTCGTCCATCTCAAACACCTGGTCGTACGGTACCTCGGCTTCGGCCAGCAGCACGTTCATGTGGCCGGGCATGCGGCCGGCCACCGGGTGGATCGCGTACCGGACCTGGACGCCGCGCTCGATCAGCTTGTCGGCCAGCTCCTTCAGCGGATGCTGCGCGCGCGCCACCGCCAGGCCGTAGCCGGGAACGATGATCACGCTGTCGGCGTTGCTCAGCAGGAACGCCGCGTCGTCGGGCGAACCCGACTTCACCGGACGCTGCTCGCCGGTGCCCGCCGCACCGGCGGCGCTCGTCTCGCCGCCGAAGCCGCCGAGGATCACGTTGAAGAACGACCGGTTCATCGCCCGGCACATGATGTACGACAGGATCGCGCCCGAAGACCCGACCAGCGAGCCGGCGATGATCAGCATGCTGTTCTGCAGCGAGAAGCCGATGCCGGCGGCCGCCCAGCCCGAGTAGCTGTTGAGCATCGACACGACGACCGGCATGTCGGCGCCACCGATCGGGATGATGATCAGCACGCCGAGCACGAACGCGAGGATCGTCATGATCCAGAACGGCGCCCACTGCTGCGTCGCGACGAACCACAGCCCGAAGCCGATCATCGCGAGCGCGAGCACGAGGTTCAGCAGGTGCTGGCCGCGGAAGACGACCGGCGCGCCCTGGAAGAGCCGGAACTTGTACTTGCCCGAGAGCTTGCCGAAGGCGATCACCGAGCCGGAGAAGGTGATGGCGCCGACGAAGGTGCCGATGAAGAGCTCGAGCTTGTTGCCACGCGGCAGCGGATCGGCTACGCCGAAGGCGCTCGGATTGTTCACGGTTGC
>DATGRE010000038.1:0-2759 GCA_035303885.1 Zeimonas sp. | reverse complement strand
TCGGCGTGACGCCGGAGTATCTCGTCAATGCGGAGGTCATCCAGATCAAGATCGCGCAGGGCGCGAAGCCGGGCGAGGGGGGCCAGCTGCCGGGGCACAAGGTCAACGAGATGATCGCGAAGCTCCGGTACTCGAACCCGGGCGTCGGGCTGATCTCTCCGCCGCCGCATCACGACATCTATTCGATCGAGGATCTCGCGCAGCTGATCTTCGATCTGAAGCAGGTGAACCCAGGCGTGCTGGTCTCGGTGAAGCTCGTCGCGGAGCCCGGCGTCGGCACGGTCGCGGCCGGCGTCGCGAAGGCGTACGCGGACCTGATCACGATCTCTGGCTACGACGGCGGCACCGGCGCGAGCCCGCTCACGTCCGTGAAGTACGCGGGCTCCCCGTGGGAGCTCGGCATCGCCGAGGCACGCCAGGTGCTGCGCGCGAACAACCTGCGGCACAAGGTGCGGCTGCAGACGGACGGCGGCCTCAAGACCGGCCTCGACGTCGTCAAGGCGGCGATCCTCGGCGCCGAGAGCTTCGGCTTCGGCACCGCGCCGCTGATCGCGCTCGGCTGCAAGTACTTGAGGATCTGCCATCTGAACAACTGCGCGACCGGCGTCGCCACGCAGATCGACGTGCTGCGCAAGAAGCACTTCATCGGCTTGCCGGTGATGGTGATGAACTACTTCCGCTTCGTCGCGGAGGAAGTGCGCGAGATTCTCGCGAGCCTCGGCGTGCGCCGGCTCGACGACATCATCGGCCGGACGGAGCTCTTGACGCGCCTGCCGGGCGAGACCGAGAAGCAGCGGAAGCTCGATCTGCAGCCGCTGCTGTCGAACTCGGGTCTTGCGCCCGATGCGCCGCAATTCTGCATCGACGAGCGCAACGCGCCGTTCGACAAGGGCGAGCTCGCCGAGCGCATGGTCGCGGACGCGTTGCCCGCGATCGAGGCGAAGACGGGCGGCGTGTTCTCGTACGAGATCAAGAACTTCAACCGCTCGATCGGCGCCCGGCTCTCCGGCGAGATCGCTCGCCGCTGGGGCAATTACGGCATGAGCGATGCGCCGATCGAGATTCGGTTGAAGGGCACCGCGGGGCAGAGCTTCGGCGTCTGGAACGCCGGGGGCCTGCGGCTGATCCTCGAGGGCGACGCGAACGACTACGTCGGCAAGGGCATGGCCGCGGGCGAGCTGATCGTGAAGCCGCCTGCGGGCAGCCGCTTCGAGACGCACCGCACGCCGATCATCGGCAACACGTGCCTGTACGGCGCGACCGGCGGGCGGCTGCTCGCCGCGGGAACCGCCGGCGAGCGCTTCGCGGTCCGGAACTCCGGCGCGGTCGCGGTCGTCGAGGGCACCGGCGATCACTGCTGCGAGTACATGACCGGCGGCGTCGTCGCCGTGCTCGGCCGCACCGGCCTGAACTTCGGCGCGGGCATGACCGGCGGCTTCGCGTACGTGCTCGATCTCGAGCGCGACTTCGTCGACCGTTACAACCACGAGCTGATCGATATCCATCGGATCAACCCGGAGGCGATGGAGGCCCACCTCCAGCACCTCCGCGACTTGATCACGGAGCACGTTCGCGCGACGGGCAGCGCTTGGGGCCAAACGCTGCTCGACGACTACCGCACGTTCCTGAACAAGTTCTGGCTGGTGAAGCCGAAGGCCGCGCAGCTGCACGAGCTGATCGATTCGCTCCGCCGCGCAGCGTAAGCCGAGGCTTCGATGGCTAACCGACCCCTCCAATTCTTGGAAGTGCCTCGTCAGGACCCGGCGAAGACGCCGGTCGAGACGCGCGTGCGCCACTTCAAGGAGATCTACGGGCACTACTCGCCCGAGCAGGCGGCCGAGCAGGCGGCCCGGTGCTTGGGCTGCGGCAATCCGTACTGCGAGTGGAAGTGCCCGGTCCACAACTACATTCCGAACTG
Source organism: Zeimonas sp. (assembly GCA_035303885.1). Classification (GTDB taxonomy): domain Bacteria; phylum Pseudomonadota; class Gammaproteobacteria; order Burkholderiales; family Burkholderiaceae_E; genus Zeimonas. The sequence goes on along the minus strand of DATGRE010000038.1, from coordinate 841 downwards.
GCTGAAGCTGGTCGCGGAAGGGAACCTGTTCCAGGCCGCGGAGCTGTCGCACCGGACGAACTCGTTGCCGGAGATCTGCGGCCGAATCTGCCCGCAGGACCGGCTCTGCGAAGGCGCGTGCACGCTGAACGACGGCCACGGCGCGATCACGATCGGCAGCGTCGAGAAGTACATCACCGACGAGGCCCTGAAGCAGGGCTGGCGTCCGGATCTCTCGCACGTGAAGCCGACGGGCAAGCGCGTCGCGGTCGTCGGCGCGGGCCCCGCCGGCCTCGGCGCCGCGGACGTGCTCGTCAGGAACGGCGTGCAGCCGGTCGTCTTCGACCGTCACCCGCGGATCGGCGGCTTGCTGACGTTCGGCATCCCGACGTTCAAGCTGGAAAAACAGGTCATCGAAACCCGGCGCGGCGTGCTCGAAGCGATGGGCGTGCGCTTCCATCTCGGCGTGGACGTCGGGCGCGATGTGGATTTCGCCGACGTCCTGCGGGATTACGACGCGGTGTTCGTCGGCACCGGTGCGTACACGCCGCTCGACGGTCGCCTGCCGGGCCAGGACGGCGCAGGCGTGCGATTGGCGCTGGATTTCCTGATCGCCAACGCGCGCCGGTTGTTTTCCGATGGCGTGCAGAACGACCCGTTGCTCGACGTGGCGGGCAAACGCGTGGTGGTGCTGGGCGGCGGCGACACGGCGATGGATTGCGTGCGCACGTCGGTGCGTTTGGGCGCGGCGCAAGTCACCTGCGCCTACCGTCGCGACGAGGACAACATGCCCGGCTCGCGGCGCGAAGTGAAGAATGCGCGCGACGAGGGCGTGGGCTTCGTGTTCAATCGCCAGCCGGTC
>DATGRE010000037.1:0-13344 GCA_035303885.1 Zeimonas sp. | reverse complement strand
CGCTCGAATATCACGCTCCCGACGGCCAGCGCTACGCGCTCAATCTCATCGACACGCCGGGACACGTCGATTTCTCGTACGAGGTCAGCCGCTCGTTGTCGGCCTGCGAGGGAGCGCTGCTCGTGGTCGACGCGTCGCAGGGCGTCGAGGCGCAGACGGTCGCGAACTGCTACACGGCGATCGAGCTCGGCGTCGAGGTCGTTCCGGTGCTCAACAAGATCGACCTTCCGCAGGCCGACCCGGAATCCGCGGCTGCCGAGATCGAGGACGTGATCGGCATCGACGCGAGCGATGCGATCCGCGCGAGCGCGAAGACGGGCGAGGGCATCGACGAGATCCTCGAGGCGATCGTCGCCCGGATCCCCCCGCCGAAAGGCGACCCGCAGGCGCCGCTGCAGGCGCTGATCATCGACTCGTGGTTCGACAACTACGTCGGCGTCGTGATGCTCGTGCGCGTCTTCAACGGCGTGCTGCGCGTGCGCGACCGCATCCAGATGATGGCCACCGGCGCCGTGCACCACTGCGACCAGCTCGGCGTGTTCACGCCGAAGGCGAGCGCGCGCGAGGCGCTCGAGACCGGCGCGGTCGGCTACGTGATCACTGGCATCAAGGAGCTGAAGGCGGCGAAGGTCGGCGACACGATCACGCTGGCCTCTGCTCCGGCGCCGGAGCCGCTGCCGGGCTTCCGCGAGATCAAGCCGTCGGTGTTCGCCGGGCTGTACCCGGTCGAGGCCAACCAGTTCGAGGCGATGCGCGAGGCGCTCGAGAAGCTGCAGCTGAACGACGCGTCGCTGCACTTCGAGCCCGAGGTGTCGCAGGCGCTCGGCTTCGGCTTCCGCTGCGGCTTCCTCGGCCTGCTGCACATGGACATCGTGCAGGAGCGGCTCGAGCGCGAGTTCGACATGGAGCTGATCACGACCGCGCCCACGGTCGTCTACGAGGTCCTGCTGAAGGACGGCCAGGTGCTGCGGGTCGAGAACCCGTCGAAGATGCCCGAGCCGTCGAAGATCGAGGAGATCCGCGAGCCGATCGTCACCGTCACGATCTTCACGCCGCAGGAGTACGTCGGCGCGGTGATCACGCTGTGCACCGGCAAGCGCGGCATCCAGCGCAACCTCGCGTATCACGGCCGGCAGGTGCAGCTCACCTACGAGCTGCCGATGAACGAGATCGTGCTCGACTTCTTCGACCGGTTGAAGTCGGCCTCGCGCGGCTACGCTTCGATGGACTACGAATTCCTCGAGTATCGCGCTTCCGACGTGGTGAAGATGGACGTGCTCGTCAACGGCGAGAAGGTCGATGCGCTGTCGCTGATCGTGCACCGCAGCGTCGCGCAGAGCCGCGGCCGCGAGCTGGTCGCGAAGATGCGCGAGCTGATTCCGCGACAGATGTACGACGTCGCGATCCAGGCGGCGATCGGTTCGAACATCATCGCGCGCGAGAACGTCAAGGCGCTGCGCAAGAACGTGCTCGCCAAGTGCTACGGCGGCGACATCACGCGCAAGAAGAAGCTGCTCGAGAAGCAGAAGGCCGGCAAGAAGCGGATGAAGCAGGTGGGCAGCGTGGAGATCCCGCAGGAGGCCTTCCTCGCCGTATTGCAGGTCGACGACAAATGAATCACTCGACTCATTACCTGCAACCATGAATTTCGCGCTGATCCTGTTCCTGCTGCTGGTCGTGACCTTCGTCGCATGGCTGGCCGATCGCCTCGTCTTCCGGGGCCGGCGGCTGCGCGCGGCCGACGCCGCGGTGGCGGAGTTCGACCGTTCGGGCGCCTCCGCGCTCGGCAGCTCGGCAGGGCCCGCGGCCGTCGAGGCCGAGCGCGAGGCGCTGCGCGCGAAGCGCACCCGCCAGCCGCTGTGGCTCGAGTACACGGCGGGCCTGTTCCCGGTGATCCTCGTCGTGTTCGTGCTGCGCTCGTTCGTCGCCGAGCCGTTCAAGATTCCTTCCGAGTCGATGCTGCCCACGCTGGTCGTCGGCGACCTGATCCTCGTGAACAAGTTCGCCTACGGACTGCGCCTGCCGGTGATCCACACGAAGGTGCTCGACGTGGGCGAGCCGCAGCGCGGCGACGTGATGGTGTTCCGCTTCCCGCAGGACCCGTCGGTCGACTACATCAAGCGCGTGGTCGGCCTGCCCGGCGACACCGTGAGCTACCAGAACAAGCGGCTGACGATCAACGGCCAGCCGGTGGAGTTCGAGCCGGCCGGCGAATTCGAGGATGCGCGCAAGCTGGCGCTGTATCCGCAGTATTCAGAAAGACTTGGAGATGTCAGCCATAAGATATTGACAGACCTGGAAAAACCGTCTGACATTCAGCCTGTGTTCCGCTTCCCGCACTTCGAAAACTGCCGTTACTCGGCTGGGGGGGTGACGTGCACGGTACCGCCCGGCCACTATTTCATGATGGGCGACAACCGCGAGAACAGTCTGGACAGCCGGTTCTGGGGTTTCGTCCCGGAGGGCAACATCGTCGGCAAGGCCTTTTTCATCTGGATGAACTTCAGCGACCTAGGGCGCATCGGACGCTTCCAATGATTCGACATCCCGCTTCTTCGCGCGCCGTGCGGCGCCGCCAGACCGGACTCTCGCTGATCGGGCTGCTGTTCGCGGCCTTCGTCGTCGTTGTCGTCGCGCTCGTCGCGATGCGCGTCGTGCCTTCGGCGCTCGAATATCGTGCGATCCTCAGTGCGGTGAACAAGGTCGGCAGCAGCGGCGCGAACTCGCCGCGCGACGTGCAGGTCGCGTTCGACCGTTTCGCCGCGGTCGACGACATCACGTCGATCGCCGGCAAGGACCTGCTCGTCGAGCGCCAGCCCGACGGCACCATGTTCGTTTCGTTCCAGTACGAGAAGCGGATCCCGCTGTACGGCCCGGCATCGCTGGTCATCGACTACCAGGGCTCGAACCGGGTGCGCTGAGGCGAAATGGATCTCGACGCCCTGCAACGGCAACTCGGTCATCGCTTTGCCGATGAAGCGTTGCTGCGGCAGGCGCTCACGCACCGCAGCTACGGCCAGCCGAACAACGAGCGCCTCGAGTTCCTCGGCGACTCGGTGCTCAACTGCGTCGTGGCGGCGATGCTCTACCGGCATTTCGCGCGCATCGACGAGGGCGACCTCTCCCGGCTGCGCGCGAACCTGGTCAAGCAGCAGTCGCTCGTCGAGATCGCGCAGCGGCTCGGTCTGAGCGCCTATCTGCTGCTGGGCGAGGGCGAGGCCAAGAGCGGCGGTTTCCGGCGACCGTCGATCCTCGGCGACACCGTCGAGGCGATCGTCGGCGCGGTGTTCCTCGACGGCGGCTTCGAGGCCGCGCAGTCGATGATCGTCGCGCTGTACGAGCCGATCCTGAAGACGGTCGACCCGAAGACGCTCGGCAAGGACGCCAAGACGCTGCTGCAGGAGCATCTGCAGGGCAAGCGATTGCCGCTGCCGGTCTATTCGGTGGTCGCCACGCACGGTGCCGCGCACAGCCAGGTGTTCGAGGTCGAGTGCGCGATCCCCAAGCTGCAGATCCGTGTGCTCGGCAGCGGCTCGAGTCGCCGCGCCGCCGAGCAGGCGGCCGCGCGCGGCGCGCTCGACGCGGCGCAGGCGAAGGCGTCGGCCCGCAGGTCGCGCGGGCGAAGCCCGCAGAGTCGCAGGGAGTCGGCGCCGGAGGAGGGAAGCGCGCCGGCCGCACCGGACGCCCCCGACGATCCGGATCCGCCGAAGGAGGCGGGCGGAGCCACGGCGACGAACGGCGCGAACGGAGCGAGCGTCTCGAACGGCACGGGCAAACCCGGACCCGAGCGCGGCGAGGCGGGCGTCGCGGCCGTCCCGACGGACGGGTCGGCGCCCGCGGGTCCCGATCCCTCCACGCACGGCACGCGGCGCGCGCGCGCCGCCTGAGCCGCGCGCTGCGCGAGCACCGGATGTTCCGCTGCGGAACCGTCGCTCTCGTCGGTCGGCCGAACGTCGGCAAGTCGACGCTGCTGAATCGGCTGGTCGGGCAGAAGCTGTCGATCACCTCCGACCGCCCGCAGACGACGCGACACCGCATCGTCGGCGTCGTGCATCGCCCCGACGCGCAGCTGCTCTTCCTCGACAGCCCGGGGTACCAGACCCGCATCGGCGGCACGATGAACCGCCTGCTCAACCGCACGTCGATGCAGGTCGCGCAGGACGCCGACGTCGTGGTGCAGGTGTGCGACGCCCGGCGGTGGACCGCGACCGACACGCGCATCGCGCAGGCGCTGCCCGCCGACCGCCCGGTGCTGCTCGCGATGAACAAGATCGACCTGGTGAAGGACAAGTCGCAGCTGCTGCCGATGATCGACCGGGCGCGCCAGGTGCGCGCCTTCGACGAGATCGTGCCGCTGAGCGCGCGCAGCGGCCGCCAGGTCGACGTGCTGGTCGACGCCTGCGCGAAGCGGCTGCCTGAAGGCCCGCCGGTCTACGACCCCGACGCGCTGACCGATCGCAGCGAACGCTTCCTCGCCGCCGAGACGATCCGCGAGAAGCTGTTCCGCCAGCTCGGCGACGAGGTGCCCTACGAGAGTACGGTGGAGATCGAGCGCTACGAGGAGCTGCCGCGGCTTCGCCGCATCCACGCAGCGATCGTCGTCGCCCGCGAGGCGCAGCGGCCGATCGTGATCGGCGCCGGCGGCGAGCGCATCAAGCGGATCGCGACCGAGGCGCGCGAGGACCTCGAGCGGCTGCTCGGCACGAAGGTCTACCTCGAATTGTTCGTGAAGGTGAAGTCGGGCTGGGCCGGGAGCGAGCAGAGCCTGCGCAGCTATGGCTACGAGTAGCCGCGAGGAGCCGGCCTGGCTGCTGCATTCGACGCCGTACCGCGAGACGAGCCTCGTCGTCGACCTGTTCACCCGCGAGCACGGGCGCATCGCGGCGGTGGCCAAGGGCGCCAAGCGCCCGCGTTCGAGCCTGCGCGCGGTGCTGCTGCAGTTCCAGCCGCTGCGCGTCTCGTGGACGGGCCGTCGTGAGCTGCGCACGCTCACCGGTGCCGAATGGAGCGGCGGGCTCGATGCGCCGCGCGGCGACGCGCTGCTGTGCGCGTTCTACCTGAACGAGCTGCTGATGCGTCTGCTCGCGCGGGAGGACCCGCATCCGCTGCTGTTCGACGCCTATGGCGAAGCGCTCGCGCAGCTCGCCTCGGAAGCCGCGCTCGACGACACGCTGCGGCGCTTCGAATGGACGCTGCTGCGCGAGATCGGCTACGCGCCGGATCTCGAGCGTGACGCGGCGCGCGAGCCGATCGATGCGCGGCGCACGTACGCGTGGCGCCCGGGCGAGGGCTTCGTGGTGCGCGACGCCGCCGCCGGGGACGGCATTCCCGGCAGCGTGCTGCGCGACCTCGCCGAAGGGCGCCTGACCACGGCTTCCGGCCGACAACAGGCAAAATACCTGACGCGCGCGATCCTTTCGCATCACCTCGACGGCGTGCCGTTGAGCACGCGGCAGATCCTCGTCGATCTGCAGAAGCTCTGACCCGGATGGCTCCGACATGATCGAACTCGGCGTGAACATCGACCACATCGCGACGGTGCGCCAGGCGCGCCGTACCTACGAGCCCGATCCGGTGTGGGCCGCGGTCGAGGCGCACCTGGGCGGCGCCGACGGCATCACCGTGCATCTGCGCGAGGACCGCCGCCACGTGCACGACGACGACGTGCGCCGCCTGCGCGAGCTCACGCACATCAAGCTGAACCTGGAGATGGCGGCCACCGACGAGATGCTCGGCATCGCGCTGCAGCTGAAGCCCGAGATGGCGATGCTCGTTCCCGAGGGACGGCAGGAAGTGACGACCGAGGGCGGGCTCGACATCGTCTCGCAGGCCGACCGCCTGCGCGACGTGGTCGCGGCGCTCGCCGAGGCCGGCATCGTCGTCAGCGTGTTCATCGACGCCGACGTGCGGCAGGTCGACGCGGCGGCGGCGATCGGCGCGCGCGTCTGCGAGGTCCACACCGGCCCCTACGCGCATGCCTTCCATTCGCAAGGACGCGACGCCGGCAGCGCGCCGGTGGTCGCCGAGCTGGCGCGGATCGCCAGCGCGGGCGCGGCGATCCGCGCGCACGGGATGCGCTTCAACGCCGGACACGCGCTGAATTACTTCAACGTGCAGCCGGTGGCCGCGCTCGACGGCGTACGCGAGCTGCACATCGGACATGCGATCGTCTCGCGGGCGCTGTTCGTCGGCATGCGCGAGGCGGTGCGCGAGATGAAGCGGCTGATCCGCGAGGCGGCGGCCGCGAGCGGGCAATGATCCACGGCGTCGGCACCGACATCGTGCTCGTCGAGCGCATCGAGGCGCTGCTCGCGCGATGGGGCGAGCGCTTCGCGCGGCGCGTGCTCGGCGACCAGGAGCTCGCCGAGTACCGCCGCCGCCGGGGCAAGGGCGGACACGGCAGCGCCTACGCGACCCGCTACCTGGCCAAGCGCTTCGCGGCGAAGGAGGCCTTCGGCAAGGCGCTCGGCGTCGGGCTGCACGCGCCGATGACGCTGCACTCGCTGCAGGTGCTCAACGACGCGCGCGGACGGCCGGTCGCGGTGGCGCGCAATGCGCTCGAGCGGCATCTCGAGGAGAACGGGCTGGTCGCGCACGTGTCGCTGTCCGACGAGCGCGACAGCGCGCTCGCTTTCGTGATGATCGAGCGCAGGGAAACGCGATGAGCGCATCGCCGGTCGCCCGGCCGCGCGGTCCGGTCGTCGTCGACGTCGCCGCCGGCGCGCTGCAGCCGCACGAGCGCGAGCGGCTGCTGCATCCGCTGGTGGGCGGCGTCATCCTCTTCACGCGCAACTTCGAATCGAAGGCGCAGCTCGAGCGCCTGTGCGCGGAGATCCACGCGTTGCGCACGCCGCCGCTGCTCGTCTGCGTCGATCACGAGGGCGGACGCGTGCAGCGCTTTCGCGAAGGTTTCAGCGCGCTGCCGCCGATGCGCGAGCTCGGGCGCCTGTGGGACGAGGATCCGCCGGCCGCGTGCCGCCGCGCCGTGGAGATCGGCCGGACGATCGGCACGGAGTTGCGCGCGGCCGGCGTCGACCTCAGCTTCACGCCCGTGCTCGATCTGGACTGGGGGCGCTCGGCGGTGATCGGCGATCGGGCGTTCCATTCCGATCCGGCGGCCGTGGCCGCGCTCGCGCGCAGTCTCGCGCACGGGCTGCTGCTCGCCGGCATGGCGAACTGCGGCAAGCATTTTCCGGGGCACGGCTTCGCCGCGGCCGACTCGCACGTGGCGTTGCCGGTCGACGAGCGTCCGCTCGAGACGCTGCTCGGCGTCGACGCCGCACCCTACGGCTGGCTCGGCGAGACGCTGCTGTCGGTGATGCCCGCGCACGTCGTCTATCCGGCCGTCGACGAGCGTCCCGCCGGCTTCTCGCGGCGCTGGCTGCAGGAGATCCTGCGCGGCCGGCTCGGCTACCGCGGCCTCGTCTTCAGCGACGACTTGACGATGGAAGGCGCCACGGTCGCCGGCGACATCGTCGCGCGCGCGAACGCCGCGCTCGAGGCCGGCTGCGACATGGTGCTCGTCTGCAATCGGCCCGATCTCGCCGACGAGCTGCTCGCGCGGCTGCAGTGGCGTGAGCCCGAAGGATTCCGCGCGCGGCTCGAGGCGCTGTTCCGCCGGTGAAGAGGACGCAGGACGACGTGACGCAGCACGAGGATCCCCGGTCGTCGGTCGCGCCGGCGCCCGAGGCGCCGGCCGGCTTCGACCTGCGCGCCTTCCTCGCGCAGCTGCCGAACCGGCCCGGCGTGTACCGGATGATCGGCGCGAACGACCAGCTGCTCTACGTCGGCAAGGCGCGCGACCTGAAGAAGCGCGTCTCGTCGTATTTCAACAAGGGGCAGCAGAGCCCGCGCATCGCGCACATGATCGAGCGCATCGAGCGCATCGAGACGACGGTGACGCGCTCGGAGGCCGAGGCGCTGTTGCTCGAGAACAACCTGATCAAGACGGCCGCGCCGCGCTACAACATCCTGTTTCGCGACGACAAGTCGTATCCGTACCTGAAGATCACCGGGCACGAGTTCCCGCGCCTGGTCTACTACCGGGGCGCGGTCGACAAGCGCAACCGCTATTTCGGTCCGTTCCCGAACGCGAAGGCGGTGCGCGAGGCGATCCAGGTGCTGCAGAAGGTGTTCCGGCTGCGCACCTGCGAGGACAGCGTGTTCGCCAACCGCACGCGGCCTTGCCTGCTCTACCAGATCGGCCGCTGCAGCGCCCCGTGCGTCGGCTACATCGACGCGAAGGCGTATGCCGCGGACGTCGAGGCCGCGGTGCGCTTCCTGCAGGGCGAGCATCGCGAGGTGCTCGCCGAGCTCGAGCGGCGCATGCACGACGAGGCGGCGGCGCTGCGCTTCGAGGCGGCCGCCGTGCTGCGCGACCGGATGGCGGCGCTCTCCAAGGTGCTCAGCCGCCAGTCGATGGAGACCTCCGCCGACGCCGACGCCGACATCGTCGCGGTGGCGATGCGCGGCGGGCGCGTCTGCGTGAATCTCGCGATGGTGCGCGGCGGGCGCCATCTCGGCGACAAGCCGGTGTTCCCGGTCCACGCGGCCGAGGCCGGCGACGCCGAATCGCCCGCCGAGGTGCTCGAGGCCTTCGTCGCGCAGCACTACGACGGCGTGCCCGTACCGCCGGTGCTGGTCGTCGACGGCGTCGCCCCCGATCCGGCGTTGCTCGAATGGCTGCAGCAGCAGGCCGGGCACGCGGTGCAGTGGATCCGGCAGCCGCAGGGCGTGCGCCGCGAATGGCTCGAGCTCGCGCGGCAGAACGCCGAGCTCGCGCTCGCCCGCGTGCTCGCCGAGGAAGGCTCGGCCCAGGCGCGCACCCGCGCGCTCGCGCAGCTGCTCGGCCTGGACGACGACAGCGATCTCGACGCGCTGCGCATCGAGTGCTTCGACATCAGTCACACGATGGGCGAGGCGACGCAGGCCTCGTGCGTCGTCTACGAGCACCACGCGATGCAGCGCTCGCAGTACCGGCGCTACAACATCCGCGACATCGAGCCGGGGGACGACTATGCGGCGATGCGCCAGGTGCTCACCCGGCGCTACTCCGACGCGCCGCTGCCCGACGTGGTGCTGATCGACGGCGGCAAGGGGCAGGTCGAGGCCGCGCGCCAGGTCTTCGCCGATCTCGGGCTGGACATCTCGACGATCGTCGGGGTGGCCAAGGGCGAGGCGCGCAAGGTCGGCCTCGAGACGCTCGTCTTCGCCGACGGGCGCGCGCCGATCGTGCCCGGCCCGCATTCGGCGGCGCTGATGCTGATCGCGCAGATCCGCGACGAGGCGCACCGCTTCGCCATCACCGGGATGCGCGCCCGGCGCTCGAAGGCGCGCCAGACCTCCCGGCTCGAGGAGATCGAAGGCGTCGGCCCGCGTCGACGTCAGCGCCTGCTGGCCCGCTTCGGAGGGCTGCGTGGCATCATGGCGGCGAGCGTCGACGACCTCGCCTCGGTGGAAGGCGTGTCGCGTACGCTCGCCGAGGAGATCTATCGCCGGCTGCACTGACATCCGGCCCGGACCCGTGGGCGACGCCGACGGCCGAATCTTCCGCGCACGACCCGCGTTGCCCCGATGGTTCCCAATCTGCCCACTCTGCTCACCTGGACCCGCGTCGTTGCCATTCCGCTGCTGGTCGCCGTCTTCTACCTGCCGATCGGATCCTTCGCGCAGAATGTTCTCGCCACCGTGCTGTTCGTCGCCGCGGCGCTCACCGACTGGCTCGACGGCTGGCTCGCGCGCCGCTGGGGACAGACTTCGGCCTTCGGCGCATTTCTCGATCCGGTGGCCGACAAGCTGATCGTCTGCGTCGCGCTCGTGATGCTCGTCGCGCTCGGTCGCGTCGACGCGATCGTCGCCGCGATCATCGTCGGTCGCGAGCTCACGATCTCGGCGCTGCGCGAATGGATGGCGCAGGTGGGCGCGAGCACGAGCGTCGCCGTGCATTCGATCGGCAAGTTCAAGACCGTGTCGCAGCTCGTCGCGATTCCGATGCTGCTGTTCGACGGCGTGCTGTTCGGCGTGCTCGACACGCATCTCGTCGGCACCTGGCTGATCTACGCCGCGGCGATCCTCACCGTCTGGTCGATGACGTACTACCTGCGGCGCGCCTGGCCGTATCTGCGCGATTCCGTGTAGCGACCCGCGTACGTCGGCGCGCAGGATCGTCGAGCTAGTCGTCGGCCCCGGAGTGCCCGGTGTCCGCGGCGAGCGTATCCAGGATCGGGCATTCGGGCCGATCGTCTCCGTGGCACGACCGCGCCAGCGCCTCGAGCGTCGCCTTCATCTCGAGCAGTTCGCGTACCTTGCGATCGAGCCGCTCGACGTGCTCGAGCGCGAGCGCCTTCACCTTCGCGCTCGGTCGCGAGCGGTCCTGCCACAGGTCGACGAGCCGCGCAATTTCGGCGATCGAGAAACCGAGGTCGCGCGCGCGTGCGATGAAGGCCAGGCGGTGCACGTCGTTGGCCGAGTAGCGCCGGTAGCCCGCGTCGGAGCGCTGCGCGGGCGGAATGAGGCCGAGCGACTCGTAGTGCCGGATCATCTTCGCCGAGACGCCCGAGGCCTTCGACGCTTCGCCGATGTTCATCGGCGCGATCGGGATCTGGGCCGGGGTGTCGCGTTGTTGCGGGGTGCGGGTCGCCTGCGCTCTCATCGTGTCACTCCAGGGCAGGGGAGGCGCGCGCTTCGGCGGCGTCGGTGCGGCGCCCGGCGCGTGCGTGCGCGCTGTCCGTCGTTCGGCTGACCGGACGCCAGCGGCGCAGCAGCAGCGCGTTGGTCACCACGCTGACGCTCGAGAAGGCCATCGCCGCGCCGGCCAGAACCGGGTTGAGGTAGCCGAGCGCCGCGAGCGGGATGCCCACGCTGTTGTAGACGAAGGCCCAGAACAGGTTCTGGCGGATCTTCGCGTAGGTGCGCCGCGAGACGTCGATCGCGTCGGCGACGAGCCGCGGATCGCCCCGCATCAGCGTGATGCCGGCCGCCTGCATCGCGACGTCGGTGCCGGTCGACATCGCGATTCCCACGTGCGCGGCGGCGAGCGCCGGTGCGTCGTTGATGCCGTCGCCGACCATCGCGACCGTCGCGCCGTCGCGCGCGAGCGCGCGAACGATCCCGGCCTTGTCCTCGGGAAGGACCTCGGCGCGCACCTCGTCGATGCCGAGCGCCCGGGCGACCGCCCGAGCGCTACCGGCGTTGTCGCCGCTGACCAGCGCGGTGCGCACGCCCTGGGCGTGCAGCGCACGCACCGCCATCGCCGCCTCCGGCTTGATCTCGTCGCCGAAGGCGAGCAGGCCGAGCAGCCGGTCCCCGGCCGGCCCGCGCGCGGCGAGCCACGACACCGTTCGGCCTTCGGCCTGCAGCCGTTCGGCGGCGGCGGCGAGCGCGCCGGGGGAGATTCCGAGTTCGTCGAGCAGGCGACGGCTGCCGAGCACCAGCGTCTCGTCGCCGACGCGCCCCTCGATGCCGCGCCCGGCGAGCGCGCGCACCTCCCGTGGCGCCGGCGCCGCGATGCCCCGCGCCTTCGCTTCGTCGAGCACCGCCTTCGCCAGCGGATGCTCGCTCGCACGCTGCAGCGCCGAGGCGAGCCGCAGCACCGCGTGCTCGTCGACTCCGTCGGCCGGCAGCACCGCGGCGAGTCGCGGCCGGCCGACGGTGAGCGTGCCGGTCTTGTCGAAGGCGACGGTGTCCACCGCATGCGCGACCTCGAGTGCCTCGGCGTCCTTGATCAGGATTCCGTGGCGCGCGGCGACACCGGTGCCGGCCATGATCGCGGTCGGCGTCGCCAGCCCGAGCGCGCACGGACAGGCGATGACGAGCACCGCGACCGAGTGCAGGAGTGCCCGTTCCCAGTCGCCGCCGGCCAGCCCCCAGGCCACGAGCGTGACGAGCGCGATCGCGAGGACCACCGGAACGAAGACGGCGCTGACGCGGTCGACGAGCCGCTGGATCGGCGCCTTCGCCGCCTGCGCACCCTCGACCATCCGGATGATGCGGGCGAGCATCGACTCGCTGCCCACGGCGCGCGTGTGCACGACGAGCAGCCCCTCGCCGTTGATCGCGCCGCCCGTGACGCGGTCGCCGACGGCCTTGGCGACCGGCAGGCTCTCGCCGGTCAGCAGCGATTCGTCGGCGTGGCTGCGTCCCTCGACGACCTCGCCGTCGACGGCGATCCGCTCGCCCGGGCGCACGACGACGAGATCGCCGACGCGCACCTGCGTCACCGGCACCTCGACGTCGACGCCGTCGCGCCGCACGCGCGCCGTTTCGGGGCGCAGCGCATTCAGCGCACGGATCGCGTCGGTGGTCTGCCGTTTGGCGCGCGCCTCGAGCCACTTGCCCAGCAGCACGAGCGTGATGACCGCAGCCGACGCCTCGAAATACAGGTGCGGTTCGCCGTGTCCTTCGTGCGTGAGCAGCAGGTAGACCGAGAGGCCGTAGGCGGCCGAGGTACCGAGCGCGACGAGCAGGTCCATGTTGCCGGTGCCCGCGCGCAGCGCCTTCCACCCGGCACGGTAGAAGCGCGCGCCGAGCCAGAACTGCACGGGTGTCGCGAGCAGCCACTGCAGCGCCCCGGGAAGCATCCAGTCGCGGCCGACGAACGCGCCGATCATCGGCGCGACCAGCGGCAGCGTGAGCACGACCGCGAGCGCGACCGGCCACCAGATGGGCAGGCGCGACGCGGGCGAGGCGGCGGCCGGCGCGCCCGCGTCCGCATCGGACGCGCCGATCGCGTAGCCGGCTTTCTCGATGGCCCCGTACAGCGCCCCGAGCGGCGTCGCGCCGAGCGTTTCCACGGTCGCGCGTTCGGTGGCGAGGTTCACGCTGGCGCCGACGACGCCGGGCACCTTCGACAGCGCGCGCTCGACGCGGCCGACGCAGGAGGCGCAGCTCATCCCGGCGACCGGAATCCGGAAGGTCTCGCGCGCGACCTCGTAGCCGGCCTTCTCGACCGCCTGCACCAGCGTTTCGACGCGTACGGAAGGATCGGTGCGCACGGTCGCGATCTCCGTGCCGAGGTTCACGTTCGCCTCGACGACGCCGGGCACGCGGCGCAGCGCACGCTCGACCCGCGCGACGCATGAGGCGCAGGTCATGCCGCCGATCTGCAGCCGGACCGGTTCGGTGGCCGCGTCGGCGGCGGCCTCGGCATGGACGGGCAGGGTGGTGTCGGCGCTCATCGGGTCTCCCACGAGGATCAGGGACGATCGATGATCGTCCTTGACATCATGTCAAGGTCAAGCGCCGGAATGGCAAGTGCGGCAAGCGGAGCGAGGCCGGGCGACGCGCGGCCGCGCGAGGAAACTGGAGGCGGAGGTCGGAATCGAACCGGCGTACACGGCTTTGCAG
>DATGRE010000036.1:0-20266 GCA_035303885.1 Zeimonas sp. | reverse complement strand
GGACCGCATCGGCAACGCGATGGTCGAGGACGCGATCTCGCGCGGCGAGTTGAAGCCCGGGATGGTGATCGTCGAGCCCACCAGCGGAAACACCGGCATCGGACTGGCGTACACGGCCGCCGCCCGCGGCTTCCGGTGCGTAATCACGATGCCCGACACGATGACGCTCGAGCGCCGCCGCATGCTCGAGGCGCTCGGCGCCGTGCTCGTGCTCACCGAGGGCGCCAAGGGCATGAAGGGGGCGATCGCCCGCGCCGAGGAGATCCTCGCGAAGCTCGGCCCGCGCGGATGGATGGCGCGCCAGTTCGACAATCCCGCCAATCCGGACATCCACTACCGCACGACCGGACCGGAGATCTGGGAAGACACGCGCGGCGAGGTCGACGTGCTCGTCTCGGGCATCGGCACCGGCGGCACGATCACCGGCGCCGGGCGCTACCTGCGCGAGAAGAAGCCGTCGATCCGGATCGTCGCCGTCGAGCCCGCCGAGAGCGCGGTGCTGTCGGGCGGCAGCCCGGGCCCGCACAAGCAGCAGGGGCTGGGCGCGGGCTTCGTGCCGAGCGTGCTCGACACGAAGATCTACGACGAGGTGATCCGCGTGACCAACGAGGACGCGATCGACACCGCGCGCGTGCTCGCGCGCGAGGAAGGCATCTTCGGCGGCATCTCGGGCGGCTCGATCGCGTGGGCCGCGCTGCAGGTGGCCGCCCGCGCCGAGTTCCGCGACCGGACGATCGTCTCGATCGTCCCGGATTTCGGCGAGCGCTATCTGACGAACCCGGTCTACGCGGAGATGCCCAGCCCCGACACCGCCGACCTCGCCGACGCGCTCGTGGAGGGTTGAGATGGACGTTCGCGCCGCGGTGGCCTGGGAGGCCGGACAGCCGCTGTCGATCGAGACGGTGCAGCTCGACGGGCCGCGTGATTTCGAAGTGCTCGTCGAGGTGAAGGCCACCGGCGTGTGCCACACCGACGAGTTCACCCGCTCGGGAGCCGATCCCGAGGGGATCTTCCCGGCGATCCTCGGTCACGAGGGAGCCGGCATCGTCGTCGACGTCGGGCCGGGAGTGACCTCGGTGCGCAAGGGCGATCACGTGATCCCGCTCTACACGCCCGAATGCCGGCAGTGCAAGTCGTGCCTGTCTCGCAAGACGAACCTGTGCACCGCGATCCGCGCGACGCAGGGCCGCGGCCTGATGCCCGACGGCACCAGCCGGTTCTCGATCGGCGGCAAGCCGGTCCATCACTACATGGGCTGCTCGACCTTCTCGAACTACACGGTGCTGCCCGAGATCGCGGTCGCGAAGATCCGCGAGGACGCGCCTTTCGACAAGGTCTGCTACATCGGCTGCGGCGTCACCACCGGCCTCGGCGCAGTGATCCACACCGCGAAGGTCGAGCCGGGGTCGAACGTCGTCGTCTTCGGGCTCGGCGGCATCGGACTGAACGTCGTGCAGGGCGCGCGGATGGTCGGCGCCGACCGCATCGTCGGCGTCGACCTGAACCCGAAGCGGGAAGCGCTGGCACGGCGGTTCGGGCTCACGCATTTCGTGAATCCGAACGAGGTGGGCGGCGACCTGGTCGCGCACCTGGTGGAGCTCACCGACGGCGGTGCCGACTACAGCTTCGAATGTGTCGGCAACGTGCATCTGATGCGCCAGGCGCTCGAATGCTGCCATCGCGGCTGGGGGGTGTCGGTGATCATCGGCGTGGCGCCGGCCGGCGCCGAGATCTCCACGCGCCCGTTCCAGCTCGTCACCGGGCGCCAGTGGAAGGGCAGCGCCTTCGGCGGCGCGCGCGGGCGCACCGACGTGCCGAAGATCGTCGACTGGTACATGGAAGGCAAGATCGACATCGACAGCCTGATCACGCACACGATGCCGCTCGAGGACATCAATCGCGCGTTCGACCTGATGCACAGCGGCGAGTCGATCCGCAGCGTCGTGATCTACTGAACCGAAGGGCAGGTGCGCGAATGGAACCGATGAATCCCGACGGCTTCCGCGTGATCGCCGAGCACCGCTGCTTCGACGGCGTGCAGGGCTTCTACGAGCACGCGTCGCAGGCGTGCGACGCGCCGATGCGCTTCGCGGTGTACCGGCCGCCGGCGGCGCTGGCCGACCCGGGCACGCGGCTTCCGGTCGTGTACTACCTTGCCGGCCTCACCTGCAACGAGGAGACCTTCCCGATCAAGGCCGGCGCGCAGCGCGTCGCCGCCGAGCTCGGGCTCGTGCTCGTCGCGCCCGACACCAGCCCGCGCGTGCGCCTGCCCGGCGACGACGAGCACTGGGACTTCGGCCTCGCCGCCGGCTTCTACGTGGACGCGACGCGCGCGCCGTGGTCCGCGCATTACCGGATGTACACGTGGATCACCGACGAGCTGCCGCGCACGATCGCCGCGCGCTTCCCGGTGCGCGACGACGCCCGCGGCATCTTCGGTCACTCGATGGGCGGGCACGGCGCGCTCGTGTGCGCGCTGCGCAACCCCGATCGCTACCGGTCGGTGTCGGCGCTCGCGCCGATCGCCGCGCCGTCGGAGAGCCCGTGGGGCCGCAAGGCCTTCACCGGATATCTCGGCGACGATCGCAGCGCATGGGCGGACTACGACGCGAGCCTGCTCGTGGCGCAGCGCCGCTTCCCGGCACCGATCCGCATCGACCAGGGCGATGCCGACGAGTTCCTCGCCGAGCAACTGCACCCCGAGCGCTTCGTCGACGCCGCACGGCGCTCAGGCACGCCGGTCGAGCTGCATCACCACGACGGCTACGGCCACGGGTACTGGTTCGTGCAGACCTTCGTGCGCGAGCACCTGGTGCATCACCGTTCGATTCTGGGTGAAGGGTGAAAGGGGAGGAGAAGGGAGAAGGGAGAAGGGGGAAGGGGAAAAGCCTCGACGGCTAGCCGAGATCCCCTTCTTCCCCTTCTCCCTTCCCCCTTCTCCCTTCTCTTTCCCGCGCCCTTATCTTCGCCGCGATGAAATCCGGATGCGGCACGTGCAGCAGGTCGGCGATGCGGCGGATCAGGTGCAGCTCGTGATCGTCCAGGCGCGCGTCGGAATAGGCGACGCGCCACATGCGCTCGATGACGGCGATCTTCTGCTCCTGGGTGAAATGCCGGTTCAGCAGCGACGTGAACTGGAAGTAGTCGCTCGCCGCGCGCACTTCCTCGTGTGCCGCCTCGAGCAGCTCGGCCGCCTCGGCCGGCGACAGGCCGAGCCGGTCGACGATCGCGTCGCGCGCGGCGTCGCGTTCCTCGGCGGTGGTCTCGCCGTCGATGCGCATCATTTCGGCGAACAGGGCCGCCGTGGCGAGCTCGATGCCGTGTTCCTGCCGGGCGGCGTCGGAGGCGGTGCCGAGGTGTCGTTCGAGAAAAGTGCGAAGGGCCGAGATCATCGGGCGATTTTCGCACTTCGGCCGGCGCCACCCGAACGCGCCGTCCGCTCCACTACACTTGCGGGATGCTCGTCGCGCCGCCGTTTCCTCGCAGCACCTCCGCCGATTCCCTGAACCCCGAGCAGCGCGCGGCGGCGTGCTGGGGCGCGCGCGACGCGCACGGTCGGTTTCGCGCCGGCCCGCTGCTCGTCGTCGCCGGCGCCGGTACCGGCAAGACCTCCACGCTCGCGCACCGCGTCGCGCATCTCGTGCGCAACGGCGTCGATCCGATGCGCGTGCTGCTGCTCACCTTCAGCCGCCGCGCCGCCGACGAGATGACGCGGCGCGCCGAGCGGCTGCTCGCGCAGGAAGCCGGCCTGCATGCGCGCGGCGGCGCGCGCGCCGCGCTGCGCCTGCCCTGGGCCGGCACTTTCCATTCGGTCGGCGCGCGCCTGCTGCGCGAATACGCGAAGCGCCTCGGGCTCGACCCGCAGTTCGGCATCCTCGACCGCGCCGACTCGGCCGACCTGCTCGATCTCGTGCGCCACGAGCTCGGGCTGTCGTCGACGTCGCGCCGCTTCCCGCGCAAGGAGACGTGCCTGGCGATCCATTCGCGCACCGTGAACGGCGGCCGCCCGCTCGAGGCGGTGCTGCACGAGCACTTCCCGTGGTGCGCCGACTGGCGCGACGCGCTCGCCGCGCTGTTTCGCCGCTACACCGAGCGCAAGCAGGCGAATGCGGTGCTCGACTACGACGACCTGCTGCTGTGGTGGCATGCGGCGATGGGCGACGCCGCCTTCGCCGCCGAGATCGGTGCGCGTTTCGATCATGTGCTGGTCGACGAGTACCAGGACACCAACGCGCTGCAGGCGCAGATCCTGCTCGCGATGAAGCCCGACGGCGAAGGGCTGTCGGTGGTCGGCGACGACGCGCAGTCGATCTACGCGTTTCGTGCCGCCGACGTCGGCAACATCCTCGATTTCCCGGCGAGGTTCGACCCGCCGGCCGCGACGATCGTGCTCGAGCGCAATTACCGCTCGGTGCAACCGGTGCTCGACGCGGCCAACGCGCTGATCGCGCAGGCCGCGCGCCGCCATGCGAAGACGCTCGTCGCGCAGCGCGGCGGCGGCGCGCGCCCGCAGCTCGTCACCGTGCCCGACGAGCGTGCGCAGGCCGATTGGGTCATCGACGCGATCCTGCGCCATCGCGAGGAAGGCATCGCGCTGAAGCGCCAGGCGGTGCTGTTCCGCAGTGCGCACCACAGCGCCACGCTCGAGATCGAGCTCGCGCGCCGCGACATCCCGTTCGTCAAGCACGGCGGCCTGAAGTTCCTCGAATCGGCGCACGTGAAGGACCTGCTGGCGGTGCTGCGCTGGGCCGAGAACCGGCGCAACGCGCTCGCCGCGTTTCGCGCGCTGCAGCTGATGCGCGGCTTCGGGCCGGCGAACGCGCAGCGCTGCATCGAGCTCGCGCTCGACGCGCGCCGGCCCTTCGCCGACGCGCTCGCCGCATTCGCGGCGCCGGCGGCGGCGGGCGAGGACTGGCCGCGTTTCGTCGCGCTGATGCGCGGACTCGTCGATCCGGCGGCCCCCTGGCCGGCGCAGATCGAGCCGGTGCGGCACTGGTACGCGCCGCTGCTCGAACGGCGCTACGACGATGCCGTCGTGCGCGCCGCCGAGCTCGACATGCTGCAGTCGATCGCCGCGCGCTTCGGGACGCGCGAGCGCTTCCTCACCGAGCTCGCGCTCGATCCGCCGCAGGCGAGCGGCGACCTCGCCGGCGAGCCCCGCCTCGACGACGACTGGCTGGTCCTGTCCACGGTCCATTCGGCGAAGGGACAGGAATGGGATGCGGTCTACGTGCTGAACGTGACCGACGGCAATTTCCCGAACGAGTACGCGACCGGGCGGGCCGAGTCGATCGAAGAGGAGCGGCGGCTGCTGTACGTCGCGATGACCCGCGCGCGCGACGCCCTGTACCTGCTCGAGCCGCTGCGCCATTTCACGACACAGCAGCCGCGCCTCGGCGACGCGCACGTGCACGGCGCGCGCAGCCGTTTCCTGACCGACGCGCTGCTCGCCCGTCTCGACCGCGTCGCCCCCGTGCAGGGCGACGCTTCGGACCCTGCGCCCGGGAAGGACGGCGCTTCGGACGCCGCGCCCGGACGCGAGGGCGCGGCGCTCTCCATCGACGTCGCGGCCCGGCTGCGCGCATTGTTCTGAGGCCGGCGATGCCCGTTTCGCACCAGGTCGATTCGCCCTACGCGTGGTTCCGCCTGTTCGTCAGCCTCGTGCTCGCGACGATCGGCGGCTGCGGGATGTACGTCGTCGTCGTCGTGCTGCCCGCGGTGCAGGCCGAGTTCGACGTCGCCCGCGGCGCGGCGTCGCTGCCGTACACGATGACGATGATCGGCTTCGGCATCGGCGGCATTCTGATGGGTCGCCTCACCGACCGCTACGGGATCGTCGTCCCGGTGACGATCGGCGGCGTGTCGCTCGCCGCCGGCTTCCTGCTCGCCGCCGTCGCCGGCAACCTGTGGCTGTTCGCGCTCGCGCAGGGGTTGTTCGTCGGCATGCTCGGCAGCTCGGCCACCTTCAGCCCGCTCGTCACCGACACGTCGTTCTGGTTCGATCGCCGCCGCGGCATCGCGGTGGCGATCTGCGCGAGCGGCAACTACCTGGCGGGCACCTTCTGGCCGCCGGTCGTGCAGCATTTCGTCGAGACGGTCGGCTGGCGGCAGACCTATGTCGGCATCGGCCTGTTCTGCCTGATCACCATCGTTCCGCTCGCGCAGCTGTTGCGCGCACGCGCGGCGACATCGACCTCGGGCGCTGCGCCGGCCGGCCCGGCCCCCGCGGCGACGGCCGCTCCGATGCCGGCGGCGACGGCTGCCCCGATGCCTGCGGCGACGGCCGGCACGGGCCCGATCGCCGCCGCCGTTCCGTCGATCGAGCGGCTCGGCATCTCCTCGAGCACGCTGCTCGTGCTGCTGTGCATCGCCGGCGTTGCCTGCTGCGTGGCGATGTCGATGCCGCAGGTCCACATCGTCGCCTACTGCGGCGACCTCGGGTACGGGCCGGCGCGCGGCGCCGAGATGCTCTCGCTGATGCTCGGCTTCGGCGTGGTCAGCCGGATCGTCTCGGGCCTGATCTGCGACCGCATCGGCGGGCTGCGCACGCTGCTGCTCGGCTCCGTGCTGCAGGCCATCGCGCTGCTGCTCTTCCTGCCGTTCGATTCGCTCGCGTCGCTCTACGTGATCTCGGCGCTGTTCGGCCTGTTCCAGGGCGGCATCGTGCCGTCGTACGCGATCATCGTGCGCGAGTTCTTCCCGCCGTCGGGCGCCGGACTGCGCGTGGGGATGGTGATCACCGCGACGCTGTTCGGCATGGCGCTCGGCGGCTGGCTCTCCGGCGTGCTGTTCGACGTCACCGGCTCCTACGACGCGGCCTTCGTGCACGGCATCGCGTGGAACGCGCTCAACGTCTCGATCGTCGCCTGGCTGCTGCTGCGGCTGCGCCGCCGCGGCCACCTGCCCGGCCTGCTCACGCCGGCAATTCGATCGTGACGACGAGCCCGCCGCCGTCGCGCGGCGCGGCCTCGATGCGCCCTCCGTGCAGCTCGATCGCGCGCCGCGCGATCGCCAGGCCGAGACCGTAGCCCTGCGCGCGGCCGGCGGCGCGTCCTCGCTGGAAGGGCTCGAAGATCGTCTCGCGTTCGTCTTCGCCGATGCCGGGTCCGCGGTCGCAGACCTGCAGCCGGAACGGCCCGTTCGCCGCCCATTCCGCGCGCACGTCGACGGTGCTGCCCGGCGGCGCGAACTTCAGCGCGTTGCGGATCACGTTCTCGAACGCGCGGTGCAGCAGGTCGGCACGCGCCGAAGCCTGCCGGCGTTCGAAGCGTTCCTCGTAGCGCAGCTCACGCTCGGTCGCGTGCGCCTCGAAGCGCGCATCGTCGACGATCGACCCGACGAGCTCCGCCAGGTCGACCGGCTCCGTGCGGCCTTCGGTCGGGGACGCATCGAGTCGCGCGAGCGTGAGCAGCCCGCCGACCAGATCGTCGAGCCGCACGCTTTCGCGCTCGATGCGCTCGAGCATCGCGTCGCGCCGCGCCGGATCCTGGCGCGCGATGCCGATCGCCGCCTGCAGGCGCGCCAGCGGCGATCGCAGCTCGTGCGAGACGTCGTGCAGCAGCCGCCGATGCGAACCGACCAGCTGCTGCAGGCGTGCCGCCATCCGGTCGAAATCGCGTCCGAGGTCGGCGAGCTCGTCGTTGCGTCCGCCCATGCGCTGCGCCACGCGCGTGTCGAGCGCGCCGGCGGCGAGCGATGCGAACGCACCGCGCAGGTGCCGGATCGGCTGCGTCAGGTACCACGCGAGCAGCGCGCTGAAGGCGAGGCTCGCGAGCAGCGCCGCGCCGGCGATCGCCCACGGCGGCGGCGTCGTGCGCCGGGGGCGGCGCGGCAGCGCATCGGCGGCCGGCACGAAGAGCAGCAGGCCGCTCGCCTCGTCGTAGCGCACGGCACGGCGCGTGCGCCGGTCGGCATCGCCTGCCGACCCCTGTTGCAGGCCGCGCGCGGCGCGCGCGCGTTCGAGCGCTTCGTCCGGCACCGTCCGCCCCAGCAGCTCGCGTCCGTCGCGGTCGACCGCGTACACGCCGAAGCCGCCGCGCGATCGCGCGTCTTCGGCGAGCCAATCGCGCAGCGCTTCGACCCCGCCGTGGCGCAGCGCGGCGGTCGCCGAGCGCAGTGCGAGCTCGGTGCGCGGCCCGGCGGCGAGCGATGCGGTTTCGTCGCGCACGCGCTCCTGGTGCAGCGCGACGAGCACGGCGACGATCGCGCTGGCGGCGATCAGTGCGAGCCAGAACGCGAGGAGGAACTTCCAGAACAGACGTCCCAACGCGTCTCTCTCCGGGGCGATCAGGGAAGCACGAACTGGTATCCGCGGCCGCGCACCGTCTCGATCCACGGCGAGCCGTCGTCGCGCGGGCCGAGCTTCTGGCGCAGGCTGCTGACGTGCACGTCGAGGCTGCGGTCGAAGCGCACGAGCGGGCGCCCGAGCGGCGCGCGCGACAGCTCGTCCTTGCCGACCACGCGTCCCGCCTGCCGGGCGAGCGCCGCGAGCACCTCGAATTCCGTGCTCGTCAGCGGCAGCGGCGCGCCGCGCCAGTGCGCACGGCGCTGGCCGGGCCGCAGCGTGAGCGGCCCGACCGAGATCGCCTCGGCTCCGTCGTGCGCGTCGCGCGCATCGCGCAGGCGGCGCAGGATGGCGCGCAGGCGCGCGGCGAGCTCGCGCGGCGTGCATGGCTTGGCGACGTAGTCGTCGGCACCGAGCTCCAGGCCGACGATGCGGTCGATGTCGTCGCCGCGGGCGGTGAGCATCAGCACCGCCACGCGGCTCGCGGCGCGGATGCGCCGCAGTGCCTCGATGCCGTCGAAGCCCGGCATCATCACGTCGAGCACGACGATGTCGAAGCCGCCTTCGAGTGCCCGGGCCACGCCGGTCGGTCCGTCGGCGGCCGTCTCGACGTCGAATCCGTCGCCGCGCAGATATTCCGAGAGCAGCTCGGTCAGCTCTGCATCGTCGTCGACGAGCAGCACGCGGGGCGGATCGTCGTGGGACCGGGAGGCGGGCATGGCGCCGATCATATCGGTGCGGGCACTCGCGCAGACCCCTTCCCGCGCAAACGCAAAACCTTCCTTACGAATGTTTACATCCCGGGGACGGCACTTAACGCGGCGCGCCCGCAAGCTTCGGACCGTACCGGCGCATTGGCCGGCGTCTTTCGAAAGGAGTCCGAACGAGATGAAACCCGCACGTATCGCAGCGTTCACCGTCGCAGGCAGCCTGGCGCTGGCCGCCCCCTTCCTGGTCTCGGCGCAGTCCTCGTCCGATGGGCCGCAGGCGCGTCCGTCGAACGTCCAGATGAAGCAGCACGCCCACTGGCGGCATGGCGGCGGGCACCACGCGCACGGCAAGTGGGCGCACGGCAAGCGCGGTCACGGCGACCGTTTCCTGCGCGGGCTCGACCTGAGCGACGAGCAGCGCGACCGGATCTTCGAGATCCGCCACGCCACGGCACCGAAGATGCGCGAGCAGATGAAGGTGCTGCGCGAGACGCGCGGCGAGTTCGGCCGGCTGGCGCTGTCGAACGAGTACGACGAGGCGAAGGTGCGTGCGCTCGCCGAGCGCAATGCGCAGGCGATGAGCGAGATCGCGCAACTGCGCGCGCGCAGCATGAACGAGATCTACCAGGTGCTCACGCCGGAGCAGCAGGCGAAGCTGCAGGAGCGGCAGTCGCGGCGCGGCGAGCGGCGCAGCTGATCCCACTCGCGCAGGCCGGCCGCCGCGCCTCGGGGCGCGCGGCCGGCGTCTCCCCGGGAAGACGAAGCTTCGTGCCTTCGGGCCCGACGGCAGTACCATCGCCCCGATGATCCCGCTTTCGCCCGACTCCGCCGATCTGCGACCGCTCGACGAGAACGACCTCGTGCGGCTCGACGCGCTGCTCGACGAGACCGGCAACGAGAATGCCATGGTCGTCGAGGAGATCGACGGCTTCCTGGCCGCGCTCGCCTGCGTGCCCGACGTCATCGACGAGGAGGCCGTGCTCGGGCACGTACTCGGCTTGGAGCCGGGCGAGGACGCGGCTTCCGGGGCCGGCGACGGCGTCGCATCCGAGACGCGCGCCGAGATCGGCGCATTGCTGCGCCGTCATGCCGCGCGCGTCGTCGCCGCGTTCGGCGCCGGCGAGTTCGGGCCGGTGCTCTCGTACGACGACGAAGGCAACGCCGACGGCGTCGCCTGGGCGGTCGGATTCCTGCGCGGCGTCGAGCTGCATCCCGAGAGCTGGGACGCGCTGCTGGCCGAGAAGGATTTCGCCGACGCGCTCGACGCCATGCACGAGCTGGCTGCGGTGCTGGACGACGACGCCGGCGACGCGGCTTCCGCGGCGCCGACGCCCGGCGAGCGCGACGCGCTCATCGACCGGATGATCGCGGATGCCGTCGACATCCACGAATTCTTCCGCCCCTATCGCGAGGCGAGGACGACGCCGGCGGCGATGCGGGTCGAGACGGTGCGGCGCGGCGAACCGAAGATCGGCCGCAACGATCCGTGTCCGTGCGGCAGCGGCCGCAAATACAAGCAGTGCTGCGGGGCCTGATTCAGGCGAGCAGCAGGACGATCCCCCCGAGCACGACCGACACGACGAGCGCGGTGCCGAGCACCGAGCCGACGAACGACAGCCATTCGCGCCAGTCGAAGTTCGGCGCATCGGGGTGGATGGGGAGCGATTCGCGGGCCGATTCTCGAGCCATGATCCTTCCAGAAGCGATCGGTGCTGCGCGGGCGCCCTGCCCGGCGCAGCCGCCACCCACCAATGGAAGCAGGAGCGTCGGGATGCCGCGCAGGCGCGATCCGGATCCCTGCGGGCACGATTCGGGCAAACTGCGGGCAGCGCACCGCCTCGAGCGCCCGGCTGCCGGCCGCCCGCGCCTTTGCGCTACATTGCCCCGATGAGCCGCCGCATCGCCATCGTCGAGGACGAACCCGCCATCCGCGCGAACCTGTGCGACGCCTTCGCACGCCACGGCTTCGAAGCCGTCGGCTACGCCGAGCGCACGCAGGCGCAGCAGGCGCTCGCCGTGCGCCTGCCCGACCTGGCGATCATCGACGTCGGTCTGGGCGCCGAGCCCGACGGCGGATTCGAGCTGTGTCGCTGGCTGCGCGAGCACGCGCGCACGCTGCCGATCCTGATGCTGTCGGCTCGCGACTCCGAGATCGACATCGTCTCGGGGCTGCGGCTGGGCGCCGACGACTACGTGACGAAGAACGTCAGCTTCCCGCATCTGCTCGCGCGCGTCACCGCGCTGCTGCGGCGGGTCGACGCGCTCGCGCAGCCGATGAAGAGCGGCGAGCGGCTCGTGCGCGGCGCGCTGGTGCTCGATTCCGCGCGCTTCGAGGCGACCTGGCGCGAGCTTCCCGTCGAGCTCACCGTCACCGAGTTCTGGATGCTGCACGCGCTCGCGCGCCATCCCGGACACGTGAAGAACCGCGAGACGCTGATGCGCGAAGCGAATCTCGTCGTCGACGACCAGACGGTCACCTCGTACGTGAAGCGCATCCGCCGCAAGTTCGAGGCGGTCGACGCCGCGTTCGATGCGATCGAAACGGTCTACGGGCTCGGCTACCGCTTCGTCGAACGGAAATGAGCGCCGCGCGCGCATCCGGATGAGCGCCACGCGTCGCTGGCGCGTGCCGCTGGGCCTTCGCTTCAGCCTGGCGCTGGCGATGGTGCCGCTGCTCGCGCTGCCGCCGATCGGCCTTCGCTTCGTCGAGGTGATGGCCGAGTTCGCACGCAACGAGCGGCTCGAGAACCAGGGACAGGCGGCGCGCAATCTCGCGGCGTCGCTGCACGAGCACCGCGCCTTGTTCGACGTCGAGCAGGCGACGCTGCGCCGGCGCGCCGGCGCCGAGCTGCTGCCGGTGGAGCTGCTCGCCGACGTCGTCGCAGACGACGACGCGCGCGAGTGGATCGAGACGCCGGGCCGCGCGGTGCCGATCCGGCCCGTCGATCCGTCGAGCGCCCCGGCGGGCGCGGCGTCGATGCACGTGCGGCTCGCCGCGGCGCGCGCGCAGGAGCGCCCCGGGCGCTTCTTCCTGCTGGTCGACGCCGACGACGAGCGGCTCGTGCTGCCGCAGCGCGTCGACGGCGTCGATCTTCCCGGCGACCGCCTGATCGTCGAATACGGCGACGCGCCGGATGCAATGCGCATGCGCGAGGTGACGCCGCGCGAGCGCCCCGGCGGTTGGCTCGCCGAGATCGAGTTCGACGAGGAGCCGCGCTTCCTGCGGGTGCATCTCGTCGACGTCGACTATCTCGGCTCGCGCCGCATCGAGGGCCGCGGCGATTCGGGCCTGCTCACGCCGGTGCAGCCGCTGGCCGAGCAGGCGCTCGATCCGCGTTCGCTGCTGTGGGCCGATGCGGTGCGGGGACTGGCGCGCGCGAGCGGACGGGTTTCGGTCTTCGATTCGAGCGGTGCGTTGCTCGCGCAGTCGGGTGCGATCGCCGGCGGACCGCCGCCGCCCGACGACTGGCAGGGTCGCCTCGCGCGCCGGCTGCTCGCTGCCACCGTGCAGTTGCGCCCCGGGCGCTTCGAAGTCTTCGCCCCGGACGCAGCCTCGCCGGACCCGGGCGAGCAGTCGCCGCTCAGCCGCGCGCTCGCCGGATTGGCTGCGCAGCAGGCCGAGCGCGTCGATTCCGACAGCGGATTGCCGGCGTGGCTGCTGACGAGCGCACAGCCGGTCTGGGTCGGCGACCGGGTGGTCGGCGCGCTCGTCGTGGAGGAGCACACCGGTTCTCGGCTCGGCACGCATGCGCGGGCGATCGAACGGCTCACGCTGCTCACCGCGGCGGCGATGGCGGCGAGCGCCCTCGCGTTGCTCGCCGTCGGATCGGTCACGGTGGCGCGCATCGTCCGGCTGCGCCGCCAGGCCGAGCGCGCGATCGATTCGCGCGGGCGCGTGGTCGGAAGCGTGCGTGAGCCGGTCGTCGCCGACGAGATCGGCGCGCTCGCGACGAGCTACGCGGGCGTGCTCGAGCGCCTGCGCCAGCACCAGCAGTACGTCGGCAACCTGCGCGGACGACTCGTGCACGAGCTGCGCACGCCGATCATGGTGGTGCGCTCGTCGCTGGAGAATCTCGTCGCCGAAGCTGAAGCCTCGCGCGCCCCGTCCTCGCCGCAGCGCGATTCCTGGCTCGCGCGCGCGCGCGACGGCACGCAGCGGCTCGAGCGCATCGTCGCGAGCATGGGCGAGGCGTCCAGTCTCGAGTCGATGCTCGCCGACAGCGAGCTCGAGACGGTCGACCTGGTGGCGCTGATGCGCGCCTGCGTCGACGGCTATCGCGACGTGTTCGCGCCGCGGGCGTTCGAGCTCGAATGCGCGATGGACTCCGCGCCGTGTCCCGTCGTTCCCGAGGCGGTCGCGCAGGCACTCGACAAGCTCGTCTCGAACGCGGTCGATTTCGCCGAAGGCGACAGCGCGATCGTGCTGTCGCTGCGCTCGGTGCTCGAGGGCGGAACCCCGATGTACGCGATCTCGGTGCGCAACCGCGGCCCGGCGCTGCCGGCGGCGATGCGCGACAGCCTGTTCGATTCGATGGTGTCCGTGCGCGAGCATCGGACGTCGGCCGGCACGCACCTCGGGCTCGGCCTGTATCTCGTGCGCCTCGTCGGCGAATTCCACGGCGGACACGCGTTCGCGCGCGACGTCGAGGGCGGCGTCGAGGCCGGGTTCACGCTTCGAGGAGGAGAAGGGAGAAGGGAGAAGGGTGAAGGGTGAAACCACCCGTCACCCTTTCCTCTTCTCTTCTTCGAATCAGCCGAGATTCAGCGGGACGAAGATGCGGACGTCGCCGCGCTGGACGAGCAGCGCGAGCTTGTCGTTGTCGCCGCTGACCTTCTCGCGCAGCGATTCGACGCTGTCGACCGGCTGGCCGTTCACCGAGAGGATCACGTCGCCGGGGCGAATCCCCGCGCGGCGCGCGGCGCCGGTGGAGTCCTCGACCAGCAGGCCGCCCTGCTCGATGTTCGCGCTCCGGCGTTCATCGTTGTCGAGCGGACGCACGGCGAGCCCGACCCGGCCCGCGCTCTTGTCGGTGGCGGTGCCGCTGGTCTGCGCCGATGCCACGCGCTCGGGCTGGGCCTCTCCGAGGGTCGCCTGGATCTGCTGCTTCTTGCCGTCGCGCATCACCTCGAGCGTCACCTGCTCGCCCGGCTTCGAAAGGCCGACGCGGGCGGCGAGGTCGCCCGACTGCTCGATCGGCTCGCCGTCGATCGACAGGATGACGTCGCCGGGTCGCAGTCCCGCCTTGTGCGCCGCGCTGTTCGGCACCACGCTCGAAACCAGCGCGCCCGACGGGCTCGGCAGCTTGAACGAATCGGCGAGCGCCTGGTTCAGCTCCTGGATCGTGACGCCGAGCTGCGCGTGACGCGCTTCGCCGGTTTCGACGATCTGGTCCTTTACGCGCAGCGCGACGTCGATCGGGATCGCGAACGAAAGCCCCTCGTATCCGCCGGTGCGCGAGAAGATCTGCGCGTTGATGCCGACCACGCGTCCGCCGGCGTCGAACAGCGGACCGCCCGAGTTGCCCGGATTCACCGCGACGTCGGTCTGGATGAACGGCACGTAGGTGTCGCCCGGCAGCGAACGACCCTTCGCGCTGACGATGCCGGAAGTGGCGCTCTGCTCGAAGCCGAACGGCGAACCGATGGCGAGCACGTAGTCGCCGACGCGTAGGCGGTCGGACTCACCGAACTGCACCGTCGGCAGATCCTTCGCGTCGATCTTCAGCACCGCGAGGTCGGTGGCGGGATCGGTGCCGAGCACCTCGGCGTCGAACTCGCGCCGGTCGGCGAGCTTCACGCGGACGCTGTCGGCGTCGCGGACCACGTGCGCGTTGGTGAGGATCAGCCCGTCCGAGCTGATGATGAAGCCCGAACCCTGGCCGCGCACCGGCACTTCGCCGCGCGGCATCCGCGGGATCGGCAGGCCCCGATAAAAGCGGAAGAACGGATCGCTTTCGAGATCGGGACCGCCGCCGAATTCGCGCGTGCCTTCGACCTGGATGCCGACCACCGCCGGGCCGAAGCGGTCGACGACCTCGGTCCAGTTCGGCGCGGTCGTCGGTGGGATCACCGCCGAGCCGGTGGACGACGGAGGTTCGACCGCGTCGGCCGGACGCGTCTGGGGCGCGGTCGCCGGCGCGGCGGCGGTCTGCATCGGCGGCGCCGAAGGTGCGGCGGCCGCGCCGGCTTCGGCCTGTGCCAGTTGCTGCGGCGACTCGCGGCTCGCCGCCTGCTCGTCCTTGAACCAGTCGGTGGGATTCAGCGACCAGCCGTATGCGGTGCCGGTGCTGATCAGGCCGGCGGCCGCCAGCGCGGCGACCAGGAGCTTGGGCTTCATCGTTCGTTGCCTCTCGTTGCGTTTGCGGGCTTGCGCCCGGTGCCGAGATGCTGGAACGAGCGCCTTAGATCGTGCTTAAGGCGACGCTCTCGTGCATGCGGGGCAGCAGTACCAGCACGCGAAGTCCGCCGAGCGGAGACCGATCGAGCTCGATACGCCCCGCGTGCCGGTCGATCACTGCCTTCGCAATCGCGAGGCCCAGCCCGCTACCGGCGTCGCCGCCGGCGGTGCGCCCGTAGAAGCGGTCGAAGACGCGCTCGCGTTCCTCGACGGCGATGCCGGGCCCGTCGTCGTCGACGCACACGCGCGCGAAACGCTCGTCCTCGTCGACGCGCACCTGCACGCGGCTGCCCGCCGGCGTGTGCCGCAGCGCGTTGTCGACGAGATTGCGCAGCAGGCTGTGCAGCGCGTTCGCGTCGCCGCGCAGCGGGAGCGAGTCGGGGGCGACGAACTCGATGTCCGACCCGCGCGCAGTCGCGATCGGCATCATCTCGGCGATCACCTCGCCGGCGACGCGAACGAGATCGATCGATTCGTCGGGTACGCCGCGCGCCTGCGGCTCGCTGCGCGCGAGCGTGAGCAGCTGGTCGACGAGGTGCGCGGAGCGATCGATGCCGGCGTTCAGCTCGCGCAGCGCCTCGGCGCGCGCGCAGTCGTCGCGCGCGCGCGCCATCAGGCCGGCCTGCAGCTTCAGCGCCGCGATCGGCGTGCGCAGCTCGTGCGCGGCGTCGGCGACGAAGGCGCGCTGCGCGGCGAAGGAGGCGCGCAGCCGCTCGAGCAGCCCGTTCAGCGAGGTCACCATCGGCTCGACTTCGGTCGGCACGTTGCCCTCGGGCACCGGATCGAGCCGGTTCGCGTCGCGCCTGCGCAGCTCGCTGGCAATCTGCTCGACGGGCGTAAGCGACTTGCCCACCAGCCACCAGATCGCCAGCGCCACCAGCGGCGCGAAGAACAGAAGCGGCGTGAGGCTGCGCAATGCGGCCGCGGCCGCGATGCGCTCGCGCACCTCGAAGGGTTGTCCCACCTGGATGACGCGCCCGCGCGCCAGCGTGCTGTAGACGCGCCAGCGCTCACCGCCGGTGACGACGTCGGTGAAGCCGAGCGTGGCGCGCTCCGGCAGGCGCGCGCGCGAGCGGGTGTGCGAGAGATAGATCTTCGAGCCGTCGGCGCTCCAGATCTGCACGACGAAGTCGAACTGCTCGCGGTCCTCGGGCGGGCCCGGCGGCGGCAGCACCGCGCCCTGGTCGCGCAGTGACAGCGCCATCTGGCGCAGGTGGTAGTCGAACAGCTCGTGGCTGTCGCGCAGCACGTAGCGGTAGGTGACCGTCCCGATGACCGCTTCGGCGAGGATGAACAGCGGCAGGAGCGACAGCAGCAGCCGGGTGCGGATCGACGAACCCTTCATCCGCCTTCCTGTGCCTCGGGTTTCGGCACGAAGTAGCCCACGCCGCGTACGTTCTGGATCAGGTCGTGGCCGAGCTTGCGCCGCAGCCCGTGGATGTAGACCTCCACCGCGTTGCTCTCGACCGATTCGCCCCAGCCGTAGAGCCGGTCCTCGAGCTGCGCGCGCGACAGGATCGCGCCGGGGCGCATCATCAGCGCCTCGAGCACCGCGTATTCGCGCGACGACAGCGAAACCGGCTCGCCGTCCCGGGTGACCTCGCGCGTCGACGGGTCGATGCGCACACCCCCGAGCTCGAACACCGACGCCGCGCGTCCGGCGCTGCGGCGCAGCAGTGCGCGGATGCGCGCCGCGAGCTCCTCGAGATCGAAGGGCTTGACCAGATAGTCGTCGGCCCCGGCGTCGAGACCGGCGATGCGGTCCTGCACCTCGTCGCGCGCGGTGACGATCAGCACCGGCGTCCGGTCGTTGCGCGAGCGCATCGTGCGCAACAGCGAGATGCCGTCGCGCCCCGGCAACCCGAGGTCGAGCAGCACGAGGTCGTAGCTGGCGGTGGCCAGCGCCGTGTCGGCGGTTTCGGCATCGCGGACCCAGTCGATGGCGTAGCCGTCCTGGCGCAGCGCGGTCTGCACCGCCTGCCCGATCATGCGGTCGTCCTCGACGAGCAACACCCTCATGGGCGCCGAGAATACCGCGATGGGCGGCGGGGGCATGGCGGGGGGCGGTGCTGGGGGCGCGGCTCGTTCGTCGTGTCGGGGTGTGGGCGGGTACGTGGCCGGTCGCCGGTTCGAGTTGTCCTCGTCGACGCTGATGTCGGGGCGTCGGCGTTGCGCGTCTTGGGGCGTGGGGCGGACGGCCTGCCAGGCGGGGGCGACGAGGGGCGGCGTTCGGGCTGCAAAACTCCCGTGCATCGGAACGATGAGTCGTAGGCGCGGCTCTGTTCGGCGGCGCCGAGCTAGTGCGCGGGGGTCGGCCTGCCGTTGGGTCGCGCCCGCCCGCGCTTCTTCGGCGCGTCGGCTTCACGCGTCTCGCGGGCGCGGCGGACGGTTTGCCCAAGAGCGGAGACGACGGCGAGCCCGCGTCAGGGACCGCAAAACGCCCGTAAACCGGGACGATCGGCGCGTGCTGTCGCCATCGCGCGCAACAAGTCCCGATCGGCGGGACTTTCGATTCGCGCAGCGACGTGCGCGCAGTGAAAGGCCCGGATACCGGGCGTTTCTGGTCGAGCTGACCTGCAGAGCCGAACCGGCGAGGCCAACGAGCCCGCTGGCCGACCTGACCCGACGGCGAGCAAGATCGGCGCGAGGCCGAGGAGTCAGCTCCCAACCGCTGCAACCGGAAGGCGACAAGATCGCCGCGAAGCCGAGAAGCGAGAAGCCCTTCGAGCGGCAGCGTCACAAGACGAGCCGCCTCTCACCCCGCATCCCTCAATTCGCCACCAGCACCTCGGTGCAGGGATCGCCATCCGCGTCGACCGTCTCCAGCCGCACGGTGAAGCCCCACAGCCGCTGCAGGTGCGACAGCACGCGCGTGGTGTCGTCGTTCAGCGGGCGCCCGCGGTATTGCGTGTGGTGCAGCGTCAGGCTGCGGTCGCCGTCGCGGTCGAAGCGCACGACCTGGATGTCGGGCAGCCGCGCGTCGCGGTCGTAGTGTGCGGCGAGCAGCTTGCGTACGCGGCGATAGCCGGCCTCGTTGTGGATGCTGTCGACTTCGAGCGTGGGCTCGCCCTGGCGGTCGGCGATGGCGAACAGCCGGAACTCGCGGATCAGCCGGGGCGAGAGGAACTGCGCGATGAACGACTCGTCCTTGTAGTTGCGCATCGCGAAGTCGAGCACTTGCCGCCAGTCGGCGCCCGCGAGGTCGGGGAACCACTCGCGGTCTTCGGGCGTGGGCTGCTCGCACATCCGGCGGATGTCGGAGAACATCGCGAAGCCGAGCGCATACGGATTGCAGCCCGAGTAGCCCGGCTCGTCGTAGCCCGGCTGCGCGATCACGTTGGTGTGCGCGCCGAGGAACTCGAACATGAAGCCGTCGTCGACCAGGCCCTTGTCGTACAGGCGGTTCAGGATCGTGTAGTGCCAGAACGTGGCCCAGCCCTCGTTCATCACCTTCGTGAGGCCCTGCGGGTAGAAGTACTGGGCGACGCGGCGCACGATGCGCACGAGCTCGCGCTGCCACGGCTCGAGCTTCGGCGAGTTCTTCTCGATGAAGTAGAGCAGGTTCTCCTGCGGTTCCTCGGTGCGTGCGGGATCGGCGGGCACCTCCTTCGGCGGGCGCTTGGGCAGCGTGCGCCAGATCTCGTCGTGGTGCTTCCAGGCGTGGTCGCGCCGCTCGCGCAGCCGTGCGCGCTCGGCCTCGGGTGTGAGGGGGCGCGGGTGCGGATAGCGGCTCACGCCGTGGTTCATCAGTGCGTGGCACGCATCGAGGATCTCCTCGACCGCCTCGGTGCCGTAGCGCTCCTCGCAGTCCATCACGTAGCGCCGCGCGAAGACCATGTAGTCGATGATCGCGTCGGCCTGCGTCCACTGCCGGAACAGGTAGTTGCCCTTGAAGAACGAGTTGTGCCCGTACGACGCGTGCGCGATGACCAATGCCTGCAGCGGCATCGGGTTCTCTTCCATCAGGTACGCGATGCACGGGTTCGAGTTGATGACGATCTCGTAGGCCAGCCCGCGTGCGCCGCGCCGATACAGGTGCTCGTGCGCGATGTACGCCTTGCCGAAGCTCCAGTGCGGGTAGCCGATCGGCAATCCGGTCGACGCGTAGGCGTCGAGCATCTGCGCGCTGCTGATCACCTCGATCTGGTTCGGATAGCAGTCGAGCCCGAATTCGTTGACCGCGATCTCGGCGATCGCCTCGTCGTAGCGGGCAATGAGATCGAAGGTCCATTCGGCGCCGGTGGAGATCGGCGTGGCCATCGTCGTCACACCCGCGCCGCCTCGGGCGCCTGCTGCTTGCCGAACAGGCCGCGGAACACCGGCCAGATGTCGCGGCTCTCGTGCACCTCGCGCATCGCGAAGGTGTCGTTGGGGATGCGCCGGTACGCCGCCGACAGCGTGGAGACGCGCGAGCCGGCTTCGCAGACCTCGATGTACGCGTAGTGGCGCACCACCGGCAGCAACACGTTCTCGAGGAATCCCCGGCTCTTCTCGGGGTCGGCACCGAAGGCGTCGCCGTCGGAGGCCTGCGCCCCGTAGATGTTCCACGAGTCGAGCGGATAGCGCTCCTCGATGATCCGGTGCATCAGCGCCAGCGCCGACAGCACGACGGTGCCGCCGGTCTTGCGGTCGTGAAAGAAGCGGTGCTCGTCGACCTCCTCGGCGTCGTCGGTGTGCCGGATGAAGACGATCTCGAGCCGCTCGTACTTGCGCGACAGGAACAGGTGCAGCAGTGCGAAGAAGCGCTTGGCGAGATCCTTCTTGCGCTCGTCCATCGACGCCGAGACGTCCATTAGGCAGAACATCACCGCCTGGCTTACCGGCTGGGGCGTCAGCGTGCGATAGCGGTAGCGCAGGTCGATCTCGTCGAGGAAC
>DATGRE010000035.1:0-4403 GCA_035303885.1 Zeimonas sp. | reverse complement strand
TGCGCATCGTCGGCGACGTCGCAGGCGAAGACGAGCCGGGAATCGAAGCCGGCGGCCATCTCGGTCACGCGGTCGCGAAAGCGCTCGCTCTGGTAGGTGAACGCGAGCTCGGCGCCCTGTTCCCTGCACTTGCGCGCGATGCCGTACGCGATCGAGCGGTTCGACAGCAATCCGGTGATCAGGATCCGCCTGCCGCTGAGGAATCCCATTCGTGAGGCCTCCGCTAGAATTCTCGCCGATGGCTATTGTCGCACGCGCGTCGTGCCGCTTTCGCGTCTTGCTCGCGCTGGCCGCCTGGCTCGTGCTGCCGTGGCTTCTCGCACCCGGCGCCGTCCGCGCGGAGTACGCGCTGGCCTGGGGCGACACCCCGAAGTACCCGCCGGGGTTCACGCATTTCGGGTACGTGAACCCCGACGCGCCGAAAGGCGGCACGCTGAATCTCGCCGGCTTCGGCTCCTTCGACAAGCTCAACCCGTTCACGCTGCGCGGGCTCGCCGCCGACGGGCTCGCCGTGCTGATGTTCGAGACCCTCGCCGAGGCGAGCGAGGACGAGCCGTTCACGATGTACGGCCTGCTCGCCGACGACCTGCGCTTCGCCGACGACGGCCTGTCGATCACGTTCCACCTGAATCCGAAGGCGCGCTTCTGGAACGGCGACCCGGTCACCGCCGCCGACGTGCGTCACTCGTTCGAGTCGATCGTCGGCCCGAGGGCCCATCCGCGCTTCCGCCAGTATTTCGGCGACGTCGCGCGCGTCGTCGAGGTCGACGCGCGCACCGTGCGCTTCGAGTTCAAGCGCCGCAACCACGAGTTGCACATGATCATCGGCATGCAGATGCCGGTGTTCTCGCGCAAGTGGGGCGACGGGCGCCCCTTCGACCAGATCGTGCTCGACGAGCCGATCACCAGCGGCCCCTACCGGATCGAGCGCACCGACTGGGGACGCTCGATCAGCTATCGTCGCGACCCGGACTACTGGGCGCGAGACCTGAACGTGCGCCGCGGCATGTTCAATTTCGACCGGATCGTCTACAAGTACTACAAGGACGAAACCGCTCGCATGGAGGCGTTCAAGGCCGGCGAGTTCGACTGGATCGCCGAGAACTCGGCGCGCAACTGGGCGCGTGGCCACGTCGGCCGGCAGTACGACTCGGGCGAGATCGTCAAGCGCGAGTTCGCGCATTCGAATTCAGCCGGGATGCAGGGCTTCGTGATGAACACGCGGCGCCCCGCGTTCGCCGACGCGCGCGTGCGCCGCGCGCTGGCGCTCGCCTTCGATTTCGAGTGGATGAACCGCCAGGTCTTCTACGGACAGTACGTGCGCAGCCGCAGCTATTTCACGAACAGCGACATGGAGGCCGAGGGAAGCCCGGATTCGCGCGAGCTCGCGCTGCTCGAGCCCTTTCGCGGGCGGCTCGATCCGGCGGTCTTCGGCGAGGCCGTGCTGCCGCCCGACACCCGTCCGCCGCACAGCCTGCGCGAGAACCTGCGCGAGGCGCTCGCGCTGCTGGAGGAGGCCGGCTGGACGGTCGACGACGACGGCGTGCTGCGGGACGAGGGCGGCCGCCCCTTCGAGTTCGAGATCCTCAGCTATTCGAAGGGGCTCGAACGCATCGCCGTGACGTGGGCGCGCAACCTCGAGAAGCTCGGCATCGCGGCGCATCTGCGCGTGACCGACCCGGCGCTGTTCCAGAAACGGCTCGACGAGTTCGATTTCGACGTCACCGTGGCGCTGTATTCGGCGAGCCAGACGCCGGGCAACGAGCTGATCGAGCGCTTCACGTCGTCCGCGGCCGACGAGCCCGGTTCCGACAACCTCGCCGGCATCCGGGACCCGGTCGTCGACGCGATCGTGCAGCGGCTGCTGCGCAGCGAAACGCGCGAGGAGCTCGTGATCGCGGCGCGTGCGCTCGACCGCGTGCTGCGCGCCGGGTGGTACCTCGTCCCGCATTTCTACGCGCCTTCGCACCGGGTCGCGCATCGCGCCCGGCTCGCGCACCCGGCGACGCTGCCGCTCTACTACGCGGCGCCCACCTGGGTGCTGAAGACGTGGTGGGAGCGCCGCGACTGATGCTCGCCTACGTCGCCAAGCGTCTGCTGCTGATGGTTCCGACGCTGATCGGGATCCTGCTCGTGTCGTTCGTGATCATCCAGTTCGTGCCGGGCGGTCCGGTCGAGCAGCTGGTGCGCGAGCTGCGCGGCGGACTGGGCGGCGGCGAGGTCGCGGCCACGGGCGGCTACCGTGGCGCGCAGGGGGTCGATCCGGAGCAGGTCGAGGCGATCCGGAAGATGTACGGTTTCGACCGGCCGGCACACGAACGCTTCCTCGAGATGCTGCGGCGCTATGCGGTCTTCGATCTCGGCACCAGCTACCTGCATCACAAGAGCGTCTGGGCGCTGATCGTCGAGAAGATGCCGGTGTCGATCAGTCTCGGGCTGTGGAGCTTCCTCATCGTGTACGCCGTGTCGATTCCGCTGGGCATCGCCAAGGCGGTGCGCCACAGCACCCGTTTCGACCTGTGGACGTCGGTGGCGATCCTCGTCGGCTACGCGATCCCCGGCTTCGTGCTCGGCGTGCTGCTGCTCGTGCTGTTCGGCGGCGGAAGCTTCTGGCAGATCTTCCCGCTGCGCGGGCTCACCTCCGACGACTTCGACCAGCTGAGCCTCGCCGGCAAGGTGCTCGACTACTTCTGGCACCTCGCGATGCCGCTCGCCTGTCTCGTCGTCGGCAGCTTCGCAGTCACGACGATGCTCACGAAGAACACCTTCCTCGAGGAGATCCGCAAGCAGTACGTGCTGACGGCACGGGCGAAGGGCCTGTCGGAGCGGCGCGTATTCTACAAGCACGTGTTCCGCAACGCGCTGATTCCGCTCGTCACCGCCTTCCCGGCCGCCTTCATCGGCGCGTTCTTCACCGGTTCGCTGCTGATCGAGACGCTGTTCTCGCTCGACGGTCTCGGCCTGCTGTCGTACGAGGCCGTGATCCGGCGCGACTGCCCGGTCGTGCTCGGCACGCTGTACGTGTTCTCGCTGCTCGGGCTCGTCGCGAAGCTGCTGACCGATCTCGCCTACACGTGGGTCGACCCGCGGGTGAAATTCGGAGCGGGCGCGCGATGAGCTCGAGTCCGGCGCTCGCCGGCGACGCCCTCGTCGCGCTTCGACCGCCGCGCGCTTCGCTGTCGCCGCGCCGGCGCGCCTGGCTGCGTTTCCGCGCCAACCGGCGAGGCTACTGGAGCCTGTGGATCTTCCTCGCGGTGTTCGGGCTGAGCCTGTTCGCCGAGGTGCTCTCGAACGACCGGCCGATCGTCGTGCGCTACGAGGGCGAGCTCTATTTCCCGCTGCTGCGCACCTACCCGGAGACGACCTTCGGCGGCGATTTCCGCACCGCCACCGACTATCTCGATCCGTTCATCCGGGAGCGCCTGTCGCGCGACGGCAACTGGGCGCTGTTCCCGCCGAACCGCTATCGCTTCGACACCATCAACTATTTCGCCGCGAGTCCGAACCCGGCGCCGCCGTCGCGCGAGAACTGGCTCGGCACCGACGATCGCGGCCGCGACGTGCTCGCGCGGCTGCTGTACGGCTTCCGCCTCTCGGTGCTGTTCGGCATGGCGCTCACGGCGATCGGCGTGGCGCTCGGCATTCTCGCCGGGGCGGTGCAGGGTTATTTCGGCGGCCGCTTCGACCTCGCGATGCAGCGGCTCGTCGAGATCTGGGGCTCGATTCCGGAGCTGTACCTGCTGCTGATCCTCGCGTCGATGTTCGAGCCCAGCATCTGGATCCTGCTCGCGATCCTGTCGCTGTTCAGCTGGATCGGCCTGTCCGACTACGTGCGCGCCGAGTTCCTGCGCAATCGCCAGCTCGAGTACGTCACCGCCGCGCGCGCGCTCGGCCTGTCGACCCGGCAGATCATCTGGCGCCACGTGCTGCCGAACTCGCTGACGCCGGTCATCGCGTTCCTGCCCTTCCGGATGAGCGCGGCGATCGTCGCGCTCACCAGCCTGGACTTCCTCGGCCTGGGCGTGCCGTCGTCGACGCCGAGCCTCGGCGAGCTGCTCGCGCAGGGCAAGGCGAACCTCGACGCCTGGTGGATCTCGCTGGGCACCTTCGTCGTGCTCGTCGGCACGCTGATGCTGCTGATCTTCATCGGGGAGGCGCTGCGCGATGCGCTCGACACCCGAAAGGGTTGACGGCGTGAACCGCGTTCCGCGTTCGGCGCCGGCCGAGCGGGCGGGCGCGGCACGAGCGGGGGCCGCGGCGCCGGCTGTGGATCCCGACGTGGAGGTTGCACGCCTCGCCGCGCGCTCGCGCGGCGCGCCGCTGCTCTCGGTGCGCGGGCTGTCGGTCGACTTCGTCGCGGCGAGCGGCACCGTGCGCGTCGTCGACGGAGTCTCCTTCGAGGT
>DATGRE010000034.1:0-29447 GCA_035303885.1 Zeimonas sp. | reverse complement strand
TGGGCAAGACAGGTAGGACCGGGGCTGGTCGAACCTGGCGTGGACAACGAGCCTCGAGCTCGCAGGACTTGTAGAGGAGCCAGCCAGCGCATTCCATCAGGGCCGAAGCGCATCGCGCCAGAAGGCCGGATGTATGTCTGCAATCTTCTCCTGATTGGCCAACGACGAAAGAAAGCCTTTGCAAACGAGGGGGCGTCCATGTATGTCCACCGGCGGCGTGGCGCATGCCACGCAGACGCCGACGGTGGGCAAGTCGTGTTCGACGCGTTGGTATGGCCTGCAGTTCTCGCCACGCGCTGCAGCACTATCGTCCCTGCCTCGCCGCGCGCGCGTGACGCCGAGGGTGGTGTGCTGCGTGGTGGGGCCGAAGCGGTGTGCCGGCTGGCGGACCGAGCCCGCGTTGCACCGTGCGGCGGGACCGAGCCCCGGTCGCGCCCTGCGACGGAACCGCCCGCGGTACGCGACGTCGGCCGGCAACGGTCCCGAAAAGCGGGCGATTCGCCGCACACTCGATGCGGCTCGCATCCGATGTCCCGACGACCGGGCGTTTCTCCCCACGCGAGCATTTGCGTGCGGACAAGCACCTGGAAAACGGGAGTCTTGACTTGACCTGGTTTTGACCCGCTTCGGTGCACGGGCTGCCATTCCGCCCCCGACGCGGCCCGAGTCGCTGCGCCGCAAACGAATCGCCGCGCCGCAGCCTCGTCCACCGGCGGCGAGGCGCATGCCACGCAAGCGCCGCCAAGTGTGCACAACGTGCTCGACGACTTGATGCAAGCGCACTTCGTCGATGCCACGCGACCACCCGGCCTTCCTTCGCGAGCTCATCGTTCGCGAGCTCGCCACGCAACATCGGCGACCTGCGCGGCCGATACGGCCGCCCGCATTGGCGACGGATCCCCACTTAGGAAACCGGCGTCACCACCTGCCCGTCGGGCAGCGGCGCGAGCACGAGCAGGCGCGTGTCCGCGAGCGCCTGCACCAACGTCATCTCGCGAGTGTCGAGCGTGAGCGACTCTCCGTCGTCGAGGAAGATGTCGCGCGGGTCGCTGTCCTGCGTGATCCAGACGCGTCCTTCCAGCACGAGCACCGTCTTGCCACGGCTCCTGCGAATGCGCAACAACGAGTCCTTCGAGAGCGTGCGCGCGCCGGGAACGAGATCGATGGGATGCATGGCTGCCCCTTCCGTTCGTTCGTTTCGAGGCTCCATCGTCCCGCCGCGGCATTGCGCGCCGGTTTCATCCGCCCTGAACGAAGTTGCAGCTGAAACGCGCTCCGCCGTGCACCGCGTCCTGCCCGCGCGCGCGTTGCGACGGCTCTACGCGACGGCTCTACGCGACGGGTCTACGCCACGGTTCTACGCGACGGTTCAGCGCGCGATCAACACGCGATTCAAAGCAACGATCCAACGCGGCGTTTTCGCGCGACATGGACCGCGAGTGCACCGCGACATGCGCCCGCCCGACGCGCCGCACCGACCGCACACCCCGTATCAAGCCGTCGCGCGCAAGGCCCCCGCGAGGCTGCGCGCGATCTCGCGCGACGCGAGCGGCTTGCCGAGAATCTCGACGACGTCGAGCTCCTTCGCGCGCGCGCTCAGCGCGGCGCTGACGTATCCGCTCATCAGCACGATCGGGATGTCCGGGCGGATCGCGCGGATCTGCTGCGCGAGCTCCGAGCCGGTCATCCCGGGCATCGCCTCGTCGGAAAGCACGAGGTCGAAACGCTGCGGCTCCGAGCGGAAGCAGTCGAGCGCCTGCACGCTCGATGCGAAGCCCACCGGCTCGTAGCCGAGCTGCGCGAGCAGCTCCTCGCCGAGTCGTACGAGCGGGACCTCGTCGTCGACGATCAGCACCGTCTGCCCGTTGCCCTGCGCCACGGGCTCTTCCTCGACGGCGACCGGCAGCGAGGCAGATGCCTGGCGCGGCAGGTAGACCGTCATCGTCGTGCCCTCGCCGCAGCAACTCGCGACCTCGATGCCGCCGCCGAGATCGGTGACAATACCGTGCACCAGCGACAGCCCGAGCCCGGTGCCCACGCCGATGTCGCGCGTGGTGAAGAACGGGTCGAAGATGCGCTCGAGCAGGCGCGGCTCGATTCCCACGCCGGTGTCGGCCACGAGCAGGCGGACGTAGGCGCCCGGCGCGAGCTCGTTGGTGGTGAGGCATCGCGGCGCATCGAGCTCGACGGTGTCGACGCGCACGCACACCGTCCCCTCGGCGCCGACCGCCTGCACCGCGTTCGCGCACAGATTCATCACCACCTGATGGATCTGCGTGGCGTCGCCGAGCACCGCCGCATCGCCGGCCTCGAGCCGGCGCTCGAGCCGAACGCCGGTGGGCAACGACGCGTTGACCTGGTCGAGCGCCTCGGCGACGACCGATTGCACGTGCACCGGAACGCTCTGCCCCATCCCGCTTCGGCTGAACGCGAGGATGCGCTCGACGAGCGACTTCGCCCGCATGCCGGCGCTGATCGTCGCGTCGATGTGCCGGCGCAGCTCGGTGCCTTCCGGCGCCTCCTTCTGCGCCATCTCGCCGTATCCGAGGATCGCGGCGAGGATATTGTTGAAGTCGTGCGCGATGCCGCCCGCCAGCGTGCCCATCGCCTCGAGCTTCTGCGCCTGGCGCAGCCGCTGCTCGAGCCGCTCGCGCTCGGCCTGCGCGTTCTTGCGGTCGGTGACGTCCTCCATCGATCCGGCCATCCGATACGCGCGCCCGTTCGCATCGCGCAGTGCCACACCGTGCTGGCGATACCAGTGCCAGTTGCCGTCGCGATGGCGCAGCCGGTATTCGACGTCGAAAGTCTGCGTCTCGCCCTGCAGGTGCGCCGACAGCGCTTCGCGCACGGCGGGCACGTCGTCCGGGTGATAGGTGGCCAGTGCGATCCACTCGCGTCGCAGGCGTCGCGGCTCGCTCGGCCCGAGCGAGAGCGCCTCCTGCGCGCGCGGCGACAGGAACAGCATGTCGGAAGGCAGGTCCCAGTCCCACAGCCCCTCGTTGGCGCCGTCGACGGCGAGCTGATAGCGCTCCTCCGATTCGCGCAGCGCCTGCTCGCTCTGCCGCAGCGCCTCCTGCGTGCGCTTGCGCTCCGAGACGTCGACGGTCGCGCCGGCCACGCGCTGCGCGCGACCCTGCGCATCGCGGAACAGCTGGCCGCGCGTCTGCACCCAGCGGTACGAACCCGTGCCGCGGTCCAGCACGCGATATTCGACGTCGATCCGCGCGGTGCGTCCGGCCAGATGCTCGTCGACCGCATCGATCAGCAGGCGACGGTCGTCGGGATGCAGCGGCACCGCGACGAGCCAGTCGCGGCCCTTCGTGGGCAGCGCGGCGGGCGCGAGCCCGACCATCGCGGCGAGGTTCGGCGACGCGAACACGTCGTCGGTGGCGACGTCCCACACCCAGTGCGCGACGTTCATGCCGATCATCGCGATCGCGTAACGCTCCTCGGACTGGCGCAGCGCGTGCTCGGCGCGCTTGCGCGCATCGATGTCGCTGATCGAGCCCGCGATGCGCAGCGGATTTCCCTCGTCGTCGCGCACGCAGACGCCGCGGACGTGGATCCAGCGCGCGCTGCCGTCGTCATGCAGCACGCGGTACTCGCCGTCGAAGGCGGGCGAGCGGCCGGCGAAATGCTCGAGCAGCGCCTGCTCGCGCTGCGCCGCATCGTCCGGATGCATGCGCACCTGCCGGAAGATCTCCTCCTTCGATCCGACCTCGGGAGCGTCCGGGACGCCGAGCAGCTCTCGCGCACGGGCCGACAGGTAGATGCGCTGCGCGGCGAGGTCCCAGTCCCAGATGCCGTCGTCGGAGCCGGCCACGGCGAGTGCGAACCGCTGCTGCGATGCGGCGAGCGCATCGCGCGCGGCGCCCAGTTGCAGCAGCTGGTGCAGCAGCAGCCATAGCAAGAGCCCGGCGAAGGCGGCGAGCGCGGCGCTGCGCTGCGTCTCGGCCGGGCCCATCGCGGTCCAGACCATCGACGCCAGGAACAGCACGCCCAGCACGCCGATCGCGCGCCGAACCCACGGCTTCGGCGTGGCGAGGCCCAGCGGCTCGCCGTGGCTCATGCGGCTCGGGCCAGCAGCGGACGCAGCGTGTCGAGCAGCGCCTCGCGCGCGACGGGCTTGGGCAGCACCGCCGTGACGCCGAGGCGTCGCGCGCACGAGTCGTCGCGATCGACGTTCGCGAAGAAGGCCGCCGACAGCGCGACCACCGGCCGTCCTTCGTGCGCAGACATCAGCGCCCGCAGGCGGTCGCACCCTCCCTCGCGGGGGAACGCGATGTCGACGAGCACGAGATCGCATCGGGCGCCGACGTCGTGCTGAACCCGGATGCCGGCTGCGGTGAGCCACTCGGACAGCAGCGCGAAAAGCGCCGCGTCGGCGCCGACGATGAGTACATGGGGAGGACGCCCGCCCTTGGAAAGATTCATGCTGCGATCCGCTTCGATTCGATGACCCCCATTGGGCCCCGTCCATCTTGCGACCGCATTGCGGCGCGGCAGCGCCAGATTACGTCTGAAACACGGCGCAAGCGTTATTGACACCGTCGCGCCGGATTCGTCGTAGGGTTTCGTTGTAGCCTCTTTGGTTTCCCGAGTTCGAGCGCCCATGAAGCCGCACGTACTCGCGGTCGACGACGACCCTTCGATCCGCGACCTGCTCGCGACCTATCTCGCGCAGAACGAGATGCGCGTGACGGCCGTCGCCGACGGCAACGGCCTGCAGGAGACGCTCGCCCGGGAAGCCATCGATCTCGTCGTGCTCGACCTGCGCCTGCCCGGCGAGGACGGCCTGCAGATCATGCACCGGATCCGCCAACGCTCGTCGATTCCGATCCTGCTGCTCACCGGCGTGGCCGAGGAGGCCGATCGCGTGATGGGCCTGGAGCTCGGAGCCGACGACTACCTGACGAAGCCGTTCAGTCCGCGCGAGCTGCTCGCCCGCATCCGCGCGTTGCTGCGCCGCGCGAAAGCGCAGGCCAGCGTGGCGGAACGCGTCGCGGAAGTACGCGCCTGGCGCTTCGGCGACTGGGAGTTGAACGTCGGGCTGCGCAAGCTGCGCGCGCAGGACGGGCGCATCGTCGAACTCACCAACGGCGAGTTCAGCCTGCTCGCGGCGATGCTGTCGGCGCCGAGGCGGATCCTCAGCCGGGACCAGCTGCTCGAGCTCTCGCGACTGCACAACGCCGAGGTCTACGATCGCACGATCGACGTGCAGATCCTGCGCCTTCGTCGCAAGATCGAGGACGACCCGTCGCGGCCGAAGTACATCCGCACCGAGCGCGGCGCCGGCTACGTGTTCGACGCCGACGTGCAGGTCCTGCGCTGACCGCACGCCGGCCGATGGACGTGCGGCTCGTCAGCCGCGCACGACGACCACCTCGAGGTACTCGCTCGGCACGACCATCGTCGCGTCGCCCGAGCGGTTGAAGCGGTCGATCAACGCGAGCAGATCGTGGTGCAGCGCCGACTGCCCTTCGGGCGCGAGCGCCGAGAACGCCTTCAATACCGGGCCGTACCACGTCGCGAAGACGTGGATCCAATGCTCGGGCGAGCGGTAGCGGAACACGAACTCGCGCTTC
This sequence comes from Zeimonas sp., assembly GCA_035303885.1. Classification (GTDB taxonomy): domain Bacteria; phylum Pseudomonadota; class Gammaproteobacteria; order Burkholderiales; family Burkholderiaceae_E; genus Zeimonas. Next base: position 23,862 of record DATGRE010000034.1, on the reverse strand, counting down.
GTCGTGCGGATCGAAGCGGCGTCCGTCCCGAACAGCGCCTGCAGATGGCCGGGCGTGCCCCACAGCGCCGGCGACTTCGCGCCGGCCGGCGGCGGCAGGTGCGCGCCGATCGTGCGGAACAGCTGGCCGATGAATCCCTCGGGCGTCCAGTTCGCCAGGCCGATCGTCCCGCCGCGACGGCAAACGCGCGCCATCTCGGAGGCGGCGCGCTGCTGGTCGGGCGTGAACATCACGCCGAAGGTCGAGACGACGTGGTCGAAGCTCGCGTCGTCGAAGGGCAGCGCCTCGGCATCGGCCTCGCGGAACTCGACGTCGAGCCGCTCGGCCTGCGCGCGCTCGCGCCCACGCTCGAGCAGCGCCGACACATAGTCGGTGGAGACGACCGCGCAGCCGCGTCGCGCGGCCGCGAGCGTCGCATTGCCGTTGCCGGCCGCCACGTCGAGCAGCCGCGCACCCGCGCGCACGTCGAGCGACTCGCACAGCTGCTCGCCGACGATCTGCAGCGTGGTGCCGATGATCGAATAGTCGCCCGACGACCACGCCGCCTGCTGTCGTGTCTTCAGCGCCTCGAGATCGAGGGTGGGTGACGCGGGCGGGGGTGCCGGCCGGTCTTGACGCACGGAAGTGGTGGCAGTACCCATGTTCGCTTCTCCGGAATGGCCGACGATTCGCTTTCCCGCGCGGAAGGCGGGGGCGGAAGATCCGTCGCATCGAGGCGGCGTACCTTTGACGGCAGCGTAGGCATCGAGCGGGGCGACGAGCGTGGGAGCGGGCGTGGGAATTCCGGTTCGATCGCGGCCGCCCGGACCGGCGCGCACCGGACGGCGGCTCCGGATCCGACTGCTCGGCGCACTCGAGATCCGTTGCGACGAACACCCCCTGCCGCTGCCGGCCTCGCGCAAGACGCGGGCGCTCTTCGCCTGGCTCGCGCTCTCTACGCGCGCCGCCGCGCGCGGGACGCTGTGCGAGCTGCTCTGGGATGCGCCGAGCGATCCGCGCGCCGAGCTGCGCTGGTCGCTGAGCAAGATCCGCGGCCTCGTCGACGAACCCGGCGTTCGCCGGGTACGCACCGACGGCGAGCACGTGCGTCTCGACCTGTCCGGCGACTTCGTCGACGCGCTCGAGATCGAGCGTGCGCTCGCCGACGGACTCGAAGCCCTCACGCCTGCGCACGCTTCACGCCTCGCGTCGATGTTCGACGGCGAGTTCCTCGACGGCCTCGAGCTCGCGCGGGCACCGCTCGCCGACGCTTGGCTGTCGGCCCAGCGCAGGCACTTCCGAGCGGCGCACGCGGCGCTGCTCGCCCGATGCGCGACCGGGCAGACCGGCGCGGCAGCGATTCCGTACCTGGAGCGCTGGCTCGCCCTCGAGCCGTTCGAGCAGCGCGCGCATCGCGCGCTGCTCGGCGCGCTGCTCGGCGAAGGACGGCTGCACGACGCACAGGCGCATTTCGCACTGGCCGAGCGACTCTTCGAACGCGAGAGGCTGGATCGCGGTCCGCTGCATGCGGCATGGCGCGCGCTGCGGCAGCGCGCGGCACCCGGGACGATCGAGGCGCTCGCGGCGGTCGCCCCGCCGGAACCGCAGGAGCCGTCGCAGGCCGGCAGCGCACCCGATGCGCATCGGCCGTCGATCGCCGTGATGCCGTTCGTCGATCGCCCGCCGATCGCGGGCGGCGTCGCCGGGCTGGGCACCTCGCTCGCGCACGACGTCGTCACGCGGCTCGCGAAGCTGCGCGGCGTGTTCGTCATCGCACAGGGCAGCGCCGCATGGCTGCACGATCGCGGCGTCGGCCCCGCGGAAGCGGCGCGGCTGCTGCGCGTCGACTATCTCTGCAGCGGGATCGTGCACGCGGCGGCGCCGCACGCATCGGTCGACGTGGAGCTCCTCGAGACGCGCAGCGGACGGGTTGCGTGGAACGAACGCTTCGCGCTCGGCGACGTGTTCACGGCGCTCGACGAGATCGGCGACCGCATCGTCGCGTCGCTCGCCGCCGAGATCGAGGCGCTCGAACGCAACCGGGCGGTGCTCCTGCCGCCCGACTCGCTCGACGCGTGGAGCGCGCACCACCGCGGCCTCTGGCACATGTACCGCTTCGACCCGCAGGACAACGCGGCTGCCCGCGGATTCTTCGAGCAGGCGACGCGGCTCGACCCGACCTTCGCGCGGGCGTGGGCCGGCCTGTCGTTCACCCATTTCCAGAACGCGTTCCAGGGCTGGACCGAGCGCGCACCCGAGATCGAGCGCGCACTCGACGCCGCCGCGCAGGCGCTGATGGCCGACGCGCGCGACCCGTCGGCGCACTGGGCGATGGGCCGCGCGCTGTGGCTGCGCGACGGCCACGACGCGTCGGTGAGCGAGCTCGAGCAGGCGATCGAGCTCAGTCCGAACTTCGCGCTGGCGCACTACACGCTCGCCTTCGTGCACGCACAGGCGGGCGACCCGCGCGCGGCGATCGCCGCCGCCGACCGGGCCCGCCGGCTCAGCCCCTTCGACCCGCTGCTGTTCGGCATGCTCGGCTCGCGCGCGATCGCGCATCTTCGCCTGGGCGAGCTGCCCGAGGCCGCGCTGTGGGCCGAGCGCGCCGCCGCCCGCCCGAACGCGCATCCGCACATCCACGCGATCGCGGCATTCGCACACGCGCTGAATGGCTCGCTCGACGCCGCGCGGCGACACGCGAACGTGATCCGCCGCACGCTGCCCGGGTACCGCTACGCCGATTTCGCCGCGGCCTTCCGGCTCGACCCCGAAGCGGCCGCGCGCTTCCGCGAGGGTGCGCGCCGCATCGGGATGTGAGGCGGGCGTGCAGGCGTGGCTCTACCTCTCGATCGCGATCGTCAGCGAGGTCGTCGCCACCTCGGCGCTGAAGGCCTGCGACGGCTTCACCCGCCTGCTGCCGTCGCTCGTCGTCGTTGCCGGCTACGCCACCGCATTCTGGTTCCTGTCGCTCGCGCTGCGCACCGTGCCGGTCGGCATCGCGTACGCCGTATGGTCGGGCGTGGGAATCGCGCTGATCACGCTGATCGGATGGCTCGTATTCGGCCAGTCGCTCGATGCACCGGCGCTGATCGGGCTCGCGCTGATCGTCGCGGGCGTGGCCGTGCTCGGCCTGTATTCGCGCAGCCTGCCGCAGGGATGAGGTCGTCGCGCAAGCGGCAGGCCGCGCGCGAGCGGATCGTGATGCACGAGCGAGGCGCGGCGCGAAGCTTCGAACCCGGAGATCTACGATGGAACCTCGCATCTCGCTGCTGACGCTCGCCGTCGACGACCTCGAGCGTTCGCTCGCGTTCTATCGCGACGGGCTCGGCTTTCCGTCGGAAGGCATCGTCGGGCGCGAGTTCGAGCACGGCGCCGTGGCGTTCTTCGACCTGCACGGCGGGCTGAAGCTTGCACTGTGGCCGCGCGCCAGCCTCGCGCACGACGCCGGCATCGCCGTCGGGCCAAGGAGCGCCACGGAGTTCGCGCTCGCGCACAATGTCGGCTCGAAGGACGAGGTCGACCGGGTGATGGCGCGCGCGCAGTCGGCGGGCGCGACGATCGCGAAGCCGGCGGGCCGGACCTTCTGGGGCGGATACGCCGGATATTTCCAGGATCCCGACAGGCATCTGTGGGAGGTGGCGTGGAATCCGCAGTGGGCGGCGGAGAAGCGCTGATCGGCGCGCCGTCGACGCCGCGCCGACCCACGTAGCGCGACGCCGCGAAATGCCGACTTCCGGCAGCCCCAGAGGAAAACCGACACTGCCCCGACGGCGGGCCGACGATGGTCACCGCGACCTTCCGCTTCTACGAGGAGCTCAACGATTTCCTGGCGCCCGGGCGACGGGGTCGCGCGTTCACGCGCGTCTGCGCCCGGGCCGCGACCGTCAAGCACGAGATCGAAGCGCTCGGTGTGCCGCACACCGAGGTCGAGCTCGTCCTGGTGAACGGCGAGTCGGTCGGCTTCGATCGGCTCGTCGCGGACGGCGACCGCATCGCCGTCTACCCCAGATTCGAGACCTTCGACGTGTCGCCGCTGCTGCGCGTGCGCGACGCACCGCTGCGCGATCCACGCTTCGTCGCCGATGCGCACCTGGGCGGACTGGCGCGACTGCTGCGAATGGCGGGCTACGACACCGTCTACGACAACGCGATCGACGACGACGAGATCGAACGGCGCTGCGTGCAGGAATCGCGCATCGTGCTCACGCGCGATCGCGAGCTGCTCAAGCGCCGCACGATCACCCACGGCTGCTACGTGCGCGCGCTGCGTACGCTCGAACAGTTGGGCGAGATCTTCGCGCGGCTGGACCTGGCCGGCGGCATGCGCCCGTTCACGCTCTGCCTGTCCTGCAACCTTCCGCTGCGTGCCGCCGACAAGGCCGACGTCGAGCACCTGCTGCCGCCGAACGTGCGAGCGCACTACGAGCGCTTCAGCACCTGCGACGCCTGCGGCCGCGTGTTCTGGGAGGGCTCGCACTGGGAGCGGATGCGGGCGATCGTCGACGAGGTCGCCGCCGGCCGCCCGGGCGCGTCGAGCAGCGGCACGTGAAGCACGACGGCCAGCAGCGCCAGCACGATGTCGAGCGACCAGAACCAGTCGTAGTGGCCGCTGCGCTCGAAGGCCACTCCGCCCAGCCAGACGCCGAGCGCGCTGGCCAGCTGGTGGAACAGCATCGCCGTGGCGAACAGTGTGGCGAGGTTGCCGACGCCGTACCGGCGGGCCAGCAGCCCGGTGGTCGGCGGCACCGTCGCCATGTACGTCGCACCCATCCACGACGCGAAGACGAACGCCGCGGCGGGCGTCTTCGGCGACGCGAGGAAGACCAGGACGCCCGCCGCGCGTGCGGCGTACAGCGCCATCAGCATGTGCGGCATCGAGCGCCGTTGCGTGAGCGCGCCCGAGACGATGCTGCCGGCGATGTTGCAGCCGCCGACGATCGCGATCCACGCGCCGGCGAGCGCGGCCGGCAGCCCGCAGGACTGCAGCACGCCGGGCACGTGCGCCGTGAGGAAGCCGACGTGGAAGCCGCAGATCGAGAAGCCGCCGACCAGCGCCCAATAGTGCGGATCGCGCAACGCGGCGCGGCGTGCGCGCGCGCGCTCGGCGATCGCCGCGGACGCCGCCGCCGAACCGGCCGCCGGCGCCGGGTGGGGCGCGCTCGACGAGGGTCCGTCGCGGAACACCCGTGCGAGCGGCGCGGCGGCCAGCGTCATCGCCGCCATCGCCACAATCGCGACGACCCATCCGGCGGCCGCGATCGTGCCTTGCGCGATCGGTGCGACGATCATCTGTCCGGCCGATCCGCCGGCCCCGAGAAGGCCGCACGCCAGGCCGCGCCGCTCGGGCGACACGCGCTGCACGACCAGGCCGATGAGCAGCGACGCTCCGCCCGCGGCCGCGGCGGCGGCGCTGCCGAGCCCGATCGCGACGATCATTCCGGCGAGGCTCGTGGCGGACGCGACGGCGACGTTGCCCAATGCGCAGAGCACGGCACCGAAGGCGACGACGCGTGCCGGCCCGTAGCGTTCGGCGAGCATGGCCGACAGCGGTTGCGCGAGTCCCCAGCTGAGCTGGCCGATCGCCACCGCCAGGCTCAATGCCGCGAAGCCGATGCCGGTCGCACTGTTCATCGGGCCGAGGAACAGGCCGATCGACGAGCGCTGTCCCATCACGACGGCAATCAGCAACGCGGCCGGCAACGCCACCGTGCCGATGCCACCGCCGAGCAGCGAGCGCAGCGCACCGGCGACTCGGTGCCGCGCGAACGGCGTCGCGCCGGCGGCGGCGGTCAACACGGCACCCTCTCGAGCGCGCGTCCCGCCCGCGCCTCGAGCGAGGCTCGCGCGACGCACGCGTAGGCGGGCTCGAGATCGAGCCACCCGATCACGAGACGGGCATCTTCCGGGTCGCGACGGATGCGCCAGCCGCGTGCCCGCAGCAGACCACGCATCGGTTCGTTGTCCGCCAGCACGCTGCCCTCGAGGCGGCGCACGCCGCCGTCGCGCGCGCTCGTCACCAGCGCCTCCAGCATCCGCGAACCGAGCCCGCAGCCCTGCCAGTCGTCGGCGACGGCGATCGCGAAATCGGCGACGCCCGCATCGATCCCGTCGTCGGCGTCGCGCAGCACGTACCGCGCTTCGGCGACCTGCGCTTCGTCGCCGCGCGCGTCGAAGGTCTCGGCGAGCAGCGCGAGGTGCGAGCGGTAATCGACCTGGGTCAGGTAGTCGAGCAGGTCGCCCGACAGCTCGAGCACGCCCGCGTGGAAGCGCCGATAGCGGCTCATCGGCGACAGGCCGCGCACGAACTGCTGCTGCAGCGCTGCGTCCTGCGGCAGCACCGGGCGAACGAGCACGCTGCGACCATCGGCCAGCGTCCAGCGGTCGATCAGGGCGGCCGGGTACCGATGAATGCGAAAGGTCGAGGCGGCTTGCAGCTGCCGGCGGCTCGTCTCCATGACTGGCTCCCAAGTGCAGTCGTCGATCGCGATGCCGACCGATGCGCGCCTGCATCGGGGCACCGGCACGAGAGCAGTCTGGAATCGCCGGATGTCCTGGCGATTACCGCTTCGGACGGTTGTGTTAACGCTTCGCCGCGCCGTGTTGCCGCTTCGTACGCCGCGCGCTCTGGTGCGGCGCCGGCACGCGCCGCTATACTGATCCGGCTCGAAAGGGCCGCGGACGAACCACGAGGCGGGCCGAAGGGGCGCCGCCGAAGAACACTCGAGATTGAGGGTTTGCGCACGTGGCGTACGCCGGACGCGTACTGGTCGTCGACGATGACGCCTCGCTGCGCGAGATGCTCGGCGAGTACCTCGGCTCGCACGGATACGACGTGAGCGCAGTGGCGAGCGGAGCGGCGATGCGCGCCGAGATCGAGCGCTCGCTTCCCGACGTCATCCTGCTCGACCTGCGACTGCCCGGAGAGGACGGGCTGACGCTCGCCCGGTACCTGCGCGAGCGTTACGACGTCGGAATCATCATGGTCACCGGATCGACCGACACCGTCGATCGCGTGGTCGGCCTCGAGATCGGCGCCGACGACTACATCGGCAAACCCTTCGATCCACGCGAGCTGCGCGCCCGCCTGAAGAGCGTGATGCGGCGGCTGCAGGCGCACCCGGCTGCGACGCGCGGCGATTCGTCCGGGAACGACGCGCGGCGCATACCGATCGCCTGCTGCACGCTCGACACGGTCTCGCGCCAGCTGTTCGATCGCGACGGCCGCGAGATCGCGATCACGGCGATGGAGTTCGACCTGCTGAAGGTCTTCGCCGCGCACCCGAACCAGGTGCTCTCGCGCGACCGGTTGCTCGCGCTCACGTGCAATCGCGAGTGGGAACCCTTCGATCGCTCGATCGACATCCGCGTGGCGAGGCTGCGCCGCAAGATCGAGCCCGATCCGGAGAACCCGCAGTCGATCCGCACGATCCGCGGCGTCGGCTACCTGTACGTCCCGCCGGAGGGCGAGCCCAAGCCCGTGTAACCGGCGTGTTTCGATCGTTTCGGCAATGTAACTTCCGGCCGCGCCGGCGCGTTTTCTCCCTACACTGATCGGATCGACGACACCACTGGCGGGGGCGGCCATGGCCCGGGTCGAGCCGATGTCCGACGATCTGATCCTGGCCCGCGACCAGCGAACGCAGGAAGCGCTGCACCATGCCGCGCTCGCCGTCTCGCGCGCCGACGGCGACGGGCTCGTGCAGGCGCTCACGCGCTACGTCGCGACGATCCTCGATACCGACCACGCGCTGATCGGCGTCATCGAAGGCGAAAGCGACGCACGACGCGTGCGCACGATCGGGCTGTACGGGGACGGCGTCTACCTCGAGAACTACGAGTACCTGCTGCAGTCCACGCCGTGCCGCACCGTTCTCGAAGGCTTTCGCTGCTACCGCAGCCGAGTGCGCGAGCTGTTCCCCGAGTCGCGCGCATTGCGCAAGGCAGGCATCGACGCCTATGCCGGCTATCCGTTGCACGGATCGGATGGACGCCTGCTCGGCGTGATCGCGGTGCTGTCGCGCCGGCCGCTCGAGGACGAGGCGTTCATCGAGTCGGTGCTGAAGATCTTCGCGGGACGGGCGGCGGGCGAGATCGAACGGCGCTGCGCCGAAGACGCGCTGCGCACCTCGGAAGCCAGCTACCGGGCGCTCTTCGACGCCGGCGAGGATGCGCTGTTCGTGCACGACTGGGACACGGGCGCGATCGTCGACGTCAACTCGAAGGCCTGCAGCGTCTACGGCTACACGCGCGAGGAGATGCGCCGGCTGCCGCTGTCGCAGCTCGGGTCGGGCGAGCCGCCGTACACGGAGGACGACGCCCTGCGAATGCTGCAGCGTGCGAAGGACGGGCAGCCGATCACCTTCGAATGGCACCGCCGCAACAAGGACGGCTCGCTGCACTGGGACGAGGTGCACATCAAGCCTGCCGAGATCGCCGGCAAGCGGCGCATCCTCGCCTTCACGCGCGAGATCACGGCGCGCAAGCTCGCCGAGCAGGCGTTGCGCGAGAGCGAGGAGCAGTACCGCTCGATCTTCAATGCGTCCGTCGACGGACTGCTGCTCTGGAATTCGTCGGCGAAGGTCGTCGACGTCAACGAGGCGTTCCTGCGCATGCACGGCTTTGCGCGGGAAGACCTGGTCGGCGCCGATTGCGAACGCTTCCTTCCGGAGGATCGGCGCGAGTACTGCAGGGAGGTCGTGCGCGCCGCGCTCCTCGGCAACGCGTATTGCGGCGAGAACATTTCGCGCCGGTTCGACGGCTCGACCTTCGACGTCGAGGTCCACGTCGTGCCGATGCGATACCGCAACGAGCCGCACGCGCTCTCGATCGTGCGCGACCTCACCGAGCGCCGGCGTGAGGAGAGACGACGCGCGCAACTCGAGGCGCAGCTGCGCCAGGCGCAGAAGATGGAGGCGATCGGCCACCTGACCGGCGGCATCGCGCACGATTTCAACAACCTGCTAGCGTCGATCATGGGCTACGTCGTGCTGGCGAGCGAGCGCCTGGGCAGCGGCGGCGACCCGAAGATTGCGCAACACCTGCAGCAGGCGCAGCTCTCGTGCGAGCGTGCCCGCGACCTCATCCGGCAGATGCTCACGTTCAGCCGCGGCCAGCGCGGCGAGCCGCGACCGGTCGCGCTGTCGGCCGCGGTGCGCGAGGCGACGAAGCTGCTGCGTGCATCGCTGCCGGCGACCGTGGAGATGCAGGTCGAGCTCGACGCGGAGCTACCCGCGGTGCTGATCGACCCCGTGCAGTTCGAGCAGGTGCTGATGAACCTGTGCATCAACGCGCGCGACGCGATGCACGCGGTCGGCACGGTGCGCATCGACACCGCGTGGGAGAGCGGCTGGCGCGGCGTGTGCACCTCGTGCCGCCAGAGCGTCGACGGCGACTTCGTCGTGCTGTCGATCGGCGACACCGGACCCGGCATCGACGCCGGCGTGCTCGATCGCATGTTCGAGCCGTTCTTCAGCACGAAGGAAGTCGGGAAAGGCAGCGGCATGGGGCTCGCCACGGTGCACGGCATCGTGCACGAGCACCACGGCCACGTCGTCGTCGAGACGCGGCCGGGCGGAGGCGCGACCTTCCGCGTGCTGCTGCCGCCGCTCGACGCGGCGATCGCCGGCGACGCGCCGGGCGCATCGACGACGGCGGCCTCGGTCGCGCCGCGGCCGCCGCTCGACGCCACCGTGGTGCTCGTCGACGACGAGCCCTCGGTGCTCGGCTTCATGCGCGAGCTGCTCGAGGGCTGGGGCGTGCGCGTGTCGACCTTCTTCGACCCGGAAGACGCGCGCCGGCTGATCACCGACGACGGCTTCGAGTTCGACCTGCTGATCGCCGACCAGACGATGCCGCGGCTCACCGGAACCGAGCTGGCGCGCGCAGTCGCAACGAAACGGCCGGGGCTGCCGATCCTCCTCTATACCGGCTATCGCGATGCCATCGCGGCGCCCGAGATCGACGCGACCGGGATCCGCGCCGTGCTCGAGAAGCCGATCGATCCCGAGGTGCTGTACCAGCAGTTGCGGCGCAACCTCGCCGGGGCGTCGAGGGCCGGCCGCGAAACGGCTAGCGCAACCGCGACTTCCGCGCGTTTCCGCGCGCCTGCTCCACCGGATAGCGGCGCGCGTTGACCGCGAGCTTGCGTCGGGCCGCCTCGATCGGATCGATGCCGAGCACGTCGGCGAGGCGCACGAGGTAGAGCAGCACGTCGGCGAGCTCGCCGCGCACCTGCTCGAGCGTTTCCGGATCGGGACGGCGCGAGGCGCCTTCGTCGAGCCACTGGAACGGCTCGAGCAGCTCGGCGGCCTCGACGATCAGCGCACTCGCCAGGTTCTTCGGCGAGTGGAAGCGCTCCCACTCCCGGTCGGCGGCGAAGGCGCGCAGCGCGTCGCGCAACCCGTCGAGCGAGTCGCCCATCGCCGCTTTCGCCTCCCTGTCGTCGCTTGGTCTACGCCTGTCGGACATCGTAACATTCAGTCGTGCCAGCGCCCTTCCGGGCGCCACGTTTGCGTCTGGGATGGGCTTTTTTTTTTCCGAGACCGAACATGAAGATCGCACAGATTGCCCCCTTGTACGAAAGCGTTCCGCCGCACGCCTACGGCGGCACCGAACGCGTGGTGTCGTATCTCACCGAGGAGCTGGTACGGCAGGGTCACGAAGTGACGCTGTTCGCCAGCGGCGATTCATCGACGCGGGCGCGCCTCGTTCCCGGCTGCCGGCGCTCGTTGCGGCTCGATGCCGGCTGCCTCGATCCGCTGGCGCACCATCTGCTGATGCTCGAGAACGTCTTCCAGCGCGCGTCCAGCTTCGACGTCGTCCACTTCCACGTCGACTACCTGCATTTCCCGTTCGCCCGCCGCGCACGCATTCCGCACGTCGCCACGCTGCACGGCCGGCTCGATCTTCCGGAGCTGCGACCGCTGTTCGACGAATACCGGGAGATGCCGCTGGTGTCGATCTCCGATGCGCAACGCAGGCCGCTGGCCGCGGCGAACTGGATGGCCACCGTGCACCACGGCCTGCCCGCGGAGCGCTTCCGCTTCCACCCCGACGGCGGCGACTACCTCGCGTTCCTCGGGCGCATCTCGCCGGAGAAGCGCGTCGACCGCGCGATCGCGATCGCGCGCGCGGCCGGCCTGCCGTTGCGCATCGCGGCGAAGGTCGACCGGGCGGACCGCGAATACTTCGAGAACGTGATCGAACCGCTGCTCGAGCAGCCGGGCATCGAATACCTCGGCGAGATCGGCGACGAGCAGAAATCGGAGTTCCTCGGCAACGCGCGCGCGCTGCTCTTTCCGATCGACTGGCCCGAGCCCTTCGGACTGGTGATGATCGAGGCGATGGCCTGCGGCACGCCGGTGGTCGCCTGGCGCAACGGCTCGGTGCCGGAGGTCGTCGACGAAGGCGTCACCGGCTTCATCGTGCAAAGCCGCGACGAGGCGGTGGCCGCGGTGCGCAGGGCCGGCTCGCTCGACCGCGCGCGATGCCGCGAGGTCTTCGAGGAGCGCTTCACCGCGCAGCGCATGGCCCGCGACTACCTTCGCCTGTACGAACGGCTCGCCGAGCCGGTTCCCGAGGTGTCCGCGGTCTGACCGAGCGATGCCCGACGACGCGATCCTCATTCGCGACCAGTATTTCATCCGCGCCGACTCGGCGTGCATCGACGACCGCACGCGCGTCCTGAAGTACGGCGACAGCTTCGCCGTCTTCGACCGCTTCGGCGACATCGATCCGCTCGGGCCCGGCGAGCTGGGCCTGTACCACGCCGACACGCGCTTCCTGTCGCGACTGGTGCTACGGCTGGAGGGCAAGCGTCCGCTGCTGCTCGACTCGACGGTGAAGGAGGACAACGCGCTGTTCGGCGTCGACCTGATGAATGCGGACACGCAGCGCGAAGGCAAGCCGCCGATGCTGCGCGGCTCGCTGCACCTGTTCCGCTCGAAGGTCCTGTACGACGACGTCTGCCACGAACGCGTGCGGCTGCACAACTACTCGAGCGAGACGATGGAGTTCTCGTTCAGCGTGCAGTTCGACGCCGACTTCGTCGACCTCTTCGAGGTGCGCGGGGTTCCGCGCGCACAGCGCGGGCGCGTGCTCGCGCCACGCACCCAGGCGCGATCGCTGGTGCTCGAGTACGTCGGACGCGACGCGCGCACTCGGCGAACGCGCGTCGTGCTCGACACCGCGCCGACGTGGGACGGCACGACGGCGTTCTTCCAGGTCCGCCTCGCGCCGCACGAGTCGGCGAGCTTCCGCTGGGCGATCGGTTGCGAGATCGACGAACCCGGAAAGACCGACGGCCGGCTCCCACGGCTGGAGGCCGACTACGAGTCGGCCGCCGAGCGCGCGGCGCACGAGGTCCAGCAGCATCGCGAGCGCCAGCCGGAGATCGAGACCTCGAACGCGCAGTTCAACCGGTGGCTCGACCGCTCGCTCGCCGACATCCAGCTGCTGCGCACCGACACTCCGTACGGGCCCTATCCGTACGCCGGCGTGCCGTGGTACAGCACGGTGTTCGGCCGCGACGGGATCATCACCGCGCTGCAATGCCTGTGGATGAACCCGGAGCTCGCGCGCGGCGTGCTCTCGTGCCTGGCGGCGACGCAGGCCGAAGCGGAGAACCCCGACCAGGACGCGCAGCCGGGCAAGATCCTGCACGAGATGCGTTCCGGGGAGATGGCGGCGCTCGGCGAAGTGCCGTTCGCCCGCTATTACGGGTCGATCGACGCGACGCCGCTGTTCGTCGTGCTGGCCGACGCCTATCAGCGACGCACCGCCGACCTGCTCTTCATCGACGGGCTGTGGCCGCACGTCGAACGGGCGCTCGACTGGATCGAGCGCTACGGCGACGTCGACGGCGACGGCTTCTACGAATACGCGCGACGCTCCGGGACGGGCCTGCTCAACCAGGGATGGAAGGACTCGCACGACGCCATCTTCCACTCGGACGGGACGCAGGCCGAGGGACCGATCGCCCTGTGCGAGGTGCAGGGCTACGTCTATGCCGCCAAGCGCGCCGCCGCGCGCATGGCGGCGAGCCTCGGGCATCACGGACGGGCGCAGGCACTCGAGCACGAGGCGCAGCGTCTGCGCGAGCGCTTCGCGAAGGCGTTCTGGTGCGAAGACCTGGGCACCTACGCACTCGCGCTCGACGGCGCCAAGCGTCCGTGCCGCGTGGTCTCGTCGAACGCGGGACATTGCCTGTTCAGCGGGATCGCCCGCCCCGAGCATGCCGTGCGCATCGCACGCACGCTCACCGACGAGGCGAATTTCTCGGGCTGGGGCATCCGCACGATCGCGAGCACCGAGCGCGGCTTCAACCCGATGTCGTATCACAACGGATCGGTCTGGCCGCACGACAACTCGATCGTCGCGGCCGGCTTCGCGCTGTACGGACTGAAGGAAGCCGCCGTCAAGGTGCTCACCGGGCTGTTCGACGCGGCGCTCTTCTTCGAGATGCACCGCCTGCCCGAGCTGTTCTGCGGCTTCCCGCGCCGGCCCGGGGAAGCGCCGACGCACTATCCGGTCGCCTGCTCGCCGCAAGCGTGGGCCGCGGGAGCGGTGTTCCTGTGCCTGCAGGCCTGTCTCGGCCTCGAGGTGCGCGGCCCGACGGCGACGGTGAAGTTCTCCAACCCGGTGCTGCCCGCGTTCGTGCAGCGCATGCGGATCCGCAACCTGCGCGTCGGCGACGCTAGCGTCGACCTGCTGCTCGTGCGCCGCAAGGACGACGTCGGGATCAGCGTCCAGCGCCGCAGCGGATCGGTGAGCGTCGTGACGGTGAAGTGACGCCGCGGGCGTCCGCGGCGTCCGGCGCCCGGCCGTCCGGTAGGCGCGCCGCCCGCGCGTCGCTCGGGGTGATGCCGAAACGCGCCTTGAACGCACGGCTGAAGTGCGCCGGATGGTTGAAGCCGCGCTCCAGCGCGATCTCGGTGATCGATCGATGCTGCTGCGCGGGGTCGGCCAGGTCACGCCGGCAGGCATCGAGCCGCCGCGCGAGAACGTAGCCGGCGACACCGTCGGGCTCCTCGGAAAACGCGTTGTACAGCTGGCGGCGGCTGCAGTTCAGCGCGAGCGCGATCGCCTCGACGTTCAGCGACGGGTCACCGAGCCGGCGCTCGACGAGCTGCTTGATCCGCTCGCGCAGCGACGCACGCTGCGTCGGCGCGCTCTCGCCGCCGGCGAGCTCGAGCAGCGAGAGCCGGATCAGCTGCACGATCGTCTCGCCGACGCCGCGCGCCGCCTCGGGCGCGATCGACGGCAGCTCGTACCAGGCGCCGCGCATCGTCTGCAGCGCGAGCCGGGAAATGCCTCCGGCGGTACCGAGTCGCCGCGCGGTGAGCTCGTGCAGTGGCAGGCCGCGCTCGACGAGCGCCGCCTTCGGCACCATCACGATCAGATGCTCGACGCGCATCGGGTTGTCGACCTGGTAGACGTCGGTCGTGTCGTACAGGCTCCATTCGCCCGGCGACACCCAGGCGCGACGGCCGCATTGCTCGACGCCGGCGCTACCGCGGTACGGCGCGACGATCTTCAGGTAGCCGATCTCGCTGCCGCGCACCAGGCGATCGTCCTTCAGCACGCGATGCCGGTTGCCCTCGAGCCGCGTCAGCACGACGTCGCCCGCGTGCTCCGTCGCCATGTGGCCATCGAAATCGACGTCGCCGTACAGATCGGACTGCAGTCCGCAGAACAACCGGTCGATCCAGTCGCGCCAGTACGGTGCGCGATCGGCGGGCGCCACGTGGTCGGTGCTCATCGTCGGCTTGAACGAGGGCATCTCTCCTTCTCCTCCTGCTGCGCGTGAAGCGCCGGCCGATGGTACCCCGCGACGTCACGGCTTCGACGCACACCCGTCGCGGCCCGGCACCGCCGCCCGAACGCCGCCTCCACTCGCGAGCGCCGCCGGCATCGGCCGTGCACAAATCGTCAAGCGCAGGGGAACACGCGGAGCAGCGCGGCCGGCGGCCAGCGCCTATGATGGTGCGCACCCCGGGGCGCGCCCGCACCCGCGGAGAACCACAGAGGAGACATGCGATGAGCAGCCCGAAGTCGATCACCCGCCGCAACACGCTGCAGGCGCTCGGCGCCGGCGCCGCCGGCCTGGCCATGCCCGCGGTCCTGCGCGCACAGGACCGTCCCGTGCGCGTCGGCTACGCGATCGCGCGCACCGGCCCCTGGGCGGCCGGAGCGCAGGTCACGCAGGAACCGAACTACCTGCTGTGGGCCGATCAGCAGAACGCCGCCGGCGGCCTCGACGTGCAGGGCCGGCGCCGTCCGATCGAGCTGATCGGCCTGGACGACCGCAGCGAGATCGAGACCTGCATCCGCAGCTTCGAGAAGCTGATGGGCAGCGACAAGGTCGACCTGATCCTGCCGCCCTGGGGCTCGAACGCGAACTTCGCGCTCGCGCCGCTGGCGAACCGGCACGGCTACCCGATGCTCGCGCCCACCGCCCTGTCGCGCAAGCTGATCAACATGAACCTGCCGTACTTCTTTTCGTTCCTGCAGCAGCCCGACCGGATGATGGACGCGCTGGTCGAGATGCTCGTCGCGCACGACGTGAAGACGATCGCGATCCTGTATATGGACGACCTGTTCGGGCTGGAGAACTTCGCGGCGCTCAACTCGGCGCTGAAGAAGACGAGCATCGAGGTCGTCGAGCGCAAGGGCTATCCGCTCGGCGTGAAGGATCTCGCCCCCACGCTGCGCACGATCAAGGACCAGAAACCCGACGCGTTCATCGGGATCACCTATCCGCCCGACACCATCCTCGCGAGCAAGCAGTCGAAGGAGATCGGCTTCAATCCGAAGATCTTCTACGCGTCGGTCGGCACCGCGTTCCCGGTCTACCGCAACGTGATCGGCGCCGGCATCGAGGGCGTCTCGGGCATGGGCTCGTGGAACCCGAAGACGAGCGCCGGCGCGAAGGCGTACTTCGACGCGCACACCGCGAAGTTCGGCAAGGAGCCCGACCGCTGGGCGAGCGGGCACGCATGGGCCGCGCTGGAGGTGCTCACGCAGGCCGTGGGCAAGGTCGGCCTCGACCGCAAGGCGATCCGCGACTACATCGCGAAGAACGAGCACGCGACGATCATCGGTCCGGTGCGCTTCGACGGCAGCGAGAACGTCGCCACGCCCGGCACCGTCGGGCAATGGCAGAAGGGCGAGTTCGAGGTCGTCTGGCCGGAACGGATGGCGACGTCGAAGCTGCTGCTGCCCAAGCCCGACTGGGTCTGATCCTCCACCCCGGACGGCTCGCGGACCGCCCTCGGGCGAAGCGGCCATGTCGGCAACCGCCTGGTTCGAGCTGCTCGCCTCCGGCCTGATCACCGGAGGCGTCTACGCGCTCGTGGCGCTCGGGCTGAACCTGCAGTACGGGCTGATGCGCATCCTGAACATCGCCCACGGCGAATTCCTGATGCTCGGTGCCTTCGTCACCTGGCTCGCACACACGCGATACGGAATCTCCCCGCTGGCGATGGCGCCGCTGGCGTTCGTCGTCATGATGCTCGTCGGCTTCGCCGTGCACCGGCTGTGCTTCGCGCGGCTGGCGCGCATCTCGCCGAACGTGGACGTCTTCGAGGCGCGCGGTTTGATGGTCGCATTCGGTTTGATGTTCCTCGTGCAGAACTTCGCGTCGCTCGTCTGGGGCGGCGACCTGCGCGGCTACGACTATCTCACCGAGCCCGTGCGCATGGGCGGCGCGCAGTTCGCCGCCAACAAGCTGGTGCTGCTGGCGGTCGCGCTCGCCGCCAGCATCGCACTCATCGTGCTGCTGCGCAGAACGCTGCTCGGCAAGGGCGTGCGCGCGCTGATGCAGTCTCCGGTGGGCGCGTTGCTGGTCGGCATCGACACCGCGCGCCTGCATCCGCTGATGTTCGGGATCGGGCTCGGGCTCTCGGGTCTCGCCGGCAGTCTGCTGTCGATGACCTACGCGATCTCGCCGTCGATCGGCGAGCCGTACACGGTGACGGCGCTGATCGTCATCACGCTGGGCGGCTTCGGCAGCATGACCGGCAGCCTGCTGGCCGGCCTGGCGCTCGGCGTCGTCGAGGCCCTCGGCATGCACTTCGGCAGCCCGTCGATCAAGCCGCTGCTGTCGTACGGCATCTTCATCGCGGTGCTGCTGTGGAAGCCGCACGGGTTGTTCCGGTCGTGAGCGCGCGCGCACGAAAAGGCTTGCGCATCGACGCGCTCGTGCTCGTCGTGCTCGTCGCACTGGCGGCGGCACTGCCGCTGGGCGCGAGCGGCTTCACGCAGTCGATGGCGCTCACCTGCCTGATGTACGTGGCGCTCGCGACGAGCTGGAGCCTGTTCTGCGGCTCGACGCGCTACCTGTCGCTCGCCACGTCGGCGTTCTTCGGGGTGGGCGCGTACACGAGCGCGTTCGTGCTCGGCAGCCTGCCGTGGGCGGCGGCCGTGGGGCTCGGCGCGCTGCTCGCGGTCGTGCTCGCCGTCGTCATGGGCAGCGCCGTGCTGCATCTGCGCGGCACCTATTTCGCGGTGCTCACCTTCGGGATGACCGAGCTCATCCGGCACTCGATCACGCTCGCCGAGAAGAGCCTCGCCGGCACCGTCGGGCGCGTGCTCGTCGTCGTGCCGGAGCCGCTCACCGTCTATTACACGGTGCTCGCGATCGCCGCCGCCGCGGTGCTCGTCTCCCTGCTGGTGCGACGCAGCCGACTCGGCCTGGCGATGGCCGGCATCGGGGGCGACGAGCAGCGCGCGCAGACGCTCGGCGTCGACACGCGGCGCGTGAAGGTGATCGGCTTCGCGCTCACCGCCGCCTTCGCGGGCGC
Source organism: Zeimonas sp. (assembly GCA_035303885.1). Lineage (GTDB taxonomy): Bacteria > Pseudomonadota > Gammaproteobacteria > Burkholderiales > Burkholderiaceae_E > Zeimonas. The sequence continues at coordinate 6,082 of DATGRE010000034.1, read as the reverse complement.
GGCGGGCGCCGCGATGAGCGTTCGCTGGACGTACATCGATCCGACCACCGTCTTCAATCCGTTCATCGGCTTCCAGACGGTGCTGATCGCGCTGGTCGGCGGAGCCGCGACGCTGTGGGGGCCGGTCGCGGCCGCCGTCGTCTTCAGCGTGCTCGCCGAGACGCTGCGCTTGCAGCTGCCGCAGGTCTACATGATGGCACTCGGCGTGCTGCTGATCCTCTCGGTGCTCTATCTGCCCAACGGCCTGGCGTCGCTCGGCGACGCGCTGCGCGGGCGCCGCCGCGGCGACGCACCGGCGACCGTCGGCGCCGCGAGCGCCGTCGCGCCGGTCGCGCCGTCATCGTCCTCGGCACCCGCCGCGCCCGCCGCCGGCGGCGCGGCCTCCTCGCGCGAGGCGCTCGATGGCTGAGGCACCGCCGCGCCTCGAAGCGCGCTCCGTCACCGTGCGCTTCGGCGGCCTGGTCGCCGTCGACGCGGTCGACGCCCACTTCGATGCGGGCGAGCTGGTCGGCATCATCGGACCGAACGGCGCCGGCAAGACGACGTTCTTCAATGCGCTCTCCGGCGTGCTGGCGCCGAACGCGGGACGGCTGCTGGTCGACGGCGAGGACCTCACCGGCGCCGCGCCGCATCGCTTCGCGGCACGCGGCGTCGCGCGCACCTTCCAGACGCCGCGCGTATTCGCGGAGCTGAGCGTCGCGCAGAACGTCGATTTCGGCCTGCAGTTCGCCGGACGCAGGCGCGGCGCCCCGCCCGCGCTGCGGGACGAAGAGAGCATCCTGCGGCTGATCGGACTGGAGCGCCACGCGTCGACGCCGGCGGGCGCCATCACGCCGTCGCAGCAACGCCTGCTCGAGATCGGGATGGCACTCGCCACGCGACCGAGCGTGCTGCTGCTCGACGAGGTCGCCGCCGGACTGACCGAGGCCGAGGTCGAGGCGATGGCGCAGCGCATACGCGCGCTGCGCGACGACCTCGGCCTCACCGTGATCTGGATCGAGCATGCGGTCACGACGCTGATGCGCTACGTCGAGCGCGTGCTCGTGCTGCACCAGGGCCGCAGGATTGCCGACGACGCGCCGTCGCGCGTCGTGCGCGATCCCGTCGTGATCGAAGCCTATCTCGGCGACGAGATCGCCGAGCCGCTCGGATGAGCCGCGACGCGCTTCCCGCCCGGACGCCGGCCCCCGCACGGCTCGAGGTGCGGGCGCTGAGCGCCGGCTACGGCGGATTCCTCGTCGTGCGCGAGCTCTCGATCGACGTACCGCCCGGCGTCACCGTCATCCTCGGTTCGAACGGCGCGGGCAAGACGACGCTGCTCAAGGCGATCGCCGGCCTGCTCCCGCGCACGGGAGACGTTTCGCTCGACGGACAGCCGCTGCCGGCCGACGGCCGCGTGCATGCGATCGTCGCGCGCGGCGTCACGCTGGTGGCCGAAGGGCGCCAGCTGTTTCCGCAGATGACGGTGCGCGAGAACCTCGAGCTCGGCGGCTGGCTGGTCGCACCCGCCGAGCGCGCGCGGCGCATCGAGCAGGCCTTCGCCGATTTCCCGCGCCTGGCCGAGCGCGCCGGACAGCTCGCCGGGACGATGAGCGGCGGCGAGCAGCAGATGGTGGCGGTCGCGCGCGCGATGATGAGCGCGCCGCGCCTGCTGATGCTCGACGAACCGTCGCTCGGCCTGGCGCCCCGAATGGTCGACGAGCTGCTGGCGATCGCCCGTCGCATCGCCGATCAGGGCACCACCGTGCTGATGGTCGAGCAGAACGTGCGCAAGTCGCTCGCGGTGGCCGACCGCGGCTACGTGCTCGAGCGCGGTCGCATCGTCGCCGGCGGCACCGCCGCCGAGCTCGCCGCTTCGGCCGCGATCCGAAACGCCTATCTGGGCGCGCACCCCGACGCGCCCGTCCCATCCCGCTAGCAGGAGAATTCCATGTCCGATCTTTCGATGCTCATCGGCGGCGCCTCCGTCGCCGCGAAGAACGGTGCGACCTTCGAGCGGCGCAACCCGCTCGACGGTACGGTGGCCACGCGTGCGCCGGCCGCGACGCCGGCCGACGCGCTCGCCGCGGTCGAAGCCGCGGCGAGCGCATTCCCGACGTGGAGCCGCAGCGGACCCGGCGAGCGGCGCGCACTGTTGCTGAAAGCCGCCGATGCCCTCGAGGCACGCACACCGCAGTTCGTCCAGGCCGTGGCCGCGGAAACCGGCGCCACCGGCCTGTGGGCCGGCTTCAACGTCCACCTCGCGGCGAACATGCTGCGCGAGGCGGCCGCACTCACGACGCGCGCGATCGGCGAGGTGATCCCCTCCGACGTGCCGGACTCGCTCGCGATGGGCGTGCGCCAGCCCGCCGGGGTCGTGCTCGGCATCGCGCCGTGGAACGCGCCGGTGATCCTCGGCGTGCGGGCGATCGCCACGCCGCTCGCCTGCGGCAACACGGTCGTGCTCAAGGGCAGCGAGAACTGCCCGCGCACGCACCAGCTGATCGTCGACGCGATGCAGGACGCCGGCTTCCCGAACGGCGTCGTCAACTACGTGACGAACGCGCCGGCCGATGCCGGTGCGGTCGTCGAGGCGATGGTCGCGCACCCGGCCGTGCGGCGCGTGAACTTCACCGGCAGTACGCGCGTCGGACGCATCATCGCGAAGACCTGCGCCGAGCACCTGAAGCCGGTCGTGCTCGAGCTCGGGGGCAAGGCGCCGATGCTCGTGCTCGACGACGCGGACATCGACGACGCGGTGAACGCGGCCGCCTTCGCCTGCTTCATGAACTCGGGGCAGATCTGCATGAGCACCGAACGGCTGGTCGTCGACGTGCGTGTCGCCGACGCGTTCGTCGAGCGCTTCGTCGCCAAGGCGCGCGCGCTGCCGCTGGGCGACCCGCGCAAGCCGGATCCCGTCGTGCTCGGCTCGGTCATCGGCATGAACACCGTCGAGCACTGCAATGCGCTGATCGACGACGCGCTGGCGAAGGGCGCGAAGCTGCTGTGCGGGGGCAAGGCGACCGACACGCTGATGCCGGCCACCGTCCTCGACCACGTCACGCCCGAGATGCGGATCTACCGCGAGGAGACCTTCGGACCGGTGAAATGCGTCGTGCGCGTCGACGGCGTCGAGGCGGCGATCGCCTGCGCCAACGACAACGAGTACGGACTGAGCGCGGCGGTGTTCGGCCGCGACGTGGCGCGCGCGATCCAGGTCGCACGGCGCATCGAGTCGGGGATCTGCCACGTGAACGGGCCCACGGTGCACGACGAAGCGCAGATGCCCTTCGGCGGCGTGAAAGGCAGCGGCATGGGCCGCTTCGGCGGCGACGCGGGCATCCGCGAGTTCACCGAGCTGCGCTGGATCACCGTGCAGACGGGGCCGCGCCAGTACCCGTTCTGAGGCGGCGGAACGGCCGGCGCGTTCGCCGCCGGCCTTCAGGCTTTCAGGCTTACGCGTCGACCGGCGCTGCGCGTGCCGCGGCGGAACGGTCCCAGAGATTGGGAACGACGTCCGACGAATAGCCGGAGACGAAGAGAGTGGCGGTGCCGCTTTCGTCGTACACGTGGCGGCGCACCGCGCCGATGTTGGCGCCGTAGACGTGGATGCTGACCGACGGCGCGTCGTCGAGCGCGTTGGCGACGACGTGCACGTCGCCGATGCGCGGCGAGACCGCGTCGACCTCGCCCGGGCGCAACACCGTCTCTTCGCCGTGCGCCCGCAGGCGACCGTCGTCGGCGCGCAGGTAGCGCCGGCAGCGCTCGGCGCCGCGCAGGATCCCGACCAGGCCCCACACCGTGTGGTCGTGGATCGGCGTGCGCTGCCCCGGTCCCCAGACGAAGCTCACCACCGAGAAGCGCTCGAGCGGATCGGCGTGCAGCAGGTACTGGCGATAGGAATCCGCGCCGCTGCGCGAGAAGGCCGGCGGCAGCCAGCCGTCGCGCGAGACGAGCTGCGCGAGGAGGCGGCGCCCCTCGTCGAGCAGGACGGCTTCGTCGCGGCTGCGTTCGACGAGCCGCGTCATCGCAACGACGAACGCGCGCAACGGCGCGATCGCGTCCGCGTCGTAGGTCATCGACGTCCCTCCTTCGTGCGCCGGCCCCGATGCGGGGCGCGCGGTGCCGGCCGCGGCTCTGCGCTACTCCTCGCTGCCGGCGAGGGCCGCGCGGGTGCGGCGGGGCGCGGGTCTCGGCCCCTGGCGGCGCTCGACCGCGCGTCGCACCGCGATCGCGATACGGCGCAACGCGCCATCGATGGCGATGCGCAGCACCGCCTCCTGCTCCTCGGCCGTGACGCTGGTGACGCCGCTCAGCACGACCTTGATCCGGCAACGCTTGTCGATGCCGCCGCGCGGCCCGTTCACGTCCTCGATGCGCACGCTCGCACGCTCGACCCGCTTGCCGAAGGGCGCCAGGCGCGCGGCGAGCTTCTGCCGAACGTAGTCGCGGTCGTCCGCCGTGATCGGCGCCCCGAAATTGCGGATGTGGATCGGCGGACCGGATCGCTCCGCGGCTCGCGTACCGGCGCCGGTTTTCTTCGCGGTCTTGGCCATGTCTGCATCGTCGCAGCAAACCTCGAGGAAAGCCAGTGTACGCGCGAAGCGCGCTCGCCTATCGGCGGCCCGGACCCCCGGGCGTCGAATCGCCCGCGCGGGGCGACGCGCCGGCGCGCAGCGCTTCGCCGTGCTCGTCGAGCGCCGGAACGCGCAGGTCGACCGGGAGCACCGCACCGTCGAGCCGCAGCGGACTCGCCACCGTGCTCGTGCGCGTGCCGCCGGGCATCGTCATCGGCTGCACGAGCCCGAGATGTGCGGCCTGCGGATCGGCGAGCGCCGCGCCGTAGCCGTTGATCGGCGCGCACGGAACGCCGGCCTCGACGAAGCGCGCGAGCCAGTGCTCGACGTCCTCGAGCACGAAACGCTCGCCGAGCAGCGCGGCGAGCGCCCCCTGGTTCGTCGCACGTAGCGTCGTCGTCTCGAAACGGGGATTCTCGAGCAGCGCCGGCGCGTCGGCCGCCGCACAGACCGCGCGCCAGAGGCGATCGTTGCCGGCGGCGATCACGAACCAGCCGTCGCGCGCCCGGTAGGCCTGGTACGGCGCGTTGCGCGGATGCGCGGAGCCGAGCCGACGAGGATCGCGCCCGGTACCGAAATACTCGCTCGTCTGCAGCGCAGCCATCGCCAGCGTGGTGGCGAACATCGGCACGTCGACGTGTCCGCCGCGCCCGCCCGCACGCACCCGCGCGAGCAGCGACGCGATCGCGAACGCCGCGTACAGCCCGGCACCGAAATCGGCGATCGGCACGCCGCACTTCACCGGCGGCCCGTCGGGCTCGCCGGTCACGCTCATCACGCCGGCGGCCGCCTGGATCGTGACGTCGAAGCCGCCTTCGGTCGTGCGCGGGCCCGTCTGTCCGTACGCGGAGATCGAGCAGTAGACGAGCGACGGCTTGCGCGGCCCGAACCAGTCCCAGCCCAGCCCGAGCCGCTGCATCGCGCCGGGCCGGTTGTTCTCGACCAGCACGTCGGCGTCGAGCACCAGGGAGCGGGCGAGATCGCGATCGGCCGCGTCCTTCAGGTCGAGCACGATCGAGCGCTTGCCCCGGTTCAGCGAAGCGAAGTTCTCCGAGAAGCCGCCGCGGATCGGCGGCCACTGGCGCAGCGCGTCGCCGCCGGGCGGCTCCACCTTGATGACCTCGGCGCCGAAATCGGCGAGCAGCATCGCGCAGAACGGGCCGGCCGCGACCTGGCAGAACTCGACGACGCGCACGCCGGCCAGCGGCCGCGGCAGCGCGCCGGAATCGGTCGCATCGGTCGCGGCGGCGCTGCGCGCGGTGTCGGGATGGAGAGGCGCGGCGTGCATCGGGCAGTGCGAGGATCGGTGGAAGGGCTCCCGAACGTCGGGGCACTGTACACCGGGCGATGTTTCATCGATGAAACACGCGACGAATCGTCGTCGCTCAGCCCTCGCGCAGCGTCGCGAAGTCGGCGCGCTCGAGCATCAGCGATACGAGCACCCCGGCGAGCAGCCCCCAGAACGCCGCCCCGACGTTCAGGATCGTGAGATCGGTGACGGTGACGAGGAAGGTCACCAGCGCGCC
>DATGRE010000033.1:0-2703 GCA_035303885.1 Zeimonas sp. | reverse complement strand
CGTGGCCGCGCTGCTGCTGCACCGCTTCATGGTGCTGGGGCTGCTGGACGCCGAAGGGCGTGCGATCGGCGGGGCGGGCGCGCTGGCGCTGCCCGACCAGGAGCCGAAGGACACCGGCAACGCCGCGCCGCTGATCGCCGGGCAGGCCTGCCCGTCGTGCGGCGCGCACGCCTACATCCGCCGCGACGGCTGCATGTTCTGCACCGCCTGCGGGCATCAGGGGGAATGCGGCTAGTGAGCCCGAGGCCGCCCGGGCGGACGGCGGCGCGATGACGGAACGAATTCTCGTCGTCGAAGACGAAGAGGGAATCCGCGAGCTGCTGCTCAACTACCTGAGCGGCTTCGGCTTCCAGGTCGATGCGGTGGCCGACGGCGGCGAGATGCGCCGCCATCTGGCCGAGCATCCGGTCGATCTCGTCCTGCTCGATCTCGGCCTTCCGCACGAAGACGGCCTGGTGCTCGCGCGCGAGCTGCGCGAACGCGAAGACGTTCCGGGCATCGTCATCGTCACCGGACGCGGCGAACCCGTCGATCGCATCCTGGGCCTGGAGCTCGGTGCCGACGACTACATCGCCAAGCCCTTCGACCTGCGCGAGCTCCTCGCCCGCGTGCGCAGCGTGCTGCGGCGGGTGCGCCCCGAAGGCGGGGCCGCACGCGCGCCCTCGCCCATCGGCACGCAGCGGTTCGTGTTCGATGGCTGGCACATCGACCTCGGCGCACGCGCGGTCACCCGACCCGACGGCACCGACGTCGCGCTCACCACCAGCGAGTTCGACCTGCTCGCAACCTTCGTGCGCCATCCGAACCGCGCGCTCACCCGCGACGAGCTGATGGACACACTCTACGGGCGCGAGGCCGGCCCCTACGACCGCGCGGTCGACGTGCTCGTCGGACGCCTGCGGCGCAAGATCGAGGCCGATCCCGGCGAGCCCCGGCTGGTCAAGTCGGTGCGCGGCGTAGGCTATCTGTTCGCCGCCCGGGTGGCGCCCGGCACGGGAGCCGACGATGCCGCCCGCTGAACGCTCGAAGCGGCGCGCAGCGCGCGGCGTGCGCGGCTCGGCCGCCGACTCGAATCCGCACCTGCCTGGGATACAGCCCGCCATGCCATCCGCCCGGCTCGACGAACTCGACGAGCTCGACGAGCCGCAGCTGTACCGGCACATCTTCCACGCCGCCTCCGACGCGATGCTCGTCGTCGACGCGAGCGGACACATCCGCATCGCCAACGCGCGCAGCGAGGCGCTGTTCGGCTATCCGGTCGACGAGCTCGTCGGGTTGCCGATCGAAGCGCTGATGCCGCAGCGCTTCCGCGAATCGCACATGCAGCACCGCGCGCGCTACCGCGCGCAGCCGCGCGCACGGCCGATGGGAACGAACATCGCGCTCACCGCCCGGCACCGCGACGGCCGCGAATTCGCCGTCGAGATCAGCCTGAACCCGGTGCGCGTCGGCGACGCGGTGTGGACCTGCGCGAACGTGCGCAACGTCGACGAGCTGCACCGCGCGCAGAACCTGATCGTGCGCGCGCGCCAGTCGAACGCGGTGGCCGATTTCGGCCGTCTCGCACTGGGCACCCGCGATTTCGTCGCCATCCAGCACCAGGCCTGCGCGCTCGTCGTCGAGCACCTAGGCGCCGATTTCGCGCTGTGCGCGCGGCTCGGGCCCGCCGCGGCGGCACTGGCGGTCGTCGCGCAGATCGGATTCGACGAGGACGAAAGGCTCGAGGCGCTGCGTTCGCAGCTCCAGCGGATCGTCTCCGACGACACCGACCACCTGCTCGAGCGCCCGATGCTGCTCGAACGCGACGAAGCGGGCGAGCCGGCGAGCGCGCTCGTCTGCGCGATCCCGGGAGAGGAAGGCCAGTGCCTCGGCGTCCTGCTCGCCGGCTCGCGCGCCCCGCGCAGCTTCTCGCGCGACGACGGCAATTTCGTGCAGGCGCTCGCCAACATCGTCGGTGCGGCGCTGCAGCGCGAGGGCGCGGAAGCCCGGCTGCTGCAGTCGCAGCGCCTCGAGGCACTCGGCCAGCTCACCGGCGGCGTCGCGCACGACTTCAACAACCTGCTCACCGTCGTCGCCGGCAACCTGCAGATGCTCGAGGACCGCATCGCCGACGACGCTCTCGGCGCACGCCTGGTGAAGGCGGCGCTTCGTGCGACCAGCCGGGGTGCCGACCTCACGCGCAAGCTGCTGGCGTTCTCCCGGCGCCAGACGCTGCAACCGCGCGCGATCGACGTCGCGCAGCTGCTCGATTCGATCGTCGACGTGCTTCGGCGCACGCTCGGCGCGAAGATCGACGTGCGCCTCGAGGTCGAGGACGGGCTGCCCGCCGCGCGGGCCGACCCGGGCATGCTCGACACCGCGCTGCTGAACCTCGCGGTGAACGCGCGCGACGCGATGCCCGACGGCGGGCGCCTGACGCTGTCGGCCGGACACGTGCGCGCACGGGCGCACCCGGCGGTCCGCGAGGGCCAGCTGGTTGCCGGCGACTACGTGCGCATCGCCGTCTCCGACACCGGCGCCGGCATGGCACCGGAGGTGCTCGCGCGCGCCTTCGAGCCGTTCTTCACGACGAAGGAGAGCGGCAAGGGCAGCGGCCTCGGCCTGAGCCTCGTCTACGGCTTCGTCAAGCAGTCGGGCGGTCACATCGAAGTGCGCAGCGCGCCGGGCGTCGGTACCTCGATCGCGCTGTACCTGCCCTCCGAC
>DATGRE010000032.1:0-11199 GCA_035303885.1 Zeimonas sp. | reverse complement strand
TGGGCAAGACAGGTAGGACCGGGGCTGGTCGAACCTGGCGTGGACAACGAGCCTCGAGCTCGCAGGACTTGTAGAGGAGCCAGCCAGCGCATTCCATCAGGGCCGAAGCGCATCGCGCCAGAAGGCCGGATGTATGTCTGCGGTTCTCGCGGTTCGCGTTCTGGTGGCTCCTTTCAAAGTTCGCCGGCGAGCGATAGCCCAGGGCGCTATGACGCCGGCGTGGGTTGTACCAACCCTCGATGTACGAGAACAATGCCAGCCGCGCCTCGGGCTTCGTTCGGAAGACGGGTGGGCACGTATGTCATGTCGGCGACCCACAAGCGGTCCGGGGCCGCGACCTGGAAGCTTGGGCGCTCGCGGACGGTCGGAGATGGCGAACCGCACGCGATGCTCGGCGCGCCGGGACCTGCAGGGCTCGACGACGACGGCGGCGCCGACGGAGCGGCGTCGCGCGAGCGGAACGTGGCGGTCACGAAGTTGGCCGAACGAGCTCACGCCCCTGTCCGAGCCCACGCTTCCGCATCTCCCTGTCTACCTGCCCAAGGTCGACACGATTCTTACGCGCCTGCGCATACGCCCTCGCGGACGGGCGGCCGAACCCTGCGAGTTTCCTCTGCCGGGGTTGTGCAGTTTCCGGCCGGCGTCGACTCCTGGGGTCGACAGCGACCTTGCTTGCACGGAAGCCTGCGCGGAACGGAGCGGTGTGCGAGCACATCGGGGCGGACCCGTGCGTGTAACTCTTGCGCGCTCTTGCGCGCGCGCCTTGCGCGGATTTTGGCGGCAACGCTCTCGCACGATGCAGCCCGAAACTCCCCCAAATTCGGGCGTTCCCGCCCACGCAAGCGCAAGCGCCAAACGAAAATCCCGCTTAGCGTGCGTTTCGGCCGCCGATGGCCGGAGCGCGAGCGAAAACTCCCGGCCAACGGGACATTGGGTGCGACCCGTTCGCGTGGACCGGGCGCGACCGTTCGCCTGGACCGGGCGCGACCCGTGCCCCTGGACCGGGCGCGACCCGTGCGCGCCGACCGGGCGCGACCCTTTCCGCGGACAGCGTTCTCGCCCTCAACGCGGATCGAGTCGCCGCGCCGCAGACTCGTCCACCGGCGGCGCGGCGCAGGCCACGCAGACGCCGCCGGTGGGCAACTCGTGTTCGACGCGTCGGTGCGAGCTACGGCGCCCGCGCCCCGCCGATCCCCCGCGCGCTACCCCCCGCCTTCCTTCTTCGCCGGCTCCAGCGCCGCGTCGATCGCCTGGTCGACGCGCTCGAGCCAGATGAACTCGAGGCGCTCGCGTGCGTCGGCCGGGATCTCCTCGAAGTCGCGCCGGTTGCGCGCCGGCAGCATCACACGCTCGATGCCGGCGGCGGCGGCGGCGACGACCTTCTCCTTGATGCCGCCCACCGGCAGCACGAGGCCGCGCAGGCTGATCTCGCCCGTCATCGCGGTGTCGCTGCGCACGGTGCGGCCGGTGAGCAGCGAGACGAGTGCGGTGAACATCGCCACGCCCGCGCTCGGTCCGTCCTTCGGCGTCGCCCCGGCCGGCACGTGGATGTGGATGTCGAGCTTGCCGAGCCGTTCCGGGTCGATCTCGAAGTCGCTCGCACGGTGCTTGACGATCGACAGCGCCGCCTGCGCGCTCTCGCGCATCACGTCGCCGAGCTGCCCGGTGAGGATCAGCGTTCCCTTGCCCGGGGAGCTCGTCGCCTCGATGAACAGGATGTCGCCGCCCACCGGCGTCCACGCCAGGCCGGTGGCCACGCCCGGTGTGCTCGTTCGCATCGCGACCTCGTTCTCGAAGCGCGGCGGCCCGAGGATCTCGGCGAGGTCGTCGACGCCGATGCGCAGCTCGGTGACCGAGCCCTCGGCGATGCGCACCGCGGCGTGGCGCAGCGCACGGCCGATCTCGCGCTCGAGGTTGCGCACGCCCGCCTCGCGGGTGTAGTCGCGGATGATCCGGCGCAGCGCCTCGTCCTCCAGCGTGACCTGCTCGGCGCGCAGTCCGTTCGCCTCGAGCTGGCGGCGGATCAGGTAGCGGCGCGCGATCTCGAACTTCTCGTTCTCGGTGTAGCCCGCGAGCGGGATGATCTCCATCCGGTCGCGCAGCGGCCCGGGGATCGTCTCCAGCAGGTTGGCCGTGGCGATGAACACGACGCGGCTCAGGTCGAAGGGAACGCCGAGGTAGTTGTCGCGGAAGGTGTTGTTCTGCTCGGGGTCGAGCACCTCGAGCATCGCCGCCGACGGGTCGCCCTGGATGCCGCGCCCCATCTTGTCGATCTCGTCGAGCATCATCACGCAGTCGCGCGCCTTCGCCTTGCGGATCGCCTGGATGATGTTGCCCGGCATCGCGCCGATGTAGGTGCGCCGGTGTCCGCGGATCTCGGCCTCGTCGTGCACGCCGCCCAGGCTCACGCGCACGAAGGGCCGGTGCATCGCGCGGGCGATCGACTGTCCGAGCGAGGTCTTGCCGACGCCCGGGGGTCCGACGAAGCACAGGATCGGCGCCTTGCCGCTCGGCGCGAGCTTGCGCACCGCGAGGAACTCGACGATGCGCTTCTTGATCTTCTCCAGTCCGAAGTGGTCCTCGTCGAGCACGCGCCTCGCCTCGGCGATGTCGATCGGGCGCTCCTCGGGCTCGGCCCAGGGCAGCTCGAGCAGCCAGTCGAGATAGGTGCGCACCATGCCCGACTCGGGCGCGGCTTCCGGCATGCGCTCGTAGCGGCGTAGCTCCTTGCGCGCGATCTCCTCGACCTCTTCGGGCATCTTCGCCTCGTCGATCGCCTTCTTCAGCTCGGCGACCTCCTGCGACTTGCCGTCGCCTTCGCCGAGCTCGCGCTGGATCGCCGCCATCTGCTCGCGCAGGATCGCTTCGCGCTGGCGTTCGTCGAACGACGCCTTTGTGCGCTGGCCGATCTCCTGCGTCAGCCGCATCACCTCGATGCGTCGGGCGAGGAACGCGGAGACCTTGTCGATACGCGCCCGCAGGTCGATCGTCTCGAGCAGCTCCTGCTTGTCGTCGCGCGACACGTCGAGATAGGCGGCGACGAGGTCGGCGAGCGCGCCCGGTGAGCGTGCGGTCTGCACCGCCGCGAGCAGCTCCTGCGGCACCTGCGGCAGCAGTTGCAGCGCCTCGATCGCCTGCTGCTTCAGGTGCATCACCCGCGCTTCGATCTCCGGTCCCTGTTCGTCCGGGTCTTCGATCGCGACGACGCGCGCGGCGAGGAAGGGCCGCTCGCGCACGAATTCGACGACGCGGAAGCGCTGCAGGCCCTGCACCACGATGTGGTGCCCGCCGTCGGGCACGTTGACGTAGCGCAGGATGTTGGCCGTGGTGCCGGTGCGGTGCATGTCGAGCGGACCCGGCTGCGGGGTCTCGGCTTCGCGCTGCATCAGGATGCCGATCGGGCGTTCCTCGCGCAGCGCTTGCTGCGCGGCGAGGATCGACGCCTCGCGGCCGATCGAGATCGGGAACACCGTGCCCGGGAAGAGCACCGTGTCGCGGACCGCGACGATGATGAGCACGTCGGGCGGAAGCGGGGGCAGCGTCGCGCCCGCCTGCGCGCCCGGATCGCTCGACGCGGCAGCGCCGGTCGCTGTGGCGCTGCCCTGCGCGGTGTCGACCCGCTGGGCGGCGGGGTCGAGCACGGCGTCGTTCGGCTGGGGTGTGGTGCGGTCGTCGCTCGTCATGGCGTTTTCTGCAGGCTGATCACGAGACACCCGTTCTCGGTGGCGACGCGTGCGGCGGCGTAGTGGCCCGGTGGCAGCGGCACGCGCCGCTCGAAGCGGCCCTGCGGCAGCTCGAGCCGGTGGATGATCGCGGTGCCGAGCTGTTGCGGCAGCACGCGCCGGCCGCTGACGACGAGCGTGCCGCCCTCGATGACGGCCTGCACGTCGCGCGCGTCGACGCCCGGCAGCGCGACGTAGATGAGCACCTCGCGCTCGTTCTCAAGCACGTCCACCGGCGGCTCCCAGGTGGGGGTGCGCGCCTGGCGCGGCTGGAAGAACTGCCGGTGCAGCCGTTCGACGCGACCGAGCGCCGCCAGCGCGTCGGCCCACATCCAGTCGGGGGAATCGTCGTCTCGTCTCATCGCGGCTTCTCTCTGAGGGTGCGGACGCCGTGCGTTGCGGTCGGCGCGTCGACGTCGTCGCCGAGATTGTGCCTTGGGTCGCCGTCGAGGCGCCTCGTTTCCCGCGGCTGCGCCCCGCCGTCCCCCCGGGCGGGTCGTCGCAGGCCCCGCGCGTGTCGGCGCAAGACCCCCCGCGCCGTGCCGGCGCTTGCCGGGGTGCGCGCCATCGCGCTATCGTCGCTGCGACCGCAACGAGAACCGGAGGAGCCGCCATGCACTGCCCGCGTCCACGCCTCTTCGGATTGCCTTTCCTGCGAGGCGGCGCGCGATACGTCGCCCTGGCGGCCCTGTCGGCGGCGCTCGTCGGCGCCGCACCGGACGGGTTCGCGCAGCCAAAGGCCATCAAGTTCGGCGCGATCTACATCATGTCGGGCAGCGCGGCCGCGTACGGGCAGTTCGCGAAGCAGGGCATCGAGCTCGCGGTCGACGAGATCAACCGGAAGGGGGGCATCCTCGGACGATCGCTGGAGTTCGCGCTCGAGGACAGCCAGGGCAAGACCGACGTCGCGATCCAGGCGGCGCGCAAGCTCGTCTTCCAGGGCGGTGCCGACGCGCTGTTGGGCCTCGACAGCTCGGGCGTCGCCAACGGGCTCACCCCGGTCGTTCCCGAGCTGCGCAAGCCCTTCGTGATCACGCACGCCGCCTCCCCCGACGTGACCGGCAAGCTCTGCAACGCCTACACCTACCGGATCAGCGTCAACGTCAACCAGAACATGGGCGCCGCCGCGCTGATCGCCGCCGAGAGCGGCGCGAAGCGCTGGACGACGATCGGCCCCGACTACGCGTTCGGCCACCAGTCGTGGGAGTACTTCGGCAAGTACCTGAAGCAGCGCAAGCCCGACGTCGAGCTGATGAAGGAGGTGGCGTTCCCGCGTTTCGGCGCGGAGGACTTCGTTCCGTTCATCAACAGCGTCATGCAGAGCAAGCCCGACGGCGTGCTCGTCTCGCTGTGGGGCGGCGATCTCGTGAATTTCGTGCGCCAGGCGAAGAACCTGGGCTTCTTCGACCAGAACTACCAGGTCCTGCTCACACTCGGCGCGGCGGTGGAGGTGCTGTCGGCGCTCGGCGAGGAGATGCCGCAGGGCGTCTGGGCAGGCACGCGCTACTGGTTCGCGGCACACGAGAACCCGATGAACGACGCCTTCGTCCAGGCCTATCTGGAGCGCTACAAGGCGCCGCCCAGCTACAACGCCGAGGGCGCATACGCGGCGATCTACCTGTACAAGGCGGCGATGGAGAAGGCGAACAGCGTCGAGGGCGACGCGGTGGCGAAGGCGCTTGCGGGCCTGTCCTTCGACGCGCCGAACGGGCGCCTGACGGTGCGCGCCGAGGATCACCAGGCGGTGATCGGCCCCACCTGGGGCCGGATCGGCGCCTTCGACGCGAAGTACGGCGTACGCATGCTCGAACCGGTGCGCACCTTCAAGGGCGAGGACGTCACCCCGCCGGTCGCCGAAACGGGCTGCACGCTCTGAGCGGCCGCACGCGCCGCCGCCCGGCGCGCGGTGCCCTTGCCGGCGCACCGTGCGCGTCGGCGTGCGCCTTCGCCTGACGCTTCCGTCCGCATGCAGGGCATCCTCGCCGCGCTGCTGAACAGTCTCGAGATCGGGCTGCTGCTCTTCGTGATCGCGGTCGGCCTGAACATCGTGTTCGGCGTCCTGAACGTGATCAACTTCGCGCACGGCGGGCTGTACATGCTGGGCGCGTATTTCACGTACGCGCTCGTCTCGTACGCCGGACTGCCGTTCTGGCCGGCGCTCGTGCTCGCCCCGCTGGCCGTCGCGCTGCTCTCGATCCTGCTCGAGCGCATCGTGCTGCAGCGGGTCTACGGCCGCGACGTCTCCGACAGCCTGCTCGTCACCTTCGCGCTGCTGCTCGTCATCGACGACGCGGTGCAGATCGTCTGGGGCTCGGGCATCCACGTCGTGGCGCCGCCGCCGTCGCTGCGCGGCACCGTCGAGGTGTTCGGCATCACCTATCCGCTGTACAGCTTCTTCGTGATGGGCGCCGCGCTCGCCGCGATGCTCGCGCTGTGGCTGTTCTTCGCGCGCACGCGCGCCGGACGGATCGTGCGGGCGGCGGCGATCGATCGCCGGATGGCCGAGGGGATCGGCATCAACGTGCCGCGCGTGGTCACCGGCGTGTTCGCGCTGGGCGCCTGGATGGCGGGCGCGGCCGGCGTCGTCGCCGCTCCGATGCGCGCGATCGCGCCCGGCATGGGCGACCGCATCATCATCGACGCGTTCATCGTCGTCGTCATCGGCGGCCTCGGCAGCTTTCCGGGAACCCTGCTCGGCGCGCTCGTGCTGGGCGCGATCTACGGCTTCGGCGGGCGCTACCTGCCGCAGGTGAACCTGGTGCTGCCGTATCTCGGCATGGCGCTCGTCCTGCTGCTGCGCCCGCGCGGCCTGCTGGCGCGGAGGGCCGCTTGATGGCGAGCGGCGGCGAGACGGTGCTCGCACCGGCGCGCGCCGGGCGCCGTGCGCTGCACGTGGCGACGGGCGCGTTGCTCGTCGTGCTGCTCGCCGCGCTGTGGCTGCTTCCCGGATGGGTGCCGTACTTCTACGTGTTCGTCGCGACCCGCATCCTGCTGATGGGCCTGTTCGCCGCGAGCTTCAACCTGATCTTCGGCTACGGCGGCATGCTCTCCTTCGGCCACGCCGCCTTCTTCGGCGCCGGCGCCTATACGTCGGCGCTGGTGCTGCTGCATTTCGGCTGGCCGCTGGTCGCCGTGATCGTCGCGGCGACGATCGTCGCCGCGCTGCTCGCGTGGGTGATCGGCGCGTTCTGCGTGCGGCTGGACGAAGTCTATTTCGCGATGCTCACGCTCGCGTTCGGGATGATGGTCTACGCGGTCGTCCACCAGTGGCGCAGCCTCACCAACGGCAGCGACGGCATCGCCGGTTTCCCGCTGGGACGCTTCGGTCTCGGGCTCGACCTGCAGCTGGCCGACCCCGCGGTCTACTACCGGGTCGTGCTCGTCGTCGTCGCGCTCGCCGCCGTCGTGCTGCACCGGATCACGCGCTCGCCGTTCGGGCTGCTGCTGACCGCCATCCGACAGAACGCCGAGCGCGTCTCGTTCTGCGGGGTGAACGTGCGGCGCCACCGGCTGATCGCCTTCGTCATCGCCGGTGCCTTCGCCGGACTGGCCGGCGCGCTCTTCGCGCCGTTCAATCGAGTGGCGAATCCCGACATGGTGCACTGGACGCAATCGGCGCAGCCGGTGCTGATGACGATCCTCGGCGGCACCGGCTACTTCCTCGGGCCGTTCTTCGGCGCGGCGATCTTCGTGCTGCTCGAGACGTGGATCACCACGTACACCGAGCGGTGGATGCTGTTCCTGGGCGTAGTGCTCGCGGTGCTCGTGATCTTCTTCCGGCGAGGCATCTTCGGCACGATCGTCGACGGCCTGGCGAGGCGCCGATGACGCCGCCCCGACGGACGGCGGTCGCCGAAGGGTCGCGTGCGGCGGGCGACGTCGCGCCGCTGCTCTCGGTGCGCGGGCTGTCGAAGCGCTTCGGCGGGGTGCGTGCGGTCGACGGCATCGATCTGGACGTACAGCCGCACGAGACCGTCGCGCTGATCGGCCCGAACGGCGCCGGCAAGACCACTTTCTACAACCTGCTGTCGGGGCGCATGCAGCCGACGACGGGAACCGTCGTCTTCGACGGCCGCGACGTGACCGGCCTCGCGCCGCACGAGATCAGCCGCCTCGGCATCTCGCGTTCGTTCCAGATCACCAACATCTTTCCGGAGCTCACCGCGCGCGAGAACGTCGAGGTGGCGCTCACCGCCGTGCACGGCAGGGCGCTGCGGCTGTTCTCGCGTGCCGCGGCCGACTCGGCACTGCACGAGGAGGCCGATGCGCTGCTCGCGCGCCTCGGGCTCGTCGCGCTCGCCACCACGCGCGCGGGCACGCTCAGCTACGGCGACAAGCGCCTGCTGGAGATCGCGATCGTGCTTGCGACGCGGCCGCGCCTCGTGCTGCTCGACGAGCCCACGGCGGGCATGACGCCCGAGGAGACGCGTGGCGTCGTCGAGCTCGTGCGCCAGCTCGCCGCCTCGACGCAGTACACCTTCCTCATCACCGAGCACGACATGGAAGTCGTCTTCGGGCTTGCCGACCGCATCGTCGTCCTGCATCGCGGCCGCGTGCTGGCGCAGGGCAGCGCCGACGAGATCCGCGTGAGCCGCGAGGTGCGCGAGGCCTACCTCGGAGAGCCCGATGACTGACGCGAGGGGCGCCGAGCCGCTGCTCGTCGTCGAGGACCTGCACACCTACTACGGCGAGAGCCACGCATTGCAGGGAGTGAGCCTGCGCGTCGACGAGGGGGAAGTCGTCTGCGTGCTCGGCCGCAACGGTGCGGGCAAGAGCACGACGCTGAACAGCATCGTCGGACTGACGCCGCCGCGGCGCGGCACGGTGCGCCTCGACGGCGAGGAGATCCAGCGCCTGCCCGCGTATCGGATTGCGCGTCGCGGCCTCGCGCTCGTTCCCGAGGACCGCCGCATCTTCGCGGGTCTCACCGTCGCCGAGAACCTCGAGGTGGCGGCGCCAGCGCGCCCGCCGCGCGAACGCCGCTGGCCGGTCGAGCGCATCTTCGACGAATTCCCGATGCTGGCGGAGGTGCGCGACCAGGACGGAGCGACGCTTTCCGGAGGCCAGCAGCAGATGCTCGCGATCGCACGGGCGCTCGCCGGCGAGCCCCGGCTGCTGTTGCTCGACGAGCCGAACGAGGGGCTCGCGCCGGTGATCGTGCAGCAGATCGGCGCGCTCATCGACCGTCTCGCCGGAACGACGACGATCCTCCTGACCGACCAGAGCGTGCGCTTCGCGCTGCGCCACGCCGGCCGCGGCTACATCCTGCAGAAGGGACGGATCGTCTACGAGGGCAGCGCGCGTCAGATCGCCGACGATCCCGACGTGCACCGCTACCTGGCGGTCGCCTGAATCGGGACCGAGGGCAGGCGGGAGCCTGCGGCCGGATGCGCTACATTCGGAGCAGGAGGTTCCCCAGTTGAACGACGACATCCCGACCTTGCGCCGGATCCTGAAGTCGTATCGGACGATCGCCGTCGTCGGCCTGTCGGCCGAGTGGCATCGGCCGAGCTACTTCGCCGCGAAATACATGCAGGAGCACGGCTACCGGATCGTTCCGGTCAACCCGCGCTACGACACCGTGCTCGGCGAGCGCTGCTACGCGTCGCTGCGCGACATTCCCCACCCGGTCGACCTGGTCGACGTCTTCCGGCGCACGGCCGACGTCGGTCCGATCGCCGAAGACGCGATCGCGATCGGCGCGAAATGCCTGTGGCAGCAGCTCGGCGTGCGCAACCTCGAGGCCGATGCGCGCGCGCGCGCCGCCGGCCTCGACTCGGTGATGGACCGCTGTGTGAAGATCGAGCATGCGCGGCTGTTCGGCGGACTGCACTGGGCGGGCGTCAACACGCGCGTGATCTCCGCCCGCCGGCCGGTCTGATCGGCCGCGCTTCGCCGGCCGCGCCGCCCCGGCGCGTCTTCCCCCCGAACTCCGAATCCACCCCTGCACGATGGCCGACCGCAGTTTCCACCCCGAGACGCTCGCGATCCATGCGGGCCAGATCCCCGATGCCGCCACGGGCTCGCGGGCGCTGCCGATCTACCAGACGACCAGCTACGTCTTCGACAGCGCCGATCATGCGGCGTCGCTGTTCAACCTGCAGACCTTCGGCAACGTCTATTCGCGGCTCTCGAACCCGACCGTCGCGGCCTTCGAGGAACGCGTCGCCGCGCTCGAGGGCGGACGCGCCGCGGTGGCCGCGGCGAGCGGCATGGCAGCCGAGGCGCTCGCGCTCACGACGATCCTGCAGCAGGGCGACCACGTGGTGGCGGCGAGCGCGCTCTACGGCGGAACGGTGACGATGCTCGCCGTGAACCTGCGCCGCTTCGGCATCGAGACGAGCTTCGTCGATCCGACCGATCCGGCCGCCTTCGCGGCGGCGATGCGTCCGGAGACGCGCGCCGTGTTCGCCGAGACGCTCGGCAACCCGAGCCTGCAGGTGCTCGACATCGCCGCGGTGGCAGACGTCGCGCACGCGCACGGCGTGCCGCTCGTCGTCGACAACACCGTGCCGAGTCCGTACCTGTGCACGCCGATCGCCTTCGGCGCCGACCTCGTCGTGCACGCCGCTACCAAGTATCTCGGCGGCCACGGCACCGCGCTCGCCGGCGTGGTCGTCGAGAGCGGGAAGTTCCCGTGGGACAACGGCAAGTTCCCCGGCATGACCGAGCCTTCGCCCGGCTATCACGGCGTGAAGTTCTACGAGACCTTCGGCGACTTCGGTTTCACGATGCGCGCGCGCATGGAGTCGCTGCGCGTGTTCGGCGCGTCGCTCGCGCCGATGAGCGCCTGGCAGATCCTGCAGGGGATCGAGACCCTTCCGGTGCGCATGGAGCGGCACTGCGAGAACGCCCTGCGCGTCGCCGAGTACCTGCGCGGTCATTCGCGCGTGAGCTGGGTGTCGTACCCGGGGCTGCCCGATCATCCGCAGCACGAGCTGGTGCGCCGGCAGATGCGCAGCGTCGGCGGCCGCGCCGGCGCCTCCGGCCTGCTCGCCTTCGGCGTGAAGGGCGGGCTCGAGGCGGGCGTGCGCTTCATCGAGGCGGCGCAGTTCATGAGCCACCTGGCGAACATCGGCGACACGCGCACGCTGATCATCCATCCCGCCTCGACCACGCATCGGCAGCTCGACGAGGCGCAGCAGCGCGCGGCCGGCGTCACGCCGGACATGGTGCGGATGTCGGTCGGGCTGGAGCACATCGACGACATCCTGTGGGACATCGACCAGGCGCTCGAGCGCAGCGCGGGATGAGCGTCGCCAGCGCGTTCGAGGCCGCGGCCCCGTGGGCCGATCGGCATCCGGTGCTGTAGGTGCGCCCGGCGACGATCGGAGTCGTCCGGTTCGTCCTGACGGGGCGGGCGGTGCCGTTCGCCCGCCCCGGCGTCGTGAGCGGAATCGCCAAGCAGGTGCGGCACGCACCGGTCCGGCTCGCCGCCGACGGGTTCGACGGCGACGAGCAGGGCGATCGCCGTGTC
>DATGRE010000031.1:0-5454 GCA_035303885.1 Zeimonas sp. | reverse complement strand
TGTACGCGTGGGTCATGACGCTGATCTTCTACCGCTACATGTTCCTGCGCCTGTCGGCCGGCGATCTGACGCCGCCGTACTGGATCAACATGGGGGCGATGGCGATCTCCACGCTCGCCGGCGCGTTGCTCGTGCTCAATGCCGCCGAGGCGCCGTTCCTGCACTCGATCCTGCCGTTCCTGAAGGGCGCCACGGTGCTCTACTGGGCGACCGGCACCTGGTGGATCCCGCTGCTAGTGCTGCTCGGCGTCTGGCGCCATCTCTGGAAGCGCCATCCGCTGCGCTACGATATCTCGTACTGGAGCATCGTCTTTCCGCTCGGCATGTATGCGGTGGGCACGCAGGAGATGGAGCGCGCGCTGGACCTCGATTTCCTCGACGTCGTACCGGCGGCCTTCCTCGCCGTGGCGCTGCTCGGATGGACGCTCGCCTTCGCCGGGCTCGTGCACCGCGTCGTGAAGGATGCCGTGCTGCGTCGCCTCGATCAGGCCTGAACCAGCCGGCGCTGGCGCGCGATGCTCATCAGGAATCCGAGCCCGATGCCCAGCGTGACCATCGCGGTGCCGCCGTACGACATCATCGGCAGCGGCACGCCGACGACGGGCAGGATGCCCGAGACCATGCCGATGTTGACGAACGCGTAGGTGAACACGATCAGCGTGATCGCGCCGGCGAGCAGCCGCGCGAAGACGTTCGCGCCATTGGCGGCGATGACGAGCCCGCGGCCGATGATCAGCAGGTAGATCGACAGCAGCACCAGGTTGCCCACCAGCCCGAACTCCTCGGAGAACACGGCGAAGACGAAATCGGTGGTGCGCTCGGGAATGAACTCGAGATGCGCCTGCGTGCCCTGCATCCAGCCCTTGCCCCAGACGCCGCCCGAGCCGACCGCGATCGTCGACTGGATCACGTGGAAGCCGCGTCCGAGCGGGTCGGACGACGGATCGATCATCATCAGCACGCGCTGGCGCTGGTATTCGTGCAGCAGCGACCACACCACCGGCAGCGACGCGACCGCGCCGACCAGGCCGCCGGCCATCACTCGCCAGCCGAGCCCGGCGAGGTAGATCACGTAGAAGCCCGCGGCGAAGACGAGAATGGCCGTGCCCAGGTCGGGCTGGCGCACGATCAGCGCGAGCGGAACCGCGAGTAGCACGCCGGCGACGACGAAGTCGCCCCAGCCGTGCGCGCCTTCGCGCTTCTGGAACCACCAGGCGAGCATCATCGGCATCGCGATCTTCATCAGTTCCGACGGCTGGATGCGGGTGAAGCCCAGGTCGAGCCAGCGCCGCGCGCCCTTGGCGACGTCGCCGAACAGCGCGACGGCGACGAGCAGCGCCACGCCGAGCAGCCAGGTGGGCAGCGCGAGGCGCTGGATCCATTGCAGCGGCAGGTTCGCCGCGATCCACAGCACGACGAAGGCGATGCCGACGTTGCGGGCGTGGTCCGCGAGCCGGCCGTCGTAGTCGAGCGCGGCCGACTGCATCGTGACGAAGCTCAGCGCGACGAGCATTGCGAGCGCGATCGTCAGCACCGGATCGAAGACGAACAGGTACGGACGGACCCGTCGCCACAGGGAAACGCGGTCGTTCAGCGTCATGGCCGCACCGCCTCCGGCGTCACCACCGTCTCGGGTTCGATGTCCTCGGGGATGTCGCGCAGCTCGGCCTCGTCCAGCATCTCCGGCAGGTCCAGGTCCATGTCCTCGGGCAGCTTCCCGAGCAGGTAGTAGTCGAACACCTTGCGGACGATCGGCGCGGCGGCCTGCGCGCCGAAGCCGCCGTTCTCGACGATCACGGCGACGGCGATCCGCGGCGCCTCGAGCGGCGCGAACGCCATGTACAGCGAGTGGTCGCGGTGACGCTCGGCCACCTTGCGTGCGTCGTAGCGCTCGTTCTGCCGGATGCCGATCACCTGCGCGGTGCCGGTCTTGCCGGCGGCGACGTAGGGCGCGTCGGCGAAGGCGAGCCGACCGGTGCCGACGCGGTTCACGTCGGCCATCGCCTCCTTCACCAGCTTCAGATGCTCGGGCTTCAGCGGAATGCGGTAGCTTTCCTTCGGCACGGTCCGCTTGCGCTCTTGCGTGATCGGATCTTCGATCGCCTGCACGACGTGCGGCTTCATCACGACGCCGTCGTTGGCGAGCGTCGCGGTGGCGTGCGCGAGCTGCAGGATCGTGAACGCGTTGTAGCCCTGGCCGATGCCGACCGACGGCGTCTCGCCGGGATACCACTTCTGCTTGTAGCGGCGCAGCTTCCATTGCGTGGACGGCAGGATCCCGGTCGCTTCGTTCTCGAGATCGATTCCGGTCAGCTGGCCGAATCCCCAGGGCTTCATGAAGTCGTGGATCCGGTCGACGCCCATCTCGTACGCGAGCTTGTAGTAGTAGGTGTCGCTCGAGACGACGATCGACTTGCGCAGGTCGACCGTTCCGTGCCCCCCGGGCCGGGAGTCGCGGAAGCGGTGCGTGCCGAGCAGGAAATAGCCGGGATCGGAGATCGTGTCGGACGGCTTGCGCGCGCCGGTGCTCAGCGCGGCGAGCGCCATGAACGGCTTGTAGGTCGAACCCGGCGGGTAGGCGCCGCGCAGCGGGCGATTCAGCAGCGGATGGTCCGGGTGCTCGTTCAGCGACTGCCAGGTCTGCGGGTCGATCCCGTCGACGAACAGGTTCGGGTCGTAGCTCGGCCGCGAGACCAGCGCGAGCACGTCGCCGGTCGACGGCTCGATCGCCACCAGCGCGCCGCGCCGCTCGCCGAACAGCTCCTCGGCGAGCTTCTGCAGCCGGATGTCGATCGACAGGATCAGGTTCGATCCGGGCACCGGCGGCGTGCGCGACAGCGTGCGCACGACGCGGCCGCCGGCCGAGACCTCGACCTCGTCGGCGCCGACGCGCCCGTGCAGCACCTCCTCGTACGACTGCTCGACGCCGACCTTGCCGATGTGCGTCGAGCCGGCGTATTGCCCGAGACGGTTCTGGTCATCGAGGCGGGCGAGATCGTCCATCGAGATGCGCCCGATGTAGCCGAGCACGTGCGCGGCGGTCTCGCCGAGCGGATAGGTGCGGAATAGCCGCGCGCGGATCTCGACGCCGGGAAACCGGAAGCGCTGCACGGCGAGGCGGGCGACCTCGTCGTCGGTCAGCTTCACCTTCAGCGGCACGCTCTGGGAGCGTCGCGAATCCTGCAGCAGCCGCCGGAAGCGGCGCCGATCGCGCGGCGTGATCTCGACGATCTGCGACAGCGCGTCGATCGTCTCCTCGAGGCGCGCGTTGCGCATCGGGCGCAGCTCGAGCGTGTAGGCCGAGACGTTCTCGGCGAGCAGCACGCCGTTGCGGTCGAAGATGAGGCCACGCGTGGGCGGCGCGGGCACGAGCGCGATGCGGTTGTCCTCGGCCTGCGCGTGGAAGTCGGCGTAGCGATGGATCTGCAGCCACCAGAAGCGCGCGCCGAGGATGCCGAAGCAGGCGAGCACGACGAGCATCGCGACGGCCAGGCGCACGCGCAGGCGGTGCAACTCGCGCTCGGTGTTGCGGACTTCGACCATTGCGCGCTCTCAGCGTCCTGGCGCGTATGCCGCGTCGCTTCCCGCGGAGCAGTGGCGCGCGCAAAGGCGCGGGCCGTGCGCCGCGGGCGCTTGGGTGCGCAGCCCCCCGCTGCGCGGGGGGTGCCCTGCGATGCTCGCCTCGCCGGCTGGCGCCGCGTAGCTCGCTGCGCGCGCGTTGCGCGCTCCGCTCGGACAGACGCGGCGAGAGTGATTGCGACGCGCGCTTCGCGCGCGCACCGGCGAGGCTGCGCTTCTCGGCAGCGCCCGCCGGCCCGCCGCCGCTTGCCGCGAACGCGCCGACATCGGGAGGAGGACGAACGGGAGGCCACGCACTCGCACTTCAGATCGGCCGGTTCTCGTCGCGATCGACGGCGCTGCGCTGCGGAGCGAGCAGGAGCCAATCCGCCAGCGGCCACAGCAGCGTGCAGCTGGCGCTTTGCAGCAGCCACGGCCAGCCCGGGAACGCACCGCCCACGGCCAGGCGCACGAGCAGCACGACGCATTGCGTGAGCAGGAACAGCGGCAGCACGTGCAGCATCTGGCCGAGCATCGGAAACCAAATAATGCGCCGGTGCAGCGCGATCGCGCCGTACGACAGCAGCGTGTAGGCGAGCGCGTGCTCGCCGAACAGCGCGCCGTCGTGCACGTCCATCAGCAGCCCGAACAGGAATGCGATTCCGATGCCGACCATGCGCGGCTGGTGGACATTCCAGAAGACGAACACGAGCGCGAGCAGGTCGGGCACGCCCACCGTGCGTCCCCACGGCAGCACGTTGAGCACGAAGGCCGCGACGATCGTGAACGTGATGAACGCGCGGTTGGCCGGCAGCAGCAGGTATTGTGGTTGCATCTGCATCGGCGTCTCCCCCGCTCACCCCCCGCGCGTGCGCCGGCGCGGATCGCCGGCGTCGGGCGCGACCATCTTCGGCACCTCGGGCGGTTCGGCGAGCAGCACGAGCAGCAGGCGGGTTCGCTCGACCTGGGCCGCCGGGTCGACCAGGACGTGCACGAAGGCCGACGAGCCGATCTCGACCGAACGCACCGTCCCGACCGGCAGCCCGGCGGGGAAGACGCCGTCCAGTCCGGAGGTGACGAGCACGTCGCCGGCGCGCACGTCGGCGTTGGTGCGCAGATAGCGCAACTCGAGGGTGCCCGGGAGCGAGCCGCCGTAGACGACCGAGCGTTCGCCGGTGCGGCGCAGCTCCACGGGAATCGTCGATTCTCGATCGGTGACGAGGGTGACCTCGCTGGACAGCGGGTAGACGCGGGTGACCTGCCCGATCACCCCGTCGGCGTCGATTACCGGCTGCCCGGCGGCGACGCCGTGCTGCACGCCCTTGTCGAGCACGAGGCGCCGGGAGAACGCGTCGCGCGCGTCGTAGAGCACCTCCGCCACCGTCGAGCGCAGCACCGCGCGTTCGCGCATCGCCAGCAGTCGGCGCAGCTGGCGATTCTCGGCGGCCAGCTGCTCGGTCTGCAGCAGCGCGTGCGCGTTGGCCGTCTCGATGCGGCGCAGCTCGGCGTTCTCGGCGCGCAGCCGCCCGACTTCGCCGACGTATTCGGCACCCACGTGGAGGAGGTCGCGCGGCACGAGCAGCGTGCGCTGCACCGGGTACAGCACGGTGGCGATCCCCTGCCGCAGGCGCACCAGCAGGTCGATGCGCGAGTCGACGACGAGCAGCGCGATGGCGAGCAGCGAGAAGAAGACGAGGCGCGCGTTGGCCGACGGCCCCTGCTTGAAGAACGGCGGCGGACTGCTGTTCACGGGACGCCGTCAATGGCGAGCGTCCTCGCGCCGGCCCCCGGGCCGCGCGCGAGGCCTCACTCGCTGGTGAAGATCATGCCCAGCTTCTCCATGCGCTCGAGCGCCATTCCGCAGCCGCGCACGACGCAGGTGAGCGGGTCTTCGGC
>DATGRE010000030.1:0-13456 GCA_035303885.1 Zeimonas sp. | reverse complement strand
CCTCTGGTTCTCGGTCTTCGGCGGGGCGGCGCTGTATGCGGAGATCTTCGAGGGCGCGCCGCTCGCCGAAGCCGCGGCCGCCGACGTCTCGATGGCGCTGTTCGCGCTGTTCGAAACCCTGCCCGCGAGCACGCTGCTCTCGGTCGGCGCGACGCTGCTCGTGCTCGTCTTCTTCGTGACCTCCGGCGATTCGGCCACCTTCGTGCTCGGCATCCTCAGCGAAGGCGGCAACCCCGATCCGTCGCTGCGCATCCGGTTCGCCTGGGGCGTGCTCGTCTCGCTGATCGCGATCAGCCTGCTGCTCGTCGGCGGCCTGAACGCGATCCAGACCGCGGCGATCGTCATGGCGCTGCCCTTCGCCATCGTCATCGCGCTCATGGTGGTGTCGCTGCTGCGCGCGCTGCGCGAGGAAGGCGCGCAACTCGATCGCGAGGAGCGTGTGCTGCGCCGCCTGATCCGCCGCACGAAGCGAGCCGAAAAGAGCCGCGAGAAAGCCGTCTGAGGAACGAAGCCGCTTTCCCCTTCCCCCTTCTCTTCCTCAATCAGTCGAACGCGAACGAATACAGCAGATCCAGCGCGGTGTCGGTTCCCGTCTGCGCGCGCAACGAAAGCCGGTCGGTGATCTCGTACTGGATGCGCAGCAGGTTCCAGACGCCGCGCAGACCCTGTTCGTAGGTGACGAGCACGCGCGAGCCGAGGCGCTTGCCGATCGCGACGACGTCCTGCTCGGCGCTCGGCGTGGCGGCGGCGCCGGCAGGCTGACCCGGGAAGGTCGCGCCGAAATCGGGATCGAAGGCGTCGCCCGAGCGGGCACTGCGGATCGTCAGCACGTCGAGCCCGAGCGATTGCGCGATCCCGCCAGACGACGAGCCGCCGCTGCCCAACAGCGATGCGGCCGCGGCACGAAGCGCCGCCATCTGCGCGCCGCTGCGCGCATCGGCGAAGCCCACGCCCAGCACGAGCCACGAAAGCTTCTCGGTGTCGGGTACGTCCGGATTCGAGACGAGCCGCACGCGCGGCGACAGCACGGTCCCGGTGACCGCGACGCCCGCCTCCACCGGGCGCCCCAGCCGCATCGCGACGATGTCGAGCACCGGATTGTCGATCGGCCCGTCGAAGACGACGCGACCGCGCGTGATCTGCAGCTCCTGCCCATAGGCGCTGTAGGTGCCCTGGGCGACGCGGACCGTCCCGTAGGCGAGCGGGCTCGCCGGCAAGTCCCCGCGCAGATCGAGCGCACCGGCGAGCAGCACGTCCACTCCGCTGCCACGCACGCGCAGCTTCTCGCCCAGGTCCAGCTTCAGCTGCGCCGCCACGCGCAAGCCGTCGGAACGCTTCGCCTCGTCCGGCGCTGCCGAGGCGCGGGTGCCGGTGTTTACGCTCGCCGCCCGCTCCTGCTCGCGTCCGACGATGACGACGTCGTCGGGCAGGCGCGGCGCTTCTCCGCCGCGCAGTTCGATCAGGCCCTCGTCGACGCGCAGGTCGCCGGTCCATCGCAGATCGGCCTGGCGACTGGTGACCGTCGTCGCACCGGAGACGACGATGCGTTCGCCAGGGCCGAGCGGCACCGGCAGCCGGTCGGCGCGCAGATCGAAGGCACCCTGCAGCCCGTCGAGCCGGAGCGTGCCCTCCATCGTGATCGCACCCTCGCCCGACTCCAGTCGCAGCCGTCGCAGCACGAGGCGGTCGCCTTCGAAGCGCGCGTCCAGCGTGCCGTTGACCAGGCGCCAGCCGAGCTCGCGCTGCACGAGCGCGAGCGAGCGGCCGTCGAGCTCGCCGTCCACCCGCGGCGCGACGACCGTACCGCCGAGCTCGCCGCGAAAGCGCAGCCGCCCGGCCACGCCCCAGGCAGGGCCGATCGCGCGATTGGCGAACGCCAGCGTCGGAATGTGCAGGTCGACGTTCCCGCCCAGCCGTCCGGCCTCGAGCGCGACGTTCGCCTCGCCGCGTTGCTCGCCGGCGGCGCCGCCCTGCAACACCACGCGCAGGCGGCCGGTGGGCGTCTGCGGACTGTCGCCGTGCAGGTCCCACTGCGCATCGAGCGACAACGTGTCGAGCTCCTCCCGGGCGCCCTCGATCGAGCCCGCCGCCCGATCCGGCGCGGCGCGATGCGCCCAGCGCCCGACCGGCAGCTTCTCGGCGCTGCCGCGCAGCGCATAGCTTCCGTCGCGCCAGGCCAGCGTCGACAGCTCGACCGCGGCGCCGTCGACGCGCCACGACGATGCGCCGAGCTCGAACCCCTGTGCATCGACCTGCACGCTCGCCGGCGCGACCAGGCGCAGCGCAACCGGACGCTCGGCCTCCGCGGCGTCCAGACGTCCTTGCCAGCGCCATCCGGCGTCGCCGGCGGTCGTCCATGCACCCGCCGCCGCCACGCGTGCGCTCAGCTCGGCACCGGAGGCGTCGAGCCGGATCGCATGCGCATCGACGTCGCCGTCCACGCGCA
The DNA here is from genome assembly GCA_035303885.1 of Zeimonas sp. Classification (GTDB taxonomy): domain Bacteria; phylum Pseudomonadota; class Gammaproteobacteria; order Burkholderiales; family Burkholderiaceae_E; genus Zeimonas. The sequence continues at coordinate 11,010 of DATGRE010000030.1, read as the reverse complement.
GCCGCACGCGGCCGAGCTCGCGCTCATTCGCGACCACACCGTCCGCGGTGGCGTCGACGGCGACGCGCCCCCGCGAAAGGTCGGGCACGTCGACCGTGCCCGACAACGCGGCCACGCGCGCCGTGTCCTCCCAGCCGAGACCCCGTGCGGAAACGCGCCCGGCCAGGCCGAGCGCGGCGTCCTGCCAGCCACCGCGCAGCTCGCCGTCGACGCGCGCCGAACCCGACGCCCGCGGATCGAAACGCCCGAGCGCGTCCACGCGTGCCGACACGCGAAGCCGGTCGCCTGTCCGGCCGAGCGCGCCCTGCGCGCTCGCGTGCGCACCCCGGTAGTCGAGCGATGCGTCGACCTTCGTCACGCGCGCGCCGGCGACGTCGCCGCGCCAGCGCAGGCGCAACGGCTCGCCGGCCAGAACGCCCGATTCGACGGAGAGGCTCGTCTCGAGCGCCGGCTCGGGCCCCGCGCGTCCGCGCACGGTCCAGGCGCCGCCGACGCGCCCGCCCCAGTCGCCGAGCCGCGCCGGACCGGCGAGCACGCCGAAGCGCACGAGCATCGCTTCGGCGCCGGCCGGGTCGAGCTCGGCGAAGCGCCCGGCGAGATCGATCCGCCACGGTTCGGCCAGCGCCGCGCGGCCGCTCGCCTCGAGCGCACCGACCGGCGTGCGCAGCCGCGCGCGTTCGACCTGCAGCGTCGATCCGGCCAGCCGCAACGCCGCGGCGAGCCCGATGTCCTCGCGGCTCGCGTCGACGAGATCGGCGTCGAGACGCTCGCGGTCGACGCGAATCGACCCGGAAAGCCGCGTCGCGCCCAGCTCGGCGCGCAACCGGGAAAGATCGACGTCGTCGATGCGCCACTCGCCGCGCAGCGCGGGCAGCGAGCGCCCGAGGACATCGAGCGGCCGGGCGAAGTCGAGCGCGACCGCGCCGGCGATGCGCGCATCGCCGTCGAGCGTCGCCTGCAGCTCGCGCACCGAGAGCACCGAGCGCGTCCAGTCGAAGACGCCGCGCAGCGCATGCAGCGGAACGAGACCGTCGTCGACCGCTCCGGGGCGCGCGTTCTCGACCCGGAGCTCGCCGCCGATCGCGCCGCCCTCGCCCAGGCGCAGCGTCGCCTGCCCGGACAGTCGCGCATCGGGCAGGCCGCGCAGGCCGAACTGCGTCGGCTCGACCGCATCGAAGACGATCTCCACCGGATCGAGCTTCGCGGGGAGCGACGCGGCGAACGGTCGCACGAACGTATCGACGCCGATCCATCCGGTGCCGCGCGCCGCGGAACCGCCGGAGGGCGCGGCACCGGGAGAACCCGCCGCGCCCGGCGCGGAGCCGCCCGGCGCGGCCGGGCCCGCCGGCGAGCCGCCCGTCGACGGGGCTGTGCGCGGCGGGCCGACCGGCGGCGGCAGCGCCTGCGCGACGACCGAGAACGCCTGCAGCGTGCCGTCGGCGAGCAGGCGGATCCCGGGCAAGGTCAGCTCCGGCTGCGCCGCGAGCGCCACGCGCAGCGCCGCTTCGAGCACGAACTCGAGATCGAAGGGCGCGCGCGCACCGAGCACGCCCTGCAGGTTCGCCTCGCCCCAGCGCGGCGACACGACGGCGAAGCGGTCGATGCGATAGGCCGCGTCCCGATAGCGGCCGGCCACCGAAACCCGCTCGAGCACGAGCGGCTCGACGCGGGCCGCATCGGGTTCGGCCGGCCGCCGCTCGATCGTCAGCCGGCCGATGCCGAGCGCATCGACACGCACGTCGATCGGCAGCGCGAGCGAATCGGGCGGCGCCGCAGCGGCCGTCTCTCCCGCCGCGCGAAGCGACACTTGCAGCCGCGCGACCTCGACGCGGCCGATGCGCAGCTCGCCGTGCAGCAGCGCGCCGGGACGCAGCGACACGAAGACCTCTTCGAGGCGTACGTCACGTTCGTCGTCCTTCCAATGCAGCCATTCGACGCGAAAGCCGCCGAGCAGCGTGCCGCGCACCACGCCCGCCTGCAGTGCGCCGCCGGTGGCGGCTTCGGCGCGGGCGAGCGACCAGCGCAGGAACGAGCCCGTCTGTCCGACCCACCACACGCCGACGGCCGCCGCGACCAGCACCAGCGCCAACAGCACCGCGAGCACCCGAAGGCTCCAGCGCAGCATCGTCGCGCCGCCCATCAGAAGGCGTATCCGACCGTGAAATGCACGCGCCAGTCGCGGACCGCCTCCCCGTAGGCGAGATCGACGTTCACCGGTCCGACCGGCGATCGCCAGCGCAGGCCGACGCCGTACCCGGCGACCGCGTGGTAGCGGTCCCAGGTGTCCGCCGCATCGCCCACGTCGACGAAGCCCGCGGCGTACCAGTCACGGCGCACCGGGTGCTGGTACTCGAGGCTGCCGAGCGCGAGCACCCGTCCGCCGACGACCGCGCGGCCCTCGCGCACGCCGAGCGACAGAAAGTCGTACCCGCGCACCGTGGTCGCACCGCCCGTGCGGAACAGGTTCTCCGAAGGGATGCCGTCGCGGCCGGACGCGAACACCTGCCCGAATTCGATCAGCCCGATCAGCAGCCCTCCTTCGAGCGGCGAGCCGTCGGACATCGGCCAGAATCGCATCGCGCGGGTGTGCACGCGCACGAAGCTGCGGTCGCTCAGCAGCGCCTGCGAGGCGCCGGAGAGCTGTGCGCTGATCGTGTAGCCGCGCCGCGGATCGAGCGACGAATCGAGCCGGCGGGTGCTCCAGGTGTAGCCGAGCGTGAGGGCGCGCGACGATCCGACCTCACCGAGCCCGCGCACGCTACGATCCTCCGTCTGGTACTGCAGCGACAGGAAGCGGTCGGCGTCGTCGCTTCGCTTGCCCTCGCCGATGAAGGCGGTCTGCTTGTCGGTGCGCTCGCCCTGCACGTCGAAGCGCTCGATCCGCACGCCTCCCTGGTAATAGTGCCCGCTCGACTTCTCCGGCGTGCGCAGGCTGGCGAAGGCACGGCGGCGCACGCTCTGCACCAGCAGGCCCGACTCGAGCTGCCAGCCCTTGCCCAGGATGTTCCGGTGCTCGTAGCCGAGCAACGCGCGCGCGCCCTCGTCCGAGCTCACGCCCACGCCGACGGTGACGCGTTGCGTAGGCAGCTCGGTGACCATCACGCGCAGCGGCACCGTCGTGCGCTGCGGGTCGGCGAGCACGGCGGCGAAGTCGGGCAGGACCTCCGCCGAGGCGAAATACGCGGACGTGCGCAGCCGCGCCTGGAACGCGAGCAGGTCGTCGAAATCGTAGGGCCGCCGCGCCTCGTCCTCCCACGGCGCGAGCGCGCGCACGATCTCCTCGTCGTAGCGCGACAGGCCCTCGATGGTCATCGGCCCGAAATCGAGCCGCGGTCCGCTTCGCACGTGCACGGTGAGCGCGGCGGTGGTGCGCTCCGGATCGATGCGCGCCTCGCTCTCGACCACCTCTGCGCGCACGTATCCGCGCTGCTGCAGCGCATCGACCAGCAACCGCTTGCCCGACTGCCACTCCGCGCTGCGAAAGAAGCTGCCCTCGGGCAGCGGCCAGCGCGCGCGCAGCCGCTCGCCCAGCGCCTGCGCCGAGGGTGGGCCGTCGAGCACGAAATCGAGCCGGTTGACCGTCGTGCGTGCACCGGCGTCGACGACGATCCGCACCACCGGCAGCCGCTCGCGCTGTTCCGGCTCGTACTCGACCTGCACCTGCGCCGAGAAGAATCCCGCCGCCTGCGCGATCGCCTCGGCTTCGGTCTTCGCCCGCTCGAGGAACAGCGGCATCTGCGCCGGATCGAAACCCGCGTCGCCGATCCATCGACCCACCAGCGTGCGGGTGCGGATCGGCTCGACGAGCTCGGGCAGCGCCTCGACCTGCAGCTCGTAGTTCGCGGCGCGCGCCGGCAGCGCCGTGGCGAGGGCGACGAGCACGAGCATCGAGACGAGCGCGGCACGCCCGCCGTACAGGGCCGAACGGCGCGCCCGATGCGCGAGGCGCGTCGCCAGCCGCGGAGGCACCGGTCAGACGACCGCGGCAGGCGCGGCGCCGTCCTCGCGTTCGACGATCTCGCCGATGCGGAACACCGTTTCGCCGGCCTCGCGCAGCAGGCGGGACGCACGCTCGGCATCGGACGCTTCGACGACGACGACCATCCCGATGCCGCAATTGAAGACGCGATGCATCTCGTGCGGATCGATCGCGCCGTTGCGCTCCAGCCAGTCGAACAGCGGCGGGCGCGTCCACGCGTCTCGATGCAGCACCGCCCGCACGCCGGCCGGAAGCACGCGCGGCACGTTCTCGATCAGCCCGCCGCCGGTGATGTGTGCGATGCCCTTCACCGGCAGCTGCGCGATCAGCCCGAGCACCGACCGCACGTAGATGCGCGTGGGTGCGAGCACGGCGTCGGCGAAGCGCACGCCGTGGAAGTCGTCCTGCAGCTCGGGCGCGTCGATCGCGCCCCAGGTGCGCTCGATCACGCGGCGGATCAGCGAGTAGCCGTTCGAATGTGCGCCGCTCGAGGCGAGCCCGAGCAGCGCATCGCCGGGGCGAATCGCCGATCCGTCGATCAGGCGGTCCTTCTCGACGACGCCGACAGCGAAGCCCGCGAGGTCGTATTCGCCCTCGGGATACATGTCGGGCATCTCGGCCGTCTCGCCCCCGATCAGCGCGCAGCCGGCCTGCTCGCAGCCGTGCGCGATGCCCCCGACGACGCGGGCGGCGACGTCGACGTCGAGCCGGCCGCAGGCGAAGTAGTCGAGGAAGAACAGCGGCTCGGCACCCTGCACGAGGATGTCGTTGACGCTCATCGCGACGAGGTCGATGCCGACGGTGTCGTGCCCGTCGAGCGCGAAAGCGAGCCGGAGCTTGGTGCCCACGCCGTCGGTACCCGAGACGAGCACCGGCGAGCGGTAGCGCTTCGGGACTTCGAACAGCGCGCCGAAGCCGCCGATGCCGCCGAGCACGCCCTCGCGCATCGTGCGCCGGGCGAGCGGGGCGATGCGCCGGACCAGCGCATCGCCCGCGTCGATGTCGACGCCGGCATCACGGTAGGAGAGCGGCGAGGTGGCCTTCGGAGAACCCATGAGAATTCGGCTCGTGCACGGCGCGCCGGATCGGCGGCGCCCGATAGAATGACGAACCGCACACGCTGCCGCGCGGCCCGCGACCGGTTCGGGCGATTGTAGCCGCTCGCCCGCGCGCCGCCTCCCGTACCCGCATCCGCACCCGATGCAACAGATCGCGCTCGACCTGCATCGCGTCGAAGCCCCGACGCTGGAGAATTTCGTGGCCGGCCGCAACGCCGAGGCCCTCGCCTGCCTGCGCGCGTTACGCGACGGCCGACGCGGCGACGTCCCGCTGGTCTACCTCTGGGGCGAGCCGGGCTGCGGCAAGACGCACCTGGCGCTCGCCAGCGCGGGCGCCGCACGCGCACTCACGCCCGATGCCCCCGCCGCCGCCTTCGAGGCGCTGCTCGCCGACGCGGCCGAACGCGCCCGCATCGTGGCGGTGCTCGACGTCGAGCGGCTCGACGCCGCGCGCCAGTCGCTGCTCTTCCACCTGGTGAACCGGATGCGCGCGCAGCCGGCCAGCGTCCTCGTCGCCACCGGCGCGCAGCCGCCGCTCGCGCTGCCGCTGCGCGACGAGCTGCGCACGCGGCTCGGCTCCGGGCTGGTCTTTCGCCTGCACCTGCTCAGCGACGACGAGAAGGCCGCCGCGCTCGAACGCGTCGCACGCGAGCGCGGCGTGGCGACCGCGCCCGACGTCATCCCGTGGCTGATCGCACACACTTCGCGCGACATCCGGGCGCTGCTGCGCACCTTCGACGCGCTCGACCGGCGAGCGTTCGAACAGCGGCGCGCGATCACGCTGCCGCTGCTGCGCGAATGGCTCGCCGAGGCGGGAACGCAGGGCGCGCCGGCGGCCGACGGCGAAGGACGCGAGCCGCTGCCTTCATAATGCGCACCGTGACGCCCAGTTCCGCCCGCGACCGCGTGCCGCCCGAAGCCGCGCGCGCGCCCGCCGTTCCCACCGACTCCGCGTCGATCCGCCCCGCGCCCGCGCAGCCCGGCGTGGCGGCACGCGCGCGCGTCGAGCTCGCGCTGTTCGATCTCGACTACACGCTGCTGCCGATCGACAGCGACTACGAGTGGGCGCGCTTCCTGATCCGGCTCGGCGTCGTCGATGCCGAGGAGTACGACCGGCGCAACGACGTCTTCTTCGAGCAGTACCAGATGGGCACGCTCGACATCGCCGAGTTCCTCAACTTCCAGCTCGCGCCGCTCGCCGCGCATCCGGTCGAGACCCTCGACGCGTGGCGCGAACGCTTCCTCGAGGAGGTGATCCGGCCCCGCATCGACGCGCGCGCCCGCGCGCTCGTCGACCGCCACCACGCGCGCGGCGACCTGTGCGCGATCGTCACCGCCACCAACGAGTTCGTCACGCGTCCGATCGCCGCCGAGTTCGGCATCGAGCACCTGATCGCCACGCGCGTCGAACGAATCGACGGGCGCTACACGGGAAGGCCGCAGGGCACGCCGTCGTTCCGCGAGGGCAAGGTGCAACGCACCGCCGAATGGCTGGCGGAGCTCGGCTGCAGCTGGGACGCCTTCGAACGCTCGCATTTCTACAGCGATTCGATCAACGACCTGCCGCTGCTCGAACGCGTCACCGATCCGGTCGCGACGAACCCCGATGCCCGGCTGGCCGCGCTCGCACACCAACGCGGCTGGCGCACGCTGCGCCTGTTCGAATGATCCGCCAGCTGATCGACCGAATGCTCGCCAGGACGAAACGCTCCCCGGTGCGCAAACGCCCGAAGCGGTACCGCGGTACCGAGCAGGGATTGCCGCTGGCCGACGTCTCGCAGGCGGCGATCCGCACCTGCGAGACCCTGCAGCAGGCCGGCTTCCAGGCCTGGATCGTCGGCGGCGGCGTGCGCGACCTGCTGCTCGGTCTGCGGCCGAAGGACTTCGACGTCGCCACCGACGCCACGCCCGAGCAGGTGCGCAAGCTGTTCCGCCGCTCGCGCATCATCGGGCGCCGCTTCCAGATCGTGCACGTGCTGCACGGGCGCGACACGATCGAGGTGTCGACGTTCCGCTCGATGCAGCCGGCGGCCGAGACCGACGAGCACGGCCGCGTGCTGCGCGACAACGTCTGGGGCACGCAGGCGGAAGACGCCGCACGGCGCGACTTCACGATCAACGCGCTGTACTACGACCCGGTGTCGGACACGCTGCTCGACTATCACGACGGCGTGAAGGACATGCAGCGGCGCACGCTGCGCATGATCGGCGACCCGGCCACCCGCTATCGCGAGGATCCGGTGCGAATGCTGCGCGTGGCGCGCTTCGCCGCCAAGCTCGGCTTCGAGGTCGAACCGAAGACGCAGCAGCCGATCCGCGAGCTGAAGGACCTGCTGCACAACGTCCCGGCGGCGCGCCTGTTCGACGAGATGCTCAAGCTGCTGCTGTCGGGCAACGCGATGGCCTGCCTGCAGGAGCTGCGTCGCCAGGGCCTGCATCACGGGTTGCTGCCGATGCTCGACGTGATCCTCGAGCAGCCCGACGACGAGCGCTTCGTGCGCGCCGCGCTCGCCGCCACCGACGCCCGCGTGCTCGCCGACAAGAGCGTCTCGCCGGGATTCCTCTTCGCCGCGCTGCTGTGGCAGCCGGTGCGCGTGCGCTGGCAGGCGGCCGTCGAGCGCGGCGAGCACACGATCCCGGCGCTCGCCGCGGCAATCGAATCGGTGCTCGACGAGCAGGCCGAGCGGCTGGCGATCCAGCGCCGCTTCATCGCCGACATGCGCGAGATCTGGATGATGCAGCCGCGCTTCGAGCGGCGCAGCGGCCGCTCGGCGCACGCGCTCGTCGCGCACCCGCGTTTTCGCGCGGGTTGGGACTTCCTCATGCTTCGCTGCGAGTCCGGCGAAGTGCCGGCCGAGCTCGGCGAATGGTGGCACGACTTCGCGCAGGCCGACGCACCCGGACGGCAGGCGATGCTCGAGCAAACGCCCTCCGGGGGCACGACGAAGAAGCGCAAGCGGCGCAGCCGCCGGCGCGCCACGTCGAAGGCGGCGGGGGCAGAAGGCGCCGCGCCGCAGGAACCGCTCGCCCCGCACGAGGCCGTGCCCGCGGTCGACGCGCACGCCGTCCGCGACGAGCCGTCGGCGTGAGCGGTGCGCGCGTCCCGCGGGCGCCCGGTCCGACACGAGCCCGTTGACATGCGCGCCTGGATCGGCCTCGGCGCGAATCTCGGCGATCCGGCGACCGCCTTCGCCGAGGCGCTGCGCCGTCTGGACGCGCTCGACGCGATCGACGTCCGGCGCGTCTCCTCGCTGTACCGCAGCGCGCCGATCGACGCGCCGGGCCCCGACTATCGCAACGCCGCAGCCGAGCTGCACGCACGCTGCGCGCCGCAGCCGCTGCTCGACGCGCTGTTGCGCATCGAGGCCGCCCTTGGACGCACGCGCGCCTTCGCCAACGCACCGCGGCCGATCGATCTCGACTTCCTGCTCGCCCTCGACGACGACGGCCGGACGCTGCACATCGACACCGCGTCGCTGCGGCTGCCCCACCCGCGGCTGCACGAACGCGCCTTCGCGCTCGCGCCGCTGGCCGAGCTCGACCCCTCGCTCGAGGTGCCGGGACGCGGAGGCGTCGCGGCCCTGCTGCGGGCGCACGCCGACCAGCGCATCGAGCGTGAATCGGCGGTGCCGTTCGTCCCGCGCACGACCGGGCGGTGACGCAGCCGATCCCCGCGATGACGACACTCCCCGTTCCGCTGCAGACGATCGCGCTGCTCGTCGCGTCGAACGTCTTCATGACGATCGCTTGGTACGCGCATCTGAAGGATCTCGCGTCGCGCCCCTGGTGGATCGCCGCCCTCTTCAGCTGGAGCATCGCGTTCTTCGAGTACCTGCTGCAGGTGCCGGCGAACCGCATCGGCTTCGGCCACTTCACGCTGCCGCAGCTGAAGATCCTGCAGGAAGCGGTCACGCTGACCGTATTCGCGCCCTTCGCCGTGCTGTACATGGGGCAGCCGCTGAAGCTCGACTATCTCTGGGCGTCGCTGTGCCTGGTCGGCGCTGTCTATTTCGTCTTCCGTTCATGAGTTCGGCCGCCGCTTCACCCTCCCCGTTCGAGAAATATCGTCACATCGTCGTCGAAGGCCCCATCGGTGCCGGCAAGACCTCGCTCGCGCGCAGGCTCTCGGAGCGCTTCGGCGCGAAGCTCGTGCTGGAGGATCCGTCGGCGAACCCGTTCCTCGAGCGCTTCTACCGCGACGCGCGTCGCTACGCGCTGCCCACGCAGCTGTTCTTCCTGTTCCAGCGCGTGAACCAGCTGCGCGATCTCGCGCAGCAGGAGCTGTTCTCGCAATCGGCGGTCGGCGACTTCCTGCTCGACAAGGACCCGCTGTTCGCGCGGCTCACGCTCGCCGACGACGAGCTCGCGCTGTACCGGCAGATCTTCGAGAGCCTGCGTCCGCAGGCCCCCGCGCCCGACCTCGTCATCTACCTGCAGGCGCAGCCCGACACGCTCGTCGAGCGCGTGCGCCGGCGCGGCGTCGAGATGGAGGCGGCGATCTCCGAGACGTACTTGCGCGAGCTCGCCGAGGGGTACAGTCGCTATTTCCACCACTACGACGCGGCGCCGCTGCTGATCGTGAACACCGAGCACCTGAACCCGATCGATCGCGACGACGATTTCGACATGCTCGTGCGCCAGCTCGTCGAGATGCGCGGCCGACGCAGCTTCTTCAACGTCGGGGACTGACGATGCGCGTCGTCTCGAGCATCGCGGAGCTGCGCGAGGCGCTCGCCGGACAGCGGCGCACCGCGTTCGTGCCGACGATGGGCAACCTGCACGAAGGGCATCTGTCGCTGGTGCGCATCGCGAAGGCCAACGGCGAACCGGTCGTCGCGAGCATCTTCGTCAACCGGCTGCAGTTCGGCCCGAACGAGGATTTCGCGCGCTATCCGCGCACCTTCGAGCGCGACAGCGAAGCGCTGCGGGCGGCGGGCTGCGACCTCCTCTTCGCGCCCGACGAGCGCGAGCTCTACCCGGTGCCGCAGGTCTTCCGCGTGTCCACGCCGCCGGGGCTCGGTGACATCCTCGAGGGGGCCTTTCGCCCGGGCTTCTTCGAAGGCGTCGCCACCGTCGTGCTGAAGCTCTTCGGCTGCGTGCAGCCCGCGATCGCCGTCTTCGGCCGCAAGGACTACCAGCAGCTGCTCGTCGTGCGCGGCATGGTCGAGCAGTTCGCCCTGCCGATCCGCATCCTGGCCGGCGACACGCAGCGCGAAGCCGACGGTCTGGCGATGTCGTCGCGCAACGGATACCTCGATGCGCGCGAGCGCGCGGAAGCGCCGCAGCTGTACCGGACGCTGCTCGCGCTGGGCCGGCGCGCCCGCGAGATCGCCGAGGCGCCGGCCACGAAAGACGCCGACGACGATGCCGTGCGCCTCGCACTGGAGGCGGCCGAGCGCGAAGCGCTCGACACGCTGCGCGCACGCGGCTGGACGCCCGATTACCTGGTCGTGCGCCGCCGCGAGGATCTCGCCGTTCCCGGCGCGCGCGATCTCGCGCGCCCGCAGTCGCTCGTCGCGCTCGGCGCGGCTCGCCTCGGTGCGACGCGCCTGATCGACAACGTCGAGTTCTGAGCGTCTTCCCGGAAGCGCCTCCGGTCGCTCAGCCTTCGTAGCCGTGCGGATTCGCCTGCTGCCAGCGCCAGGCGTCCGCGCACATCCGCTCGATTCCGTACTCGGCGCGCCAGCCGAGCAGCCGCTCGGCGAGCGTCGGATCGGCGTAGCACTGCGCGACGTCGCCGGGCCGCCGCGCGACGATCCGATACGGCACGCGCCGCCCGCTCGCCGCCTCGAAGGCGCGCACCAGCTCGAGCACCGAGCATCCGCGCCCGGTGCCGAGATTCACCGTGAACGCGCCCGGATGCGACAGCGTGCGCCGCAGCGCCGCCAGGTGCCCGCGCGCGAGGTCGACGACGTGGATGTAGTCGCGCACGCCGGTGCCGTCGGGCGTGGGCCAGTCGCCGCCGAACACCGA
>DATGRE010000029.1:0-3329 GCA_035303885.1 Zeimonas sp. | reverse complement strand
ATCGCCGAGATCCAGGCGCGGCTGCTGCGCAACCGCCTGGCGATCGCGGTCGCGCTGGTCACTCCCGACCCCGAGACGATCCGGCGCAGCACGGCGGAGGTCGAGCAGAACATCGACGCCATCACGCGCGTGTGGGACGAGTATTCCTCGCAGGTCGTCGAAACCGCGGAGAAGGAGCTCGCGTCGACCTTCGCGGTGAACCGGGGGCGCTTCGTGCAGGAGGGCCTGCGTCCGGCGGTGGCCGCACTGCGTGCCGGAGACATCTACGAGGCACGGCGCGTCGTCGAGGAGCAGATCCGGCCGCTGTACGAGCCGGTGGGCGCCGGCATCCAGACGCTGAAGCAGTACCAGATCGACGCCGCGCAGCGCGAGTTCGACGACGCGGTGGCGCGCTACGGACAGATCCGCGCCGTGTCGGTCGCGTCGATCGTCTGCGGCGTGCTGTTCGCCGCGGTGTTCGGCTTCTTCCTGATTCGCGGCATCTCGCGCGCGCTGGCCCACGCGGTGCACGCGTCGAACGCGGTCGCCGAGGGCGATCTCACCGTGCAGATCGACGCGCGTGGCCGCGACGAGGTCGCCGAGCTCCTGCGCGCACTGCAGACGATGAAGGAGAGCCTCGGCCGCGTCGTCGGCGAGGTGCGCGCCAATGCCGAGGGCGTGGCGCTGGCGAGCACGCAGATCGCGCAGGGGAACATGGACCTGTCGAGCCGGACCGAGGAACAGGCGTCGGCGCTCGAGGAGACCGCCGCTTCGATGGAGCAGCTCAGCTCCACCGTCAAGCAGAACGCCGACAACGCGCGCCTGGCCGACCAGCTCGCCAAGGGCGCGAGCACGGTCGCGACGCAGGGCGGTGAGGTCGTCGGCGAGGTGATCGAGACGATGAAGGGCATCAACGACAGCTCGCGCCGCATCGCCGACATCATCGGCGTCATCGACGGAATCGCCTTCCAGACGAACATCCTCGCGCTGAACGCGGCCGTCGAGGCGGCGCGCGCCGGCGAGCAGGGACGCGGCTTCGCCGTCGTCGCGAGCGAGGTGCGCGGGCTTGCCCAACGCAGCGCCGAAGCGGCCAAGGAGATCAAGGAGCTGATCACCGCCAGCGTGGACCAGATCGGCCACGGCGCCGAGCTCGCCGACAAGGCCGGTGCGACGATGACCGAGGTCGTGCAGTCGATCGTGCGGGTGAGCGACATCATGGGCGAGATCAACTCGGCGAGCGCCGAGCAGAGCGCCGGCGTCACGCAGGTCGGCGAAGCGGTCGCCCAGATGGATCACAACACCCAGCAGAACGCCGCGCTCGTCGAGGAGAGCGCAGCGGCAGCCGAGAGCCTGAAGGAACAGGCGCAGCGGCTCGTCGAGGCGGTGGCGGTGTTCCGGCTGGAGCGCGAGGCGGCGGCCGCGAGTGCCGCGCGTGCGTCGGCCGGCTCGGCCACGGGATTCGCGCTGCAGAGCAGTGCGGCCGCCGCGGCGACTTCGACGATCGAGGCGATTCGCAAGCGTGCATCGGTCAAGCCGCGCGCGGCCGAGCGCCCGGCCGCGGCGCCGGAGCCGGTCGCAGCGGCGGGCACGGCCGGTACGGCCGGGCCGGCGGCGCACGACGACTGGCAGTCGTTCTGATCGTCGGTTCTCGCGAAGCAGAAGCCGGTGCCGCCGACCGTCGACCTCGCCGCGCGCGCCGAACGGCCGCAGCGGGATGCGCCATCGGCGGCGCCGGATCCGCTGCGGGAGCCGGCGCCCCGACGCGGCGCGGGTTCCTTCGTCGTCGTGCTCATCGCGGCGCTGCTCCTGCTCCCGGCGAGCGGTCCCTCCGTCTTCGCCACCGGCCAGAGCCTGCTCGCGCCCGTCTTCGTGCTCGCCGCCTTCGCGGCGTTCGCGGCCTACGGCCTCGCGATCCGCGCACGCAGCGCCCATGCCGCGAAGGCGGGCGAGGCGGACGGGGCGGGCCCACGCGAGCGGCGTCGTGCGACGGACGGGGCGCATACGCACCGTCGCGTGCGCATCGCGCTGCACGGCGTGCTGCTCGTCGTCGGAGCCCAGGCGGCGCTGCACGCCTGGTTCGCCGAAAGCGCCGAGCGGGCCCGCGCGCAGGACGCACGTCTCGCCGAGCTCGCCGCCCGCCAGCGGATGATCAGCCAGCGCATCGGACGGCTCGCGTCGACGCTGCCGAGCGGCGACGGCGCGCTCGTCCAGGGCCTGCGCGAGCTCGACGCCATGCTCGAGCGGGCCGAGCTGGATGCGAGGCGGCTCGAAGAGATGGTGCGCGACAAGCGCCTGCTGCTGCAGCCCGACACGCCGCAGCTGAACGCGGCCTGGGCGGCCTGGATCGCCGCGCACGACAATCTCCTCACCGCGGCACGCGCGCTCGTGCGGCACGGCGAGGGCGTCGATCCGTGGCTGCGCCAGGGCTTCATCGCGTCGGTGCAGGCGCAGGCCGACCCGGCGCTGGATGCGGCGCAACGATTCCTCGACTCCCTGTCCACGCTGTTGCGCGAGCGCGAGCTCGCCGCCGTCAGCCAGGCGCGCCTGCATTCGGTGCTCACGCTCGTCGTGCTGCTCGTCCTGGCCGTCTTCGTGGCCGAGCCCGCGGCGCGACGCGTGCAGCGCCAATACGCGCTGCTGGCCGAGCGCATGCAGGATCTGCAGCGGCTCGCGCTCGTCGCCGAGCGCACGACGAACGTCGTCGTGCTCACCGACGAAAGCCGTCGCATCTTCTGGGTCAACGATGCGTTTCGGCGCGTGACGGGGCGCGAGGCCGGGCAGGCGATCGGGCGTACGCTCGAGGAGCTGCTGTTCGAACCGGATGTGAATGGGCCCGCGCTCGAGCGGTTGCGCGAGGCGATCGGGCGCGGCGAGGGCACGCGCCTGCAGCTGCAGAGCCGCGCGCTCGACGGCAGCGAGCGCTGGCTCGAGATCGACGTCCAGCCGCTGCGCGACGCGTCGGGGCGGCTCACGGGATTCGTCGACGTCGCCAGCGACGTCACCGAGCGCCGCCGGGCGCAGGCCGATCTGCGCGTCGCGGCGATCGCCTTCGATTCGCTCGAGGCGATCGCGATCACCGATGCGAACCGCGCGATCCTGCGCGTGAACCGCGCCTTCACGAGGATCACGGGCTACGAGCCGCACGAGGCGATCGGCCGCACGCCGGGCAGCCTGCTGCGCTCGGGCCGCCAGGATCGCGCCTTCTACGATGCGATGGAAGCGGCGCTCGAGCGCGACCGGCACTGGCAGGGCGAGCTGTGGAACCGTCGCAAGAACGGCGAGCTCTACCCGGAGTGGCTGAGCATCACCGCGGTGACCGACGACGAGGGCCGCGTCGAGCACTACGTGGC
>DATGRE010000028.1:0-18404 GCA_035303885.1 Zeimonas sp. | reverse complement strand
GCGCTCGTCGTCGGACGCTGTCCCGCGGCCGGCACGATCGACGCACCGATCGGCCGCGATCCGGTCTCGCGCATCCGCATGGCGGTCGTCCCCGATCGCGGCAAGCCGGCGCGCACCCGGTACGAGCGGCTCGCGGTGGGACGGCTGGCGTCGCGGGAGGTGAGCCTGCTGGAATGCCGGCTCGAGTCGGGGCGCACGCACCAGATCCGCGTGCACCTGCGCTCGATCGGTCATCCGCTGGTAGGCGACACGCTCTATGGCGGACCGGCGCTCGAGGGTTTTCCGCGCCAGGCGCTGCATGCCTGGCGTCTGGCGTTGCGGCATCCCGCCGACGGTCGCCGGGTGTGCTGGCGCTCGCCGCTGCCCGACGACCTGCGCGCCCTGTGCACGACGGCGGGCATCGACGTCGCCGCGATCGAGGTGCGCGAATGACGTCGGACGCCGACGCCGGGCACGCACACCCGCACGAGATCGCGCTCGAAGCGATCGTTCCGCGCTGGGCCGCGCCGCCGAACGTTCGCGCATGGTCGACGACCCGCCGCGGCGGCACGAGTGCCGGCCCGTGGGGGCTGGTCGACGGCCGCCCGGGCGGGCTGAACCTGGGTGCGCGCTGCGGCGACGATCCGCAGGCGGTCGCGCGCAATCGCGCCCGGGTGGCGCGGGCCGTCGGTTCGATGCCGGTGTGGCTCGAGCAGGTGCACGGCGTCGACGTGCATGCGATCGTCGGCACGGCTTCGCCCGCCGTCGATGCGTCGCGGCGGCCGGCCCCGGACGGGACCGGCGCGGCGGCCGAGCCGCGCGCCGACGCATCGGTGACCGACGTCCCGGGTGTCGCGCTCGCGGTGCTCACCGCCGATTGCCTGCCGGTGCTGTTCGCCGATGCGAGAGGCCGTGCGGTGGGCGCGGCGCACGCCGGGTGGCGCGGGCTGTGCGCGGGCGTGCTCGAGCGGACGGTCGAGGCGCTGCGCGCGCTCTGCGCCGACGATGCGGAGGTCCTCGCGTGGCTCGGCCCGGCGATCGGGCCGCAGGCCTTCGAGGTCGGCGACGAGGTGCGCGAGCGCTTCTGCGACGTCGACCCCGACGCGGCTTCCGGGTTCGTCGCCGGTGCGCGCCCGGGCAAGTGGCTCGCCGATCTGCACCGGCTCGCACGCCAGCGGCTCGCACGCGTCGGCGTGCATCGGGTCGACGGCGTGGCGCGCTGCACCGTGCGCGACGCCCGCGACTTCTATTCGTATCGACGCGACGGTCGCTGCGGTCGCATGGCCAGCATGGTCTGGATGACCTCGCGTTGACAAAAACATGGCGCGGTGCAGAATGAATGCGAAGGTCCGGCCGACAACGAGAGAGAGACGACGATGCCCAGTGCACCCCGTGCGGCGCGGAACGAATCGAGTGCCGCGTCCGGCGGCGAATCGAAATCGCCCGCCAGGCGGTCCAAGCGCATCGACGCGACGGCCGGCGACAAATCCGTGCAGCGCGCCGCCGAGAAGCCGGCTCCTGCCCGCTCCGGCAAGGCGGGCGTGAAGGCGGCGGTGAAACGCGACGGCGCCCCGGCTTCGGCTGCAACCCGCGCTTCGCGCGGTAGTGCTTCGAAGAAAACCGCCGGGCCGACGGCAGGCGTCGCGGCGAGCGCCGCGAAGCGCACGGCCCGGGGCGCGGCGAAGCGTTCGGAGGGGAGTGTCGCGACGCGCGCGGGCGGTGGCGCCGCGAAGCGCGCGGGCAGCGGCACGGCGAAGGCGGCCGTGGGCAGTGGCACCGCGAAGCGCGCGACGAAGCGGGCGAGTCCCCCCGTCACCGCTGCGGCCTCGCGGCATGAGCGCGTCGTCGACGACGAACGCGGCGCGTTCGAATCGGCTTTCGCTTTCGCCCCACCCGCCGCGGGCAAGCCGATCCACGTCCCGGGCGATCGCCTGGCCACACTGCAGTCCGAGTATCTCGCCCGGCTCGGCGAACTCGTCCGCTCGCCTTCCGCCCCCGAGCCGAAGGATCGCCGCTTCTCCGGCGACGCCTGGCGGCAGGGGCCGTATGCGTGGACCGCCTCGCTGTACCTGCTCAACGAGGAGTTCATGAAGCGCCTCGCCGAATCGGTGGAGGGTGGCGACGAGAAGACGCGCGAGCGCATCCGCTTCGCCACGCAGCAATGGCTCGCGGCGATCTCGCCGGCGAATTTCCTGCTCACGAATCCCGAGGCGCAGCGCCGCGTGCTCGAGACGAAGGGCGAAAGCTTGCGCACGGGGATCGGGCACCTGCTGTCCGATCTGCAGCGCGGGCGAATCTCGCAAACGGACGAGACCGCGTTCGAGGTGGGCGTCAACGTCGCCACGACGCCGGGTTCGGTCGTCTTCGAGAACGAGCTCGTGCAGCTGATCCAGTACGCGCCGAGCACCGACACGGTGGGCAGCCGTCCGCTGCTGATGGTGCCGCCGTGCATCAACAAGTTCTACATCCTCGACCTGCAGCCGGAGAACTCGCTGGTCGCCTACACGGTGGGCCAGGGCCACACCGTGTTCATGATCTCGTGGAAGAACGTGCAGGCCGACCAGGGGCACCTCGGCTGGGACGACTACCTGCATCTCGGCGTGCTCGAGCCGATGCGCGTCGTGCGCGAGATCAGCGGCGTCGAGCACATCAACACGCTCGGCTTCTGCGTGGGCGGCACGCTGCTCGTCACGGCGGCGGCGGTGCTCGCCGCGCGCGGTGACGACTGGATCGAATCGATGACGCTGCTCACGTCGTTCATCGATTTCTCGCGGCCCGGCTCGATCGGCGTCTTCGTCGACGAGCATCAGGTGGCGTACCGCGAGGCGACGATCGGCTCGGGTGGCATCATGCCGGGGCGCGAACTCGCGCTCACCTTCAATTACCTGCGGCCGAACGACCTGGTCTGGAACTACGTCGTCGCGAACTACCTGAAGGGCGAAGCGCCGCCGGCGTTCGACCTGCTGTACTGGAACGCCGACAGCACGAACCTCCCCGGGCCGATGTACTGCTGGTACCTGCGCCACATGTACCTGCAGAACGAGTTGCGCGAGCCGGGTCGGCTGATCTGCCTCGGTGTGCCGGTCGACGTCGGCGAGATCGGCGTCCCGACGTACATCTACGCCTCGCGTGAGGACCACATCGTGCCCTGGCAGGGTGCCTACGAGTCGACGCAGCTGCTGTCGGGTCCGTTGCGCTTCGTCCTCGGTGCCAGCGGGCACATCGCCGGCGTGATCAACCCGCCGTCCAAGGGCAAGCGCAGCCACTGGATCGGCGAGGATCTCCCCGAGGATGCCGAGGAATGGTTCGCGCGGGCGACCGAGCGGCCCGGGAGCTGGTGGCCCGACTGGGCGCAATGGTTGTCGGCCTTCGCGGGCGAGCCGCGGCCCGCACCGAAGCGCCCGGGCAACGACGTATACGTGCCGATCGAGCCCGCGCCCGGACGCTACGTTCGGCAAAAGGCAGGTTAGGCGTCTGTCGGAGTCTCATCGTGCCCGCGTGAGCCGATCCCGGCGGATTCGGGGAAGCGGACCGTTCTCCCGGACCGTGGACGCGCTTCGAGGCCGCGGGCCAACCATAGGAAGCACATCATGAGCAGGATCGCGTATGTGACGGGTGGCATGGGCGGTATCGGAACGGCGATCTGCCGAAAGTTCCATGACATGGGCTTCACGGTGATCGCCGGATGCGGGCCGACCCGCGACTACCAGAAATGGCTCGACGAGCAGAAGGCGGCCGGCTACCAGTTCCATGCGTCGGTGGGCAACGTCGCCGACTGGGACTCCACGCGGGAGGCCTTCGAAAAGGCTGCGCAGATCGGGCCGATCGACATCCTGGTCAACAACGCCGGAATCACGCGCGACAGCGTCTTTCGCAAGATGACGCTCGAGGACTGGCGCGCCGTGATCGACACGAACCTGAATTCGCTGTTCAACGTGACCAAGCAGGTGATCGACGGCATGCTCGACCGCGGCTGGGGCCGCATCATCAACATCTCGTCGGTGAACGGCGAGAAGGGGCAGTTCGGGCAAACGAACTATTCCGCCGCGAAAGCCGGGATGCACGGCTTCACGATGGCGCTGGCGCTCGAGGTGGCGAGCAAGGGCGTCACGGTGAACACGGTCGCACCCGGCTACATCGCCACCGACATGGTGATGGCGGTGCGCGAGGACGTGCGCGAGAAGATCATCCAGCAGATCCCGGTGCGCCGGCTCGGCAAGGCCGAGGAGATCGCATCGATCGTCGGCTGGCTGGCCAGCGACGACGCAGGCTTCACGACCGGCGCGGAGTTCTCCTGCAACGGCGGCCTGCACATGGGTTGATCCGGAGAGCCCTATGGCGAACGCCACCCGATTGATCAAGAAGTACCCGAATCGCCGGCTGTACGACACGCAGACGAGCGCGTACATCACGCTGGCCGACGTCAAGCAGCTGGTGCTCGGCAACGAGAACTTCAAGGTGGTCGACGCCAAGAGCGGGGAGGATCTCACGCGCAGCATCCTGCTGCAGATCATCCTCGAGGAGGAGGCGGGCGGCGCACCGCTCTTCTCCTCGCCGATGCTCGCGCAGATCATCCGCTTCTACGGACACGCGATGCAGGGGATGATGGGCGCGTACCTGGAGAAGACGATGCAGGCGTTCGTCGAGATCCAGAACAAGATGCAGGAGCAGTCGAAGACCTTCTACGACAACAAGGGCATCCCCAATCCGGAGATGTGGGCGCAGTTCATGTCGATGCAGACGCCGATGATCCAGACGATGATGGGCAACTACATCGAGCAGAGCAAGAACCTGTTCGTGCAGATGCAGGAGCAGATGCAGGCGCAGACGCGCAACATGTTCCAGAACTTCCCGTTCCCGATGCCGCCGAGCGCAGGGGTTCCCGCCGAGCGGGGCGAGAGGGGCGAGAAGGGAGAGAAGGGCGAGAAGAAGTAGGATTCCGCCGCCGGGCGGCGTCTTCGCCTGCGCCTGCCGATGAACGTGGATCCGCGCGCGGCCCGGCGACGCCGTTCGCGAAGAGCCCCGAGCATCGGCTTCGTTTCGCTCGGCTGCCCGAAAGCCACGGTGGACTCCGAGCGCATCCTCACGCGCCTGCGCGCGGAGGGCTACGAGATCGTCGGCGACTACGCACGCTCGGATCTCGTCATCGTCAACACCTGCGGGTTCATCGACGAGGCGGTACGGGAGTCGCTCGACGCGATCGCCGAAGCGCTCGCCGAGAACGGACGAGTGATCGTCACCGGATGCCTCGGCGCGCGGCGCACCGCCTCGGGCAAGGCTTTCGTCGCCGACGTGCACCCCAGGGTGCTCGCGGTCACCGGCCCGCAGGCGACCGACGAGGTGATGGCCCACGTGCACGCGCATCTGCCGAGGCCGCCGCACGATCCTTTCGTCGACCTCGTTCCGCCCGGCGGCATCAAGCTCACGCCGCGGCACTACGCGTACCTGAAGATCTCCGAGGGCTGCAATCACCGCTGCACCTTCTGCATCATCCCGTCGATGCGCGGCGATCTGGTCAGTCGGCCGATCGGCGAGGTCGTGCGCGAGGCGCGGGCACTGGCCGACGCGGGCGTGCGCGAGCTCCTCGTGATCTCGCAGGACACCAGCGCCTATGGCGTGGACCTGCGCTTCCGCACCGGATTCGTCGACGGGCGCCCGGTGCGCACGCGCATGATCGACCTGGTGCGCGAGCTCGCGCGCCTCGACGTCCGGGTGCGCCTGCATTACGTCTACCCCTATCCGCACGTCGACGAGGTGCTGCCGCTGATGGCCGAAGGCCGCGTGCTGCCGTATCTCGACGTACCGTTCCAGCATTCGCACCCGCGGGTGCTGCGCGCGATGAAGCGGCCCGCTTCGGGCGAGACGAACCTCGAGCGCATCCACACCTGGCGTGCGCTGTGTCCGGATCTCACGATCCGCAGCACCTTCATCGTCGGCTTCCCCGGCGAGACCGAGGCCGAGTTCGAGCACCTGCTCGCGTTCGTCGAAGAGGCGCAGCTCGACCGGGTCGGCTGCTTCGCCTATTCGCCGGTCGACGGTGCGGCCGCCAACGCACTGGCCGACCCGGTGCCCGACGAGGTGCGCGAGGCGCGTCGGCGGCGCCTGATGCAGGTGCAGGCGAGGGTGAGCGCCGAGCGGCTGCGACGCCGCATCGGCAGCGAGACCGACGTGCTGGTGGACGCCATCGAACACGATCGTGCGTCGGGGCGGTGGCGCGCCGCGACGCGGTCGGCGGGCGAGGCGCCCGAGGTCGACGGGGTCGTCTACGTTTCGCTGTCCGGCGAGGACGAGGCGCGCGCCTGCGCGCCGGGGAGCGAGCTGCGGGTGCGGATCGTCGACGCGGCCGAGCACGACCTGTACGCGGTTCCCGTCCACGCGGCACGCTGAAGCGCACGCCGCTCGGCCGGCGCGCCGCGCGCCTTCCGCTCGCGGCCCGGCGATGCCGGGCCGCGTCGCTTCGTCATCCGCCCGGCGGCGCCGTCGCCTTCGTGGACGTCGACGCAGCCGCCGCCAGGCCGGCTCCGACGAGCAGCACGGCGGCGGCGATCCAGGACGGCGCGACGAAGGACCCGCTGCGGTCGGCCATCCATCCGGCGATCGCCGGTCCGATGATCTGGCCGGTGCTGAATGCCACCGTCATCCGGGCGATCGTCTCGTCGGGGCGGTCGGGCGCGAGCGATCGGGCCTGTGCCAGGCCGAGTGCCGTGATCGCCATGAAGGTCCCGCCGAGCAGCGCGGCGCCGACGTAGAGCGCGATCGCGTGCTGGCCGACGGCGACGAGCGCGACGCCGATCGCCTCGAGCACGAAGGCGACGACGATCGCCCGGTACACGCCGATGCGCTGCGCGATGCGCGTCCAGAACCAGTTCGACGGCGAGCCGACGATCCCGACGATCATCCACGTCCAGAATTCGACGCTTCGGGCGTCGGGCAGCGAGCGGGCGATGACGACGACGAACGTCGCCGTGATCACGTAGCCGAAGCCGAGGCAGCCGTACGACCAGACCAGCCGGTCGAGCTCGCGTCGGCGCATGGACGTGCCGGCCGAGGACGGCGAGGGAGCCGGGGCGGGCGGCGGGGGCGGCGCGTCGAGCTCGCGCCAGGGCGCGAGCGCGAACAGCAGCGCGAGTCCGGCCAACGAGATCCAGAGCAGCGAGAAGCTCCAGCCGGCGTCGCGGCCGAAGTCGATCAGCATCGTCGAGGTGACGATGCCCAGGCCCACGCCCGCGTAGAGCAGCGCGCCGAGCATCGGTCGCCCCTCGCGCGCAGCGGCGGCGAACACGACCGCGGAGGCGAACACGAGCACGAAGGCGCTGGCCGCACCGGCGACGAAGCGGATGAAGGCCCAGCTCCATGCGCCGGCGTCGATCGCCATCGCCGCGGTCGTCAGGACGGTCGCCGCGAGCCCGACGCGCAGCCACAGCACGCGCCGGCGTGCGACGTACGAGCGCGTGGCGAGCAAAGCGCCGAACAGGTAGCCCGCGAAGTTCGCCGAAGCGACGAAGCCGGCGCCGGACAGCGACAGGCTCGACTGATCGAGCATCGGCGGCAGCATCGGTGTGTACGCGAAGCGGCCGACGCCCATCGCCAGCGCCAGGGCGAAGAAGCCGGCGAGCGCTTCGATCGTTCCGCGCGGCGCGAGCGCGGCCTGTGCGACGCGCGTCGCGCGCGGCGCACTCATGCCGCCCTCATCGCGCGGGGTCGGTGCCGGCGCGCGGCAACTGGTCGTCGAACCAGTTCAGGATCGCGTCGAGCCAGCAGTGGTTGATCGAGTGCGTCGTCTCCGAGCGCACCAACGGCTTGGCGTGATACGCGACGGAGACCCCGGCGATCGACATCATCTTCAGGTCGTTGGCGCCGTCGCCGACGACGATCGCCTCGCGCGGCTCGCAGCCGATCACCGCGCATGCGCGCTCGAGCGCGCGCCGCTTGCCGTCGGCGTTGACGATCTCGCCGAGCACGCGGCCGGTGAGAACTCCGTCGCGCACCTCGAGCGTGTTGGCGAACGCGAAATCGAGCCCGAGCCGGTCGCGCAGCCGCTCGGTGAAGAACGTGAATCCACCGGAGACGAGCATCACGTGCAGCGAAGCGTCCTTCGCCGCCGCGATCAGCGTCTCGGCGCCGGGCGTCACGCGCAGCCGCTCGTCGTAGACGCGCTGCAGCGTCGATTCCGGAAGGCCGGCGAGCAGCTCGGTGCGCCGGCGCAGGCTCTCGTCGTAATCGGCGATCTCGCCGCGCATCGCAGCCTCGGTGATCGCCGCGACCTCCGCCTTGCGGCCCGCGTAGTCGGCGATCTCGTCGATGCACTCGATCGTGATCAGCGTCGAGTCCATGTCGAAGGCGAGCAGGCGGTAGTCGGAGAGGCGCGCGTCGGCCGGCACGACCTCGGCGTCGACCTGCAGGGTCTCGGCGAGGTGCGTCGCGTGCGCGCCGTCGATCGATACGTCGTCCCAAGTTGCCAGCCGCGGCAGGCGCAGCGTCGGTTCGCGGCCGACCGCGCGCGTGCAGGCGGCGACGGCATCGTCGCCGAGCCGCGGGTGCTGCACGACGAGTCGTCGGTTCGTCATCGGTCGTCGCTTCGTCATCGATGCGCGCGCCGCTGCGCCTTCCCGCGGTCGGCGCGTCCGGCGCTTCCCGCCGGACCGTGGCGCGACGGTGCCGGACCCGCCGGCGCGACGGCGACGCGCCCGCGCGAGACGTCGTTCTTCGCGTCCGGCGCGAGCTTGCCCAGTGCGTCGACGATCGCGCGCACCTGCTGGATGCGTGCGGCGAGATCGGGGGTGGCGATCGTGAAGCGCAGCCGGTCGGGACCGGCGAGCCGGACGTCGCGACGCGACTGGATGAAGCGGATCAGCGCGGCGGCGTCGAGCGGCGGGTCGGGAACGAACTGCACGACGATCGTGTCGGCGGCGGCGTCGATCTTCGCGATGCCGAGCGGGCGCGATGCGATGCGCAGCCGATGCGTCTCGAGCAGCGTGCGCGCGGCATCGGGCAGCTTGCCGAAGCGGTCGACGAGCTCCTCGCGCAGCGCGTCGAGCGCCTCGAAGGACGTGCCGTTGGCCATCCGCTTGTACAGCGACAGCCGCTCGTGCACGTCGGGGACGTAGTCCTCGGGCAGCAGCGCGGGCGCGCGCAGCACGATCTCGGTCGTTGCCGCGAGCGGCGCCGACAGGTCGGGTTCGCGTCCGGCGCGCAGCGCATCGACCGCCTCGGCGAGCATCTCGCTGTACAGCGCGAAGCCGACTTCCTGGATGTCGCCCGATTGCGCTTCGCCGAGCACCTCGCCCGCGCCGCGGATCTCCAGATCGTGCATTGCGAGATAGAAGCCCGAGCCGAGCTCCTCGAGCGCCTGGATCGCCTCGAGCCGCTTGACCGCGTCGCGCGTCATCGATTTCTCGTCGGGTACCAGCAGGTACGCGTAGGCCTGGTGGTGCGAGCGCCCGACGCGGCCGCGCAGCTGGTGCAGCTGCGCCAGGCCGAAGCGGTCGGCGCGGTGGATGACGATCGTGTTCGCGCTCGGCACGTCGATGCCGGTCTCGATGATCGTCGTGCACAGCAGGACGTTGTAGCGCTGCTGCAGGAAATCGCGCATCACGCGTTCGAGCTCGCGCTCGGGCATCTGGCCGTGCGCGACGCCGATGCGCGCCTCGGGCACCAGCTCGGCAAGCCGCGCGCGCCGATTCTCGATCGTCTCGACCTCGTTGTGCAGGAAATACGCCTGTCCGCCACGCTTCAGCTCGCGCATCAGCGCCTCGCGGATCGTGCCCGAGCTCTCGCGGCGTACGAAGGTCTTGATCGCCAGGCGTCGCTGCGGCGCCGTCGCGATCACCGAGAAATCGCGGATGCCCTCCAGGCTCATCGCGAGCGTGCGGGGAATCGGCGTCGCGGTGAGCGTGAGCACGTCCACTTCGGCACGCAGCGCCTTCAGCGCCTCCTTCTGCCGTACGCCGAAGCGATGCTCCTCGTCGATGATGACGAGTCCGAGCCGGGCGAAGCGCACGTCGGGCGACAGCAGCTTGTGCGTGCCGATCGCGATGTCGACGTCGCCGGACTTCAGACCTTCGATCGCTTCGCCCGTTTCCTTTTTCGAGCGAAAGCGCGACAGCTGCGCGATGCGTACGGGCAGCTCCGCGAAGCGGTCGCTGAAGGTGCGGAAATGCTGCTCGGCGAGCAGCGTCGTCGGCGCGAGCACCGCCACCTGCTTGCCGTCGGCCACGGCGACCCATGCCGCACGCAGCGCGACCTCGGTCTTGCCGAAGCCGACGTCGCCGCAGACGAGACGGTCCATCGGCTTGCCCGACACCATGTCGCCGACCACCGCGTCGATCGCCGCCTGCTGGTCCGGCGTCTCGTCGAAAGGAAAGCCTTCGGCGAAGGCCTCGTACTGGCTCGCCTGGAAGCCGAAGGCGTGGCCTTCGCGCGCCGCCCGGCGCGCATACAGGTTCAGCAGCTCGGCGGCGGCGTCGCGCGCCTTCGAGGCTGCGCGCCGGCGCGCCTTCTCCCACTGGCCCGAGCCGAGCTCGTGCAGCGGCGCGTTCTCGGGCGCCGCGCCGCTGTAGCGCGAGATGACGTGCAGCTGCGCGACCGGCACGTACAGCGTCGCGTCCTTCGCGTAGCGCAGGTGCAGGAACTCGGTGGGCTCGCCGTCGAGCTCCATCGTCACCAGCCCCTGGTAGCGGCCGATGCCGTGCTGCGCGTGCACCACCGGGTCGCCTTCCTTCAGCTCGGAAAGGTCGCGGATGATCGAGTCGACGTCGGTCTGCGTCTCGCGCAGTCCGCGCCGGCGGCGCCGGGGCGAGGCGGCAAAGAGCTCGGTCTCGGTGACGACCGACAGGCCGATCGCCGGCGCGTCGAAACCGTCGAAGATCGGCCCGACGACGATCGCGGCGTCGAGATCGCCGTCGACGAAGCGCTTCCAGTCCTCGACCGCGGGCAGTCGAAGCCCGTTCTCCGCGAACAGCTGCTCGAGCGTCTCGCGCCGGCCGGGCGACTCGGCGACGATGAGCTTGCGTGTGCCGGGCGTGTCCAGCCACGCACGCGTGCGCTCGACCGGATCGGGGGCGCGCCGATCGATCGCGACCTCGGGTGGCGGGCCGGCGAATCGTTCGCGCCCGGAACGCTTCGCCTCGCCCTGCGACGCCGCCGTGCCGTCGGCATCCTCGCCCGGCGCGGCGATCGACCAGCGACCGAAACCCTTCGCCTGCGCGAACAGTGTCTCGCTGTCGAGAAAGAGCTCGGCGGGTTCGAGCAGCGGGCGGCTGCGGTCGTGCGACAGGAATCGGTAGCGCTCGGTGGCCTCCTGCGCGAAGCGTCGCGCGGCCGCGTCGACGTCGCCGTGCGAGACGACGATCGCGTCGTCGGGCAGGTAGTCGAACAGCGTCGCGGTGCGCTCGTGGAACAGCGGCAGCCAGTACTCGATGCCGGGCGGCGCGATGCCGTTGCCGACGTCGCGGTAGATCGTGCTCGCCGAGGGATCGCCCTCGAAGCGTTCGCGCCACCGTCCGCGGAACGCCGTGCGCGACGCCTCGTCGAGCGAGAACTCGCGCCCCGGCAGCAGGCGCACGCGGTCGATCGGATAGAGGCTGCGCTGCGTGTCGGGATCGAAGGTGCGGATCGAGTCGATCTCGTCGCCGAACAGGTCGATGCGGTACGGCAGGTTCGAACCCATCGGAAAGAGGTCGATCAGCCCGCCGCGCACCGCGTATTCGCCGGGGCGCACGACCTGCGTGACGTTCTCGTAGCCGGCGAAGGCGAGCTGACTGCGCAGGCGCGCTTCGTCCAGGCGCTGGCCCTTGTGGAAGAAGAACGTGTGCGAAGCGAGGAACCGCGCCGGCGCGAGCCGCTGC
Source organism: Zeimonas sp. (assembly GCA_035303885.1). Taxonomy (GTDB): domain Bacteria; phylum Pseudomonadota; class Gammaproteobacteria; order Burkholderiales; family Burkholderiaceae_E; genus Zeimonas. Next base: position 6,579 of record DATGRE010000028.1, on the reverse strand, counting down.
AGCGCGGTGGTGATCGGCGCGAGCACGACGTCGCAATCGTGCTGTTGCAGCGCGTACAGCGTCGACAGGCGCTCGGAGACGAGATCCTGGTGCGGCGAGAACGCGTCGTAGGGCAGCGTCTCCCAATCGGGCAGCAGCAGAACGCGCAGCCGCGGCGCGAACCAGCGCAGCTCTTGCACCAGGCGGACGGCGTCGCCGGGGCGGGCGGTGATGATCGCCAGTGCGCGTCCGTGCGCGGTCGCGCCCTCGCCGCTGGCCGGCCGGGAATCGGCCGCGCGAGGCGCACGCGCGCGCTCGCGCTCGGCGAGTGCGGCGAGCAGCAGCGCGTCGCCGGAGCCGTGGCAGCGGGGAAGGGCGCGCACCTGCCCCGGAGCCGGTACCGGGATCGAACCGAGTGCGTCGGCGCGATCGCCGAGCGGCCCGTTGGACAGGATCGTCGCGGGAGAGGTCGTCGAAGACTCGGTTCGCAAGCCTAGAATTCTATCTTTTCGCCGCACACGGCTCGTTCCGCTTCGATGTCCGATCGCGTCCCGCAAGCGCCGCGCCACTTCGCGCTGATCCCCGCCGCCGGCAGCGGCACCCGCGTCGGTGCGCCGCTGCCGAAGCAGTACCTCGCGTTCGGCTCGCGCACGATGCTCGAGTGGAGCCTCGACGCGCTCACCGCGGTGCCGTGGATCGAGCGCGTCCTGGTCGTCGTCGCGCCCGAGGATCGGCGGGCCGCGACGCTGCTGCAGGGCCGCGCGCGTGTCGAGGTGCTGGCGCACGGGGGCGGTACGCGGCGCGACACGGTGCTCGCCGGCCTGCGCGCGCTCGCCGAACGGGCATCGTCCGACGACTGGGTGCTCGTGCACGACGCGGCCCGCCCCGGACTCGACGCGGCCGCGCTCGAGCGCCTGCGCTCGGCGCTCGCCGCGTCGCCGGTCGGCGGATTGCTGGCCCTTCCGTTGAGCGACACGGTCAAGCGCGCCGCGGCCGCCCGCGACGTCGTGGCCGAAACGCTCGACCGCCGGTCCTTGTGGGCCGCGCAGACGCCGCAGATGTTCCGCTTGCGTCTGCTGCTCGATGCGCTCGCCGCGCACGCCGACGTCACCGACGAGGCTTCGGCGATCGAGCGCGCGGGGCACGCGCCGCTGCTCGTCGAGGGAGAACGCATGAACTTCAAGGTGACCAGCGCCGGCGACGTGGCATTGATGCGCCTCGTGCTCGCCGCGCGCGAGCGGTCCGAGGCGCCCGGAGAGCGGCGATGAGCGCGCCGGCACCGGCTTTCCGCGTCGGCCAGGGCTGGGACGTCCACGCGCTCGTTCCCGGGCGCCCTCTGCGCATCGGCGGCGTCGACGTCGGGCATTCGCGCGGCGCGCTCGGACATTCCGACGCCGACGTCCTGCTGCATGCGATCACCGACGCGCTGCTCGGTGCGGCGGCGCTGGGTGACATCGGCTCGCATTTCCCCGACACCGACCCGCGCTGGCGCGACGCCGACAGCATGCTGCTGCTGCGCGAGGTCGCGCAGCGCGTGCGTGCAGCGGGCTGGCGCGTGGCCAACGTCGACTCGACGGTGATCGCGCAGGCGCCGCGGCTCGCACCGCACGTCGGCCGCATGGCGGCCAACGTCGCGGCGGCGATCGGCGTCGACGCCGGACAGGTCAGCGTGAAGGCCAAGACCGGCGAGCGGCTCGGTTTCGTCGGTCGCGCCGAGGGGATCGCCGCGCAGGCGATCGTCCTGCTGCTGGGCGCCTGACGCGCCAGGCACGGCCGTCGACGCCGGCCGGCTCGCTTTTTTCTACGCCGGTGCGCTCTTCGGATGCCGTTTCGGGCTATCGCGGCGCCGAGGCGCTCGGCTATCCTTTGCGATTCGAACGCCAGTTCGGCGTCATAACAGGAGGAGTCGATGGGGGACCAAACCAAATTCCTGCTCGACGAGAGCCGGATCCCGAAGCGCTGGTACAACATCCAGGCCGACCTGCCGAAGCCGCTCGCGCCCGTGCTGCATCCGGGCACGAAGCAGCCGATCGGGCCCGATGACCTGGCGCCGCTGTTCCCGATGGAGCTCATCCTGCAGGAGGTGTCCACCGAGCGCGAGATCGACATCCCGGAGCCGGTGCGCGACATCTACCGCCTGTGGCGTCCGAGCCCGCTGTTCCGCGCCCGCCGTCTCGAGAAGGCGCTCGGAACGCCCGCGAAGATCTTCTACAAGTACGAAGGCGTCAGTCCCGCCGGCAGCCACAAGCCGAACACCGCGGTGGCGCAGGCCTTCTACAACCGCGAGGCCGGCATCCGCCGGCTCACCACCGAGACCGGCGCCGGACAGTGGGGATCGTCGCTCGCCTTCGCCGGCGCGCTGTTCGGCATCGACGTCACGGTGTTCCAGGTGCGCGTCTCGTATGACCAGAAGCCGTACCGGCGGGCGCTGATGGAGACCTACGGTGCACGCTGCGTCCCGTCGCCTTCGAACGAAACCGACTACGGACGCGCCGTGCTCGAGCAACGGCCCGATCATCCGGGCAGCCTCGGCATCGCGATCTCGGAAGCCGTCGAGGTCGCCGCCAAGAACGAAGACACCAAGTACGCGCTCGGATCGGTGCTCAATCACGTGATGCTGCATCAGACGGTCGTCGGCCAGGAGGCGATCGAGCAGATGCAGATGGCCGACGCGTGGCCCGACGTGCTCATCGGCTGCACCGGCGGCGGATCGAACTTCGCTGGACTGGTGTTCCCGTTCATCGGGCAGGCACTGCGCGGCGGAGCGAAGTCGCGCGTCGTCGCCGTCGAGCCGGCGGCCTGTCCGACGCTCACGCGAGGGAAGCTGGCCTACGACTTCGGCGACACCGGGCACATGACGCCGCTGGTGAAGATGCACACGCTCGGCTCGACGTTCACGCCGCCGGGCTTTCACGCGGGCGGGCTGCGCTATCACGGCATGGGCCCGCTCGTCTCGCACCTGCTCGATCTCGGGCTCATCGAGGCGGTCGCCTATCATCAGACCGAATGCTTCGCGGCCGGCGTGCAGTTCGCGCGCACGGAAGGGATCGTCCCCGCGCCCGAGGCGAACCACGCGGTCAAGGCGGCGATCGACGAGGCCCTGCGCTGCAAGCGCGAAGGACGCTCGGAGACGATCCTCTTCAACCTGTCCGGGCACGGCCACTTCGACATGGCCGCGTACATGGCCTACAACTCGGGCTCGCTCACCGATCAGCAGTACGACGAGAAGGAGCTCGCGATGGCGTTGGCGGGATTGCCCAGCGTTTCCGCCTGAGGGAAGCAGAACCGGGGGAAGGGAAGGGGGCTTCCTTCCCGCCTTCCGGTCACGCCGATTGACCCGCGTCAATGGTCGGTCGCGGGGGCGGCGGCATCGTTCGACGAGTTACATTCGGTTCCATCCGGGCCTACCGGAAAAGGAGGACGACCGTGCGAAACCGCGACGAAGCGCTGCCGTGGATGTACGAGAAGATGGTGGAGATCCGCCATTACGAGGAGACGATGGCAGCCGTCTACCTCGAGGGTAAGCTCCCGCCGAAGATCCAGAAGGGCCTCGCCTTCGACATCGGTTCGGGCCCGGTCCCCGGCGAGATGCATCTGGCGGCCGGGCAGGAGCCGGTCGCCGTGGGCGTGTGCGCGCACCTGAAGCAGGAAGACACGGTGGTCGGTACGCACCGGCCGCACCATTTCGCGATCGCCAAGGGCGTGCCGCTCGATCGCATGACGGCCGAGATGTTCGGCAAGGCCGCCGGCCTCGGCAAGGGCAAGGGCGGCCACATGCACTTGTTCGATCCCGCGCATCGCTTCAGCTGCAGCGGCATCATCGGCGCGAGCATGCCGCCGGCGTGCGGCGCCGCGCTCGCCGCGAAGAAGCTCGGGCACGATTGGGTCGCGGTGGCGTTCTTCGGCGAAGGCGCCGCCAACCAGGGCGCGTTCCACGAGTCGCTGAACCTCGCCGCGCTGTGGCGGCTGCCCGTCGTCTTCGTCTGCGAGGACAACCAGTGGGCGATCTCGGTGCCGAAATCGAGCGCCGTGTCGATTCCGCGCGTCTCCGATCGCGCGAGCGCCTACGGAATGCCGGGCGTGCACGTGGGACGCAACGACGCGATCGAGGTCTGGGAGGCTGCGGGCGAGGCCGTCGAGCGCGCCCGTCGCGGCGAGGGGCCGACGCTGCTCGAAGTGCGCACCGACCGCTATTTCGGGCACTTCCAGGGCGACGCCGAGGTCTACCGTCCGAAGGACGAGGTCGCGCGCCTGCGTGCCGACGATCCGATCCCGCGGCTGGCCTCGCAATTGAAGGCCGAGGGCCTGGTGGGCGACGACGAGCGCGCGCGGCTGGAAGCGCGCGCGAAGGCGCGCGTCGACGAGGCCTTCGCTTTCGCCCGTGCCGCCGAGTATCCGAAGCCGGCCGACGCGCTGGCCGATGTGTTCGTCGCCTAAAGGAGGTCGATCATGAGCGAATCCCGCACGCTGACGATGGCGCAGGCGATCTCCGAGGCGATCGCGCAGGAGATGGAGCGCGACCCGACGGTCTTCATCATGGGTGAGGACATCGGCCGCTACGGCGGCATTTTCGGCGCCACCGGCGGTTTGCTCGACCGCTTCGGGCCCGAGCGCATCATGGACACACCGATCTCCGAGACCGCGTTCATCGGCGCGGCCACCGGCGCGGCCGCGGCCGGCATGCGCCCGATCGCCGAGCTGATGTTCGTCGATTTCTTCGGCGTCTGCATGGACCAGATCTACAACCACCTGGCCAAGAACACCTACATGGCCGGCGGAAACATCCGCCTGCCGGTGGTAGTGACGACGGCGATCGGCGGGGGCTACAGCGATGCCGCGCAGCACTCGCAGTGCCTGTATGCCACGTTCGCGCACCTGCCCGGCCTCAAGGTGGTCGTGCCCTCGAACGCGTACGACGCCAAGGGGCTGATGATCCAGTCGATCCGCGACGACAATCCGGTGCTCTTCATGTTCCACAAGGGAATCATGGGACTGCCGTGGATGGCGTATTTCGAAGGGAGCACGCGCGAGGTGCCGCAGGAGCCCTACGCGCTGCCCTTCGGTGTGGCCAGCGTCGTTCGCGAGGGTAGCGACCTCACGATCGTCACGTTGAGCCAGATGGTGCACAAGGCGGTGCTCGCGGCGGACGAGCTCGCGGGCGAAGGCATCGAGGCCGAGGTGCTCGACCTGCGCACGCTGGTGCCGCTCGATCGCCAGACGGTGCTCGACTCCGTGTCGAAGACCGGGCGGCTTCTCGTCGTCGACGAGGACTACCTCAGCTTCGGCCTGAGCGGCGAGATCGCGGCGATCGTCGCCGAGAACCTCGATCGCATCCAGCTTCGCGCGCCCGTGCGTCGCCTGGCCGTTCCCGACGTGCCGATCCCGTACAGCCGGCCGCTCGAGCAGGCCGTCATTCCCCAGGCCGAATCGATCGTGCAGACGGCACGAACGCTGTGCTCGACGTCGATGCCGCAGACGGCGGTCGCATGATCGAGATCGGCCTCGACGATGCCGCCTGGAAGGACGTCGAACCGGGCACCGAAGCGCTCGTCGATCGCTGGCTCGTCGCCGAGGGCGAGCGGGTGACGGCCGGCACGCCGCTGGCCGTCGTCGTCCTCGTCAAGACGAGCATCGAGATTCCGGCACCGGCCGACGGCGTCCTCGAGCGGATCGTCGTCGACGCGGGCTCGACCTTCGGCCGCGGGGTGGCGATCGGCCTGCTGCGCGAGGGACGCTGAGCCCGGCCGATGCAGGTGCAGGCGAGCGCGGCCGACGAGCAGGATTGGATCCGCGAAGCGCTGGCCGAACCGGTGAGGCGGCCGTGCTGGCGCGTCTGGCGCTATCGGACGCCGGCGATCGTGCTCGGGCTGTCGCAGCGACGGTTGCGCGAAGCGGTGGCGGTGCGGGCGGGGAGCTCGCTGCCGGTGCTGGTGCGCGCCTCGGGTGGTGGGGCGGTGCTCGTCGGGCCGTGGATGGTGTCGGTCACGGTCGTTCTGCCGGTTCGGCACCGGCTCGCCGAGGGTGCGCTCGTCGACAGCTATCGATGGCTCGGGGAGCTGCACGCCCGGGTGCTGCGCCGCTTCGGCGTCGAGACGCGCCTGCTGCAGCCGCAGGCGCTGCGCGAAGGCGACGCGGGCCCGGCCGGAACGGCGCCGCTGCCGTGGGCGTGCTTCGGGGCGCTGTCGCCGTGGGAGCTGGTCGACGACGAGGGGCGCAAGCTGTGCGGGCTCGCGCAGCAGCGGAGGGCGAACGGCATCGCGCTCGTCGCCGGTACGCTGATGCGGCGGCCGCCGTGGCCGGTGTTGTGCGAAGCGCTCGATCGCTCCGAAGACCTGGATGCGCTCACGCGCCGCACCACCGATTGCGCCGCGCTCGGCGCGCGTGGCGCCACCGTGGATGCACCCGACGAAGCGCACGAGCGCTTCGCGGCGGCGCTCGCCGCGAGCTTCGATGCCGCGCTCGCCCGGGCGCTCGCGCCCGAAGACGCTACAGGCTGATCGCGCGGACTCGCATCGGCGTCCGTGCGGCGTGCCGCCGTGCGAGCGCGCCGCGCCGCCCCGCCCGTCGCGTTCTCCGCGCATGCCTAGGCAGACGTCCCCG
>DATGRE010000027.1:0-7738 GCA_035303885.1 Zeimonas sp. | reverse complement strand
TCGACGCGAGCTTCTACGACCTGCTCGCGTCCGAGGCGCGGCTGGCGAGCTTCGTGGCGATCGCGCAGGGCCGCCTGCCGACCGAGCACTGGTTCGCGCTGGGACGGCTGCTCGCGCGCGTTTCCGGCCAGCCGGTGCTGGTGTCGTGGAGCGGCTCGATGTTCGAGTACCTGATGCCGCTGCTGGTGATGCCGCTGTACGAGAACAGCCTGCTCGACCAGACCTGCAAGGCGGCCGTCGCGCGCCAGATCGAGTACGGGCGCCAGCGAGGCGTGCCCTGGGGCATCTCCGAATCAGGCTACAACGCGGTCGATACCGAGTCCAACTACCAGTACCGCGCGTTCGGCGTTCCGGGGCTGGGGCTGAAGCGCGGGCTCGCTGCCGACCTCGTCGTCGCACCCTACGCGAGCGCGCTCGCGCTGCTCGTCGATCCGCACGCCGCGGTGCGCAACCTGCAGCGGCTCTGGAGCCAGGGACTGGCAGGCGCCTTCGGCCTGTACGAGGCGGTCGACTTCACCGCTTCGCGCGTGCCGCCCGGCGAGACGCAGACCGTCGTGCGATCGTTCATGGCGCATCACGCGGGCATGAGCCTGCTGTCGCTCGTCTCGCTGCTGCACGGGCAGCCGATGCAGCGCCGCTTCGCGTCGGACCCCGGCCTGCGCGGCGCGCTGCTGCTGCTGCAGGAACGGGTGCCGAAGGTGCCCGCCTACCATCGCCACACGACGACCTCGCCCGAGTCGCAGCTCGGCTTCGCGCCCAGCGAGATGCCGATCCACGTCATCACCGACGTGCACGGCTCGCCGCCGCAAGTGCAGCTGCTCTCGAACGGCCGCTATCACCTGATGGTGACGCAGGCCGGCGGGGGATACAGCCGCTGGAACGAACTGGCCGTCACCCGCTGGCAGGAGGATTCGACGCGCGATCACTGGGGATCGTTCTGCTACGTGCGCGACGTCGCGTCGGAGACTTTCTGGTCGACCGCGCTGCAGCCGAGCCTGCGCCCCGCCGAGCACTACGAGGCGATCTTCTCCGAAGGGCGTGCGGAGTTCCGCCGACGCGACCGCGTCTCGCCAAACGACCCGGGCATCGAGACGCACACCGAGATCGTCGTCTCGCCGGAGGACGACATCGAGCTGCGCCGCGTGACCGTGACCAACCGCTCGCGCCGGCGCCGCACGATCGAGCTGACCACCTACGCCGAGGTCGTGCTCGCCCCGCCGGCCGCCGACGCGATGCATCCGGCGTTCAGCAACCTGTTCGTCCAGACCGAGCTCCTCGAGACGCCGTCGGCGATCCTGTGCACGCGCCGGCCGCGTTCGCCCGACGAGCAGACGCCATGGACCTGCCACCTGATGGCGGTGCACGCCGTGCGCGCCGGGCCGGTCTCGCACGAGACCGATCGCGCGCGCTTCGTCGGCCGCGGCAACGGACTGACCTCGCCCGACGCGATGCGCGCGCCGGGTCCGCTGTCGGGCTGCAGCGGGTCGGTGCTCGATCCCATCGCGTCGAGCCGCGGTACCGTCACCCTGGACGCCGACGAATCCGCCACGATCGACCTCGTCACCGGAATCGCCTGGAGCCGCGACGCCTGCGTCGCGCTGGTGGAGAAGTACGCCGATCGGCGGCTCACCGACCGCGTGTTCAAGCTGGCGTGGAGCCACAGCCAGGTCGTGATGCGCCAGCTCGGCGCGACCGAGGTCGAGGCGAAGCTGTACGCCCGGCTGGCGAGCTCGATCATCTACGCGAATCCGGCCCTGCGTGCGGAATCGTCGGTGCTGCTGCGCAACCGGCGCGGGCAGGCCGATCTGTGGGGCTACGGCATCTCCGGAGACCTGCCGATCGTGCTCGTCGTCGTCTCCGAGAACGCGCACCTGCCGCTGATACGCGACGTCGTGCAGGCGCACGCATACTGGCGGCTGAAGGGACTGTCGGTCGACCTCGTCGTCTGGAACGACGAGGCGGACGTCTACCGCCAGCAGCTGCAGGAGACGATCCTCGGACTGATCCCGGTCGGCGTCGACTCCCACGTGATCGACCGCCCCGGCGGCATCTTCGTGCGCTACACGAGCCAGATCCCGCGCGAGGACCGCATCCTGATGCAGTCGATCGCGCGGGCGATCCTCGTCGGCTCGCGCGGCTCGCTGGCCGAACAGCTGTCGCGCCGCACGCCGATCGAGCGCCGCGTCGCGCCCCTGGTGCCGAGCGGCCGGCCGACGGTAGGTGAAGCCGAGGACGCCGAGCCGAGGCGCGAGCCGCCCGAGCTGCTCTTCTACAACGACCTCGGCGGCTTCACCCGCGATGCGCGCGAATACGTCATCGTCGACCGGGACGAGCCGACTCCGGCGCCGTGGGCGAACGTCATCGCCAACCCGGGCTTCGGCACCGTCGTCAGCGAGAGCGGCAGCGCCTACACCTGGTTCGAGAACGCGCACGAGTATCGGCTCACGCCGTGGCACAACGATCCGCTGGTCGACCCCAGCGGCGAGACCTTCTACCTGCGCGACGAGGAGACCGGCGCGTACTGGTCGCCGGTCGCGCTGCCCGGCGACGGCGCCGCCTCGTGCACGGCGCGCCACGGCTTCGGCTACAGCGTCTTCGAACGCAGCGTCTCGGGCATCGACTCGGAGCTCACCGTCTACGTCGCGCTCGACGCGGCGGTGAAATTCTCGGTGCTGCGACTGCGCAACCGGTCGGGGCGGCCGCGCAAGCTCTCGGCCACCGCGTACGTGGAATGGGTGCTCGGCGACCATCGATCGAAATCGGCGATGCACGTCTCGACCGCGATCGATGCGCACAGCGGCGCGCTGCTCGCGCGCAACCGGTTCGCGGCCGAATTCTCGTCGTACGTCGCGTTCCTGCACACCGGCGAGTCGTTCCAGTCGTGGACGTGCGACCGCACGGAATTCGTCGGACGCAACGGCACGCTGCGCCGACCGGCGGCGATGCGCCAGCTCCGGCTCGCCGGCCGCAGCGGCGCGGGCTTCGATCCCTGCGCGGCGATCCAGGTCCCGTTCGAGCTGGCCGAAGGCCAGGAACGCGAGGTGGTGTTCCGGCTCGGCGTGGCGCGCGACGCCGACGAAGGCCACCGGCTGATCGACCGCTTCCGCGGCGCCAGCGGTGCGCGCGAGGCACTCGAGGTCGTGCACCGCTACTGGACCCACACGCTCGGCGCCGTGCAGGTCGCGACCCCCGAGCCGGCGCTCGACGTGCTCGCCAACGGATGGCTCGCCTACCAGACGCTCGCCTGCCGCGTCTGGGCGAGGAGCGGCTACTACCAATCGGGCGGCGCCTTCGGCTTCCGCGACCAGCTGCAGGACGTGATGGCGCTCGTGCACATCGAGCCGATGCTGACGCGCGAGCACCTGCTGCGCTGCGCCTCGCGCCAGTTCGTCGAGGGCGACGTGCAGCACTGGTGGCATCCGCCGTCCGGGCGCGGGGTGCGCACGCAATGCTCCGACGACTACCTGTGGCTGCCGCTGGCCACCTGCCGCTACGTGCACGTGACCGGCGACACCGGCGTGCTCGACGAACGGGCGAGCTTTCTCGAGGGCCGGCCGGTGAACCCCGGCGAGGACTCGTATTACGACCTGCCCGGCCAGTCGAGCGCCGAAGCGACGCTGTACCGCCATTGCGTGCTCGCGATCCGCCGCGGCATGCGCTACGGCGCGCATGGGCTGCCGCTGATCGGCACCGGCGACTGGAACGACGGCATGAACCTCGTCGGCGTCGAGGGCCGCGGCGAGAGCGTCTGGCTCGGCTTCTTCCTGCACGAGGTGCTGCGCCGCTTCGGCCCGCTGGCGCGCGACTACGGCGACGAGGAATTCGCCGCGACCTGCGAGCGCGAAGCCGAGGCGCTGCGCGCACGGCTGCGGGCCCACGCCTGGGACGGCCGCTGGTACCGGCGCGCGTACTTCGACGACGGCACGCCGCTCGGCTCGGCCCGCAACGAGCAATGCCGGATCGACTCGATCGCGCAGAGCTGGTCGGTCCTCTCCGGCGCCGGCGACCCCGCGCGCTGCACCTCGGCGATGGACGCGCTCGACGAGCACCTGGTGCGGCGCGAAGCGCGTCTCGTGCAGCTGCTCGACCCGCCCTTCGACGATCCCGACCCGAACCCCGGCTACATCGCCGGCTACGTGCCGGGCGTGCGCGAGAACGGCGGTCAATACACGCACGCGGCGATCTGGGCGGCGATGGCCTTCGCCGAGCTCGGCGACGTGCGGCGCGCCTGGGAGCTGTTCCGGCTGATCTGCCCGGTGAACCACGGCGCCACCCCGGAGGCGGTCGCCGTCTACCGCGCCGAGCCCTACGTCGTCGCCGCCGACGTCTACGCGGTCCCGCCGCACGTCGGGCGCGGCGGCTGGAGCTGGTACACGGGTTCGGCCGGCTGGATGTACCGACTCATCGTCGAAGCCCTGCTGGGCCTGCGCGTCGAGGGCGGCGCGCGCCTGCGGCTCGAACCGCGGATCCCCGACGACTGGGACGGCTTCGAGATGCAGTATCGGCACCGCGAGACCCCGTACCGGATTCGCGTACGGGTCGTCGACGCCGGCACGGAACCCGTGCTGCGGGTGGACGATCTCGTGCGCGAGAACGGCGAGGTCGAGCTCGTCGACGACCGGCGCGAGCACCGGATCGAACTCGACTGGCCGCGCGGCGGCTTGAAAAGGTCGGAAGGCGCCCCTACAATTAGCACTCGCCAGTGACGAGTGCTAACAACGATCCCGCGGAGCTTCGGCCCGCCGGGACGCACCGTCGGGTGGATACCGAGAGCCGACGAGCGGGCGGCGACGCCAGGCTTCGGCTCTGTCTTTTCTTTGTCGATTCCAATCGAACGTGGAGCGAACTCGCATGAAACTGCGCCCCCTGCATGATCGGGTGATCATCAAGCGCCTGGAAGATGAGCGCAAGACCGCCTCGGGCATCGTCATTCCGGACCACGCCGCGGAAAAGCCCGACCAGGGTGAAGTCCTCGCGGTCGGCAACGGCAAGGTCGGCGACGACGGCAAGGTGCGCCCGCTGGCGGTGAAGGTCGGTGACCGCGTGCTGTTCGGCAAGTACAGCGGCCAGACCGTGAAGGTCGAAGGCGACGAACTGCTCGTGATGCGCGAAGAAGACATCATGGCCGTCGTCGAGTAAGCACGGACTACGCAATATCCCAGGAGAGAAATACAGATGGCAGCCAAGCAGGTCTATTTCGCCGAAGACGCGCGTTCGCGCATGGTCAACGGCATCAACCTTCTCGCCAACGCCGTGCGCGTCACGCTCGGCCCCAAGGGCCGCAACGTCGTGCTCGAGCGCTCGTTCGGCGCCCCCACCGTCACCAAGGACGGCGTGTCGGTCGCCAAGGAAATCGAGCTGAAGGACAAGTTCGAGAACATGGGCGCGCAGATGGTCAAGGAAGTCGCGTCGAAGACTTCCGACACCGCCGGTGACGGCACGACCACCGCGACCATCCTCGCGCAGGCGATCGTGCGCGAAGGCATGAAGTACGTCGCCGCGGGCATGAACCCGATGGACCTGAAGCGCGGCATCGACAAGACCGTCAACGCGCTCACCGAGGAGCTGAAGAAGATCAGCAAGCCCTGCACGACGAGCAAGGAAATCGCGCAGGTCGGCTCGATCTCGGCGAACGCCGACGAGGAGATCGGCCGCATCATCTCCGAGGCGATGGAGAAGGTCGGCAAGGAAGGCGTCATCACCGTCGAGGACGGCAAGTCGCTGGAGAACGAGCTCGACATCGTCGAGGGCATGCAGTTCGACCGCGGCTACCTGTCGCCCTACTTCATCAACAACCCCGACAAGCAGGTCGCGATCCTCGAAGAGCCGTTCGTGCTGCTGCACGACAAGAAGATCAGCAACATCCGTGATCTCCTGCCGGTGCTCGAGCAGGTCGCCAAGGCCGGCAAGCCGCTGCTGATCATCGCCGAGGAAGTCGAGGGCGAAGCGCTCGCGACGCTCGTCGTGAACAACATCCGCGGCATCCTGAAGACCGTCGCGGTCAAGGCGCCGGGCTTCGGCGATCGCCGCAAGGCGATGCTCGAGGACATGGCCATCCTGACCGGCGGCACCGTGATCTCGGAAGAGACCGGCATGACGCTCGAGAAGGCGACGCTGCAGGATCTGGGCCGCGCCAAGCGCGTCGAGGTCGGCAAGGAGAACACGACGATCATCGACGGCGCCGGCGAGACGAGCGCGATCGAAGCGCGCGTCAAGGCGATCCGTGCGCAGATCGAGGAAGCCACCAGCGACTACGACCGCGAGAAGCTGCAGGAGCGCGTCGCGAAGCTGGCCGGCGGCGTCGCGGTCATCCGCGTCGGTGCCGCGACCGAGGTCGAGATGAAGGAGAAGAAGGCCCGCGTCGAGGACGCGCTGCACGCCACGCGCGCGGCCGTCGAGGAAGGCATCGTCCCGGGCGGCGGCGTCGCGCTGCTGCGCGCGCGTGCCGCGGCCAAGGTGAAGGGCGACAACTCCGACCAGGAAGCCGGCATCAAGATCGTGCTGCGCGCCGTCGAGGAGCCGCTGCGCCAGATCGTCAACAACGCCGGCGAAGAGGCCAGCGTCGTCGTCGCGAAGGTGCTCGAGGGCAAGGGCAACTTCGGCTACAACGCGGCCAGCGGCGAGTTCGGCGACATGGTCGAGATGGGCGTGGTCGACCCGACCAAGGTCACGCGCACGGCGCTGCAGAACGCCGCATCGGTCGCCAGCCTGATGCTCACCACCGAGGCGATGGTCGCCGAGGCACCGGAAGACAAGCCGGCCGCCGGAATGGGTGGCATGGGCGGCATGGGTGGCATGGGCGGCATGGGCGGCATGGACATGTAAGTCCCACGCGCGGCCGGAAGCGGCCGCGCGTCCGCTTCGTTCGATCGAAAAGGGGCGGTCGGGTCATACCCGGCCGCCCTTTTCTTTTGCACCCGGAGCACGTCGCAATGGCGCGCCCGCAGCGACCTGCCTATAGAATTCCTTCCCTTCCATCGAACCGATGCGCAACGCGACGTGTGCCTCATCGAGTGAGCCATGCGGCGAGCGCCGCCAGGGACCAGGCATGGAACGACCGGGCAATGAGCTCTCCGCCGCGGAAGCGGCACTGCGCGACGCGGCACTCGAATACCATCGCGCACCCACGCGCGGCAAGATCGCGGTGCTGCCGACGAAGGCGCTGGCGAACCAGCGCGATCTCTCGCTCGCCTACTCCCCCGGGGTGGCGTACGCGTGCCTCGCGATCGAAGAAGATCCGTCCCTGGCCGCCGAATACACGTCGCGCGCGAACCTGGTGGGCGTCGTGACCAACGGCACCGCCGTGCTCGGACTGGGCGACATCGGGCCGCTCGCGGGCAAGCCGGTGATGGAAGGCAAGGGCTGCCTGTTCCGCAAGTTCGCCGGGATCGACGTGTTCGACATCGAGCTCGCCGAACGCGATCCCGACCGGCTCGTCGAGATCATCGCCGCGCTCGAGCCGACGCTGGGCGGCGTGAACCTCGAGGACATCAAAGCGCCCGAGTGCTTCGAGATCGAGCGCAAGCTGCGCGACCGGATGGGCATTCCGGTCTTCCACGACGACCAGCACGGCACGGCGATCATTTCGTCGGCCGCACTGCTGAACGCGCTCGAGCTGGTCGGCAAGCGCATCGCCGACGTGAAGCTGGTCGTCTCGGGTGCCGGTGCCGCCGCGCTCGCATGCGTGGACATGATGCTGCTGCTGGGCATCGATCGCGACAACGTCCTGATGGTCGAC
>DATGRE010000026.1:0-2477 GCA_035303885.1 Zeimonas sp. | reverse complement strand
GCGGCGCAGGAGATGTTCGACACCCTGCTCGCGGCCGCACGCTGAGCGATGCATCGAATCGATCGGAGCCCCTCGCGATGACCCGCATCCCGACCCTGTTCGCTCACCAGCGCGCGCTCGATGCGCTGGCGCAGCGCCGTTCCGCACTGGTGAACGACCAGCTGCAGATGTCCACGGGCAGGCGCGTCAACGATCCGTCCGACGATCCGCTCGCCGCCGCGCAGGCCGAGCGCTTGCGCTCGCAGCTCATGCGCATCTCGATCGAGAACCGGATGATCGGCTTCGCGCGGCAGGTGCTGTCGACGGCCGAGGCGACGCTCGGGCAGGTCGGCGACGCCTTGCAGTTCGCCCGCGAGAGCCTGGTGTCGGCGGGCAACGGTGCGATGACGCCGGAGGATCGTGCGCTCATCGCCAAGGAGCTCCAGGGCATTCGCGAGCAGCTCGTTTCGCTCGCCAATCGCCGCGACGGCACGGGCGGCTACGTGTTCGGCGGGCAGGGCACGACGACGGCGCCTTTCGATCCGGTGAGCGGCGAGCCGCTGCTCGCCCCGGGGGCGGCCGGTCCGCATCCCGGCGAGCAGCACACGGGACTCGACCGGCTCTACGCGACGACGCAGGACGGTCGGACGATCTTCGTGGACGCCGGCAGCGGGCAGACGATCTTCGCCGCGCTCGACGAGGCGATCGAAGGGCTCGAGCAGGGCGTGACCGGCGGCGCCCTCGACACCTTGCTGGCCGCCGGGATCGACGCGATCGACGCCACCCACGAACGCGTGCTGATGGCGCGCACGCGCGCCGGCGAGCAGCTGCGCTCGATCGACGCGCAGGAGAGCGCGCTCGCCGGCGGCGATCTGGACGCGCGCGAGCGGCTCTCCGCCCTCGTCGACCTCGATTACGCGGCGGCGATCTCGAGCTTCCAAAACAACCGCACCGCGCTCGAAGCGGCAATGACCACCTATGCGCAGATCGCGCGTATGTCGCTCTTCGACTACCTCTGAAGCACCATGGGCACGACCTCGCTTTTCACGAACGCGCTGATCGGATACGAGCCGATCGTCGACCGGCAACGCAACGCGCTGGCGATGCGGGTGACCGTCGCACCCGGAAAGGGGATCGACAGCATGGCCACGCTGTATCGCGAGTTCGCCGAGCAGCGTGCGGGCGAGGGCGGCACGATCGCGTTGCGATCGCCGGTGCCGATCGGCGAGGACCTGCTCGAGCTGGAGCCGTCGCGCACGTTGTGGATCGAGGTGCCCGGCGCGTTTCTCGACACCTACGAGGGCCGCTCGCTGGTCCCGAAGCTGCACGCGGCGGGCTTTCCGCTGATGCTCGGCGGCCGGCCGGAGGCGCCGCTGACGCCCGAGCTGGTGCCGGCCTTTCGCATGTCGATCATCCACGTCGACGGCGACCGCCGGCTGCAGCAGCCGCTGCTGCAGGCGCTGCAGGCGCAGTCGAACACGAAGCGCGCGATTCCGCACGTGAACGAGGGCGTGCGCACGATCGCGATGATGGAGAAGTGCTTCGAGCGGGGCGCGGTGGCGGTGGTCGGCTGGCCGACCGACGACGCGTTGCATCACTCGGGCAAGGAGAACGGCAACCCGAACTACGCGACGATCGTCGAGATGATGTCGATGATCGACCGCGGCGAGGATCCGGTCGCGATCGAGAAGGTGATCCGGCGCGACGCGGCACTGGCGTACAAGCTGCTGCGCTACATCAACTCGCCCGGATTCGGCCTGTCGGTCGAGGTGCAGTCGTTCCGCCACGCCGTGATGATGCTCGGCTACGGACGGCTCAAGCGCTGGTGTGCGCTGCTGCTCGCGACGGCGAGCAAGGACTCGAACCTGCGGCCCGTGATGGTCGCGTCGTTCCGCCGCGGTGTGTTCCTCGAGCACCTGCTCGGCACCGCGCAGGACGAGCAGCTGCGCGACGAGGTCTTCATCCTCGGCGTGCTCTCGCTGCTCGACAAGCTGCTGAAGCGCCCCTTCGCGGATCTGTTCCGCAACCTGCACGTGCCGGAGCGGGTGCACGAGACGCTCGTCGAGGGGCGCGGCCCGTACATGCCGTACCTGAAGCTCGTCGAGTCGATCGAGAACGGGCCCGACCCGAAGCTGCCCTCCCGGCTCGACGACTGCGTGATGTCGCTCGCGCAGTGCAACCAGGCGGTGATGCGCGCGCTCACCGCTCCCGATCTCGTCGCCGCCTGACGAAAGCCGCGGGGGCGGCGCCGGGCTTCGAGCACCGGCCGGGGAGTGTGTAAACTCCGGCCGATGCATCCCAGCGAACTGAAGCGGGCTGCCGCACGCACGGCGCTCGACGACCTCGTCGTCGGCGCCGTTCTCGGTGTGGGGAGCGGTTCCACGGTCGACTTCTTCGTCGACGAGCTTGCTGCGCTCGCTTCTCCGCCTCCCGGGCTGGTCTGCGCCTCGGAACGAACCGCCGAGCGTGCGCGCTCGCACGGCCTGCGCGTGCTCGAG
>DATGRE010000025.1:0-6758 GCA_035303885.1 Zeimonas sp. | reverse complement strand
CCTCGAGCGCTGACGCTCCTCCCGCCCCGACGCGCGCCCGCGACGCCCTTCGCCGGGCACGGCGAATGCACCGCGGGAAGCGCTTCCCATCGTCAGGAACGACGACGAAGAAACGGTACCGATGTCGTACGCGTTTTTCGTCGGCGCGCGGACGAAGGCGGCGGGTTGCGCAAGCGCCGTTCGTCGGCTCGAAAACGGGGAAAACGCAACAATCCGAAGGCCACGATATGCGCTGGGGTAATTCCGTGTTGCATAGCGGAAATGAAGCTCCACATAATGTCTGAACGGGACTCGCCCGGACGATCGAATGCTGTACGACATCCGTGAAGCGCAGCGCGCTTTCCTGAATCCGCTGTCGAACTGGGCGGACTCGATGAGCAGGCTGTACACCAACCCGTACAGTCCGCTCGCGTACTCCCCGTTTGCACGCCGCATCTCCGCCGGGCTCGAGTTGGTGCACCGCCTCGGCAAGGAGTACGAGAAACCCGAGTTCGGCATCGCTTCGACGACGATCGACGGCCGCGAGGTCCCCGTCGTCGAGTCGGTCGCGCTCGAGCGACCGTTCTGCCGGCTGCTCAAGTTCGACCGCCGCTTGCCGCGCGCGCTCGCGCACCGGGCGCACGACCCGGTCGTCCTCGTGTTCGCGCCGCTGTCGGGCCATCACGCCACGCTGCTGCGCGACACCGTGCGCACGCTGATCACCGATCACGTCGTCTACATCACCGACTGGACCGACGCGCGCATGGTGCCGCTCGCCGAGGGCCCGTTCCATCTGGACGACTACGTCGCCTACGCGGTCGAGTTCATCCGCCATCTCGGCCCCGACGTGCACGTGATGTCGGTGTGCCAGCCGACGGTGCCGGTGCTCGCGGCGATCTCGCTGATGGCCGCGACGGACGACCCGAAGATGCCGCGCACGATGACGAGGATGGGCGGCCCGATCGACACCCGCCGCTGTCCGACGCAGGTGAACAACCTCGCGCAGACGCACAGCTACGAGTGGTTCGAGCGCAATGTCATCTACCGCGTTCCCGCCCGCTACCCGGGTGCCGGCCGCCGCGTCTATCCCGGCTTCCTGCAGCACGCGGGCTTCGTCTCGATGAACGCCGACCGCCACATGAACTCGCACTGGGAGTTCTACCTGAGCCTGGTCAAGGGCGACCTCGACGACGCCGAGGCGCACCGGCGCTTCTACGACGAATACAACGCGGTGCTCGACATGCCCGCCGAGTACTACCTCGACACGATCCGCACGGTGTTCCAGCAACACGCACTGCCGAAGGGCAAGTGGAGCGTGCGCTTCGAGGGCGCGATGCACCGCGTCGATCCGTCGCAAATCCGCGGCGTCGCGCTGATGACGATCGAGGGCGAACTCGACGACATCTCCGGCGCCGGACAGACGCAGGCCGCGCACGATCTCTGCTCGTCGCTGCCCGACTCCGCCAAGCGCCACCTCACCGTGCAGGGCGCGGGCCACTACGGCATCTTCAGCGGCCGCCGCTGGCGCGAGCAGGTCTATCCGCAGGTGCGGACGTTCATCGCCGAGCACCAGCGCGCGCCGGCGCTGCGCAAGGTGGCGTGAGCACGGCAAGAACGCTGCGGCTCGCACACATCGACCCGCAGCGCTGCATCGGATGCACGCGCTGCATCGACGCCTGTCCGTTCGACGCGATCATCGGCGCGCCGCAGCGCATGCACACGGTGGTGGCGGCGTCGTGCATCGGCTGTGCGCTGTGCCTGCCGCCCTGCCCGGTCGACTGCATCGCACTCGTCGAGGCGCAGCCGCCCGCGCCGCTGACGCGGGCGCAGGCGATCGAGGCGCGCGCACGGCGCGAGCGGCGGCGCGAGCGACTCGCACGCGAAGCCGCGGCGCCGGTCGAGCTCGATCGCACCGAGCGCCTCGCCGCGGCACTGCGCCGCGCGCAACAGCGCCACGCCGGCGCTGCGCGCACCGCCGGGGCGAACGAACGGTGAACGCGCGCAAACGCGCCGAGATCTTCGCGCGCTTCGAAGCCCTCGATCCGCACCCGCGCACGGAACTCGAGTACCGCACGCCCTTCGAGCTGCTCGTCGCGGTGATCCTGTCGGCGCAGGCGACCGACCGCAGCGTGAACCTCGCCACGCGCGAGCTGTTCCGCGTGGCGAACACGCCGCAGCAGATCGTCGACCTGGGCGTCGATGGGCTGGTGCCGTACATCCGGTCGATCGGTCTGTATCCGACGAAGTCGAAGAACGTCGTCGCCACCGCGCGCATCCTGCTCGAGCAGCACGGCGGCGAAGTCCCGGCCGACCGCGACGCGCTCGAGCGCCTACCCGGCGTCGGACGCAAGACGGCCAACGTGGTGCTGAACGTCGCGTTCGGGCAGCCGACGATTCCCGTGGACACGCACGTGTTTCGCGTGGCCAACCGCACCGGCATCGCGCCCGGCAAGACGACGCTCGAGGTCGAGCAGCGGCTCGAGCGCGTGGTGCCCGAGCGCTACCGCAGGCACGCGCACCACTGGCTGATCCTGCATGGGCGCTACGTCTGCAAGGCGCGCGTGCCCGAATGCTGGCGCTGCCCGATCGCCGACTTGTGCGAGTACCGGTCGAAGACGCCTGCACCGAACCGCCCGTCCGCCCGAACCTGACGCGGCCGACCCGGAATACGCATCGAATGTTCGATCCCTCACGCGCGGACGTGCGCCGCTTCTTCTGCGAGGCCTGGCGCAAGCATCGCGAGCGCCTGCCGCTGACCCCGCTCGAGTCGATCGCGCGCGACGTGATCCTGCTGCATCCGGAGTACCACCGCGACCTCGAATCCGTCGAAGAGGCGCTCGCCGCCGAATATCCGGTCGAGGGCGGACGCACGAACCCGTTCCTGCACCTGTCGCTGCACCTGGCGATCGCCGAGCAGCTGGGCATCGACCAGCCGCCGGGGATCCGCGCCGCCTGGCAGCGACTGAGCGCCAGGCGCGGCGAGCACGACGCGACGCACGTGGTGATGGAGTGCCTCGCGGAAACGGTGTGGCGCGCGCAACGCGACTCGGCGCCGCCCGACGGCGCGGCGTATCTCGAGTGCATCGAGCGGAGTCTTCGATAGCACGCAGGCGCCGCTCGCCTTCTCCCTTCCCCCTTGCCTTCTGCTACGCTTCGCCCGGACTTTTTCTCCGCCCGTCGACACGCCAAGGTCGATCGACCCACCGCACGGAAGCTCGCCGATGTTCGGACGCCTGATGCCCCGCGAGGGCAACTTCTTCGAGCTGTTCAATCGGCACGCCGAGTGCGTTACGTCAGGCAGCCACAGCCTCGCGAAGCTGATGACGAACTACGCCGACGTCGCCGGGCGGCGCCAGTACATCGACGCGATCGACCGCGCCGAGAAGGACGCAGACAAGGTCACGCACGAGACCGTCACGCTGCTGCACAAGACCTTCATCACGCCGTTCGACCGCGACGACATCCACCAGCTGATCACGAACATGGACGACATCCTGGACCTGATCCAGGACGTCGCCGAGTCGGCGATCCTCTACGACCTGCAGCGCGTCACGCCCGAGGCGCAGCAGCTGGCCGAGCTCAACGAGATGTGCTGCGAACGCGTCAAGGCCGCCGTCGCGCTGCTCGACAACATGGAGAACGCCGAGGCGATCCTGAAGATCTGCACCGAGATCGACCGGCTCGAGTCCGACGCCGACCGCGTGATGCGCGCGGCCATGTCGAAGCTGTTCCGCGACGAGAGCGACGTGCGCCAGCTGATCAAGCTCAAGGAGATCTACGAGCTTCTGGAGGCTGTCTCCGATCGCGCCGAGGACGTCGCGAACGTCATCGAAGGCGTCGTGCTCGAAAACGCATGACGACCCTGCAATTCAGCTTCACGGCGCTCGTGTTCCTCGTGGCGCTCGCGCTGATGTTCGATTTCATGAACGGGTTCCACGACGCCGCGAACTCGATCGCGACGATCGTCTCCACCGGCGTGCTCAAGCCCTACCAGGCCGTCGTGTGGGCGGCGTTCTTCAACTTCATCGCGCTGTTCTTCTTCGAGCTGCGCGTCGCGGCCACCGTCGGCAAGGGCATCGTCGATCCCGGCGTCGTGGACCACATCGTGATCTTCGGCGCCGTTACCGGCGCGCTGTGCTGGAACATCATCACCTGGTATTTCGGGATCCCGTCGAGCTCGTCGCATGCACTGATCGGCGGCTTGATCGGCGCGACGCTGGCGAAGGCGGGCACCGCGTCGCTGCTGTTCGCCGGCATCACGAAGGTGGCGCTGTTCATCGTGATCTCGCCGCTGCTGGGCCTGCTGTTCGGCTCCGGCCTGATGCTGGCGGTCTCGTGGCTGTTCTTCCGCAGCACGCCGCGCGGCACCGACAAGTGGTTCCGCCGCCTGCAGCTCGCGTCCTCGGCGCTCTACAGCGTCGGCCACGGCAGCAACGATGCGCAGAAGACGATGGGCATCATCTGGCTGCTGCTGATCGCCGCCGGCCTCAGTCACGCGGGCGAGACGCACCCGCCGTACTGGGTGATCCTGTCGTGCTACCTGGCGATCGCGCTGGGCACGCTGTTCGGCGGCTGGCGCATCGTGAAGACGATGGGGCAGAAGATCACCAAGCTGAAGCCGGTCGGCGGATTCTGCGCCGAGACGGGCGGCGCAATGACCCTTTTTCTCGCCTCGGGCCTGGGCGTGCCGGTGTCCACCACGCACACGATCACCGGAGCGATCGTCGGCGTGGGCTCGGCGCAGAAGTTCTCCGCGGTCCGCTGGGGGCTGGCCGGCAACATCGTCTGGGCCTGGATCCTGACGATTCCGGCTTCGGCGCTGATGGCCGCAGCCGCCTGGTGGCTCGGCCGGCTGTTCCTGTAGGACTCGCAAGGAGCGCTTCGCCCGCCCTGCGGGAATCGCCTCTCCCGGGTTTCCGCACGGCGCGGCGGCGAGCCCCCGATCCGGCGGGCGCGGTACGATTGTCCCGGTGCAACGACAACTCTGGCTCGAGCTGCCCCCGATGTCCGCGGACGCCCCGAGGCGGCTGCTCGTGTTCCTGCATGGCGCCGGATCGACCCCGGAGACCTTCGTCCCGGTGGCGATCGCCTGGCAGCTGAAGTTCCCCGGCGCAATCGGCGCGATCATCGAAGGACTGCGCCCCGGGTCGCTGCAGTGCGGGCGCGACTGGTTCGACGCGCGCGGCATCGCCACCGATCGCGCCGCCCGCATCGATGCGGCGGCCGAAGAGCTCGCCGAACGGCTGCGCGCGCTGCAGCGCGACACCTCGCTGACACCCGCCGACACCGTCGTCGTCGGCTTCTCGCAGGGGGCGACGATGGCGCTCGCGCTCGCGCGGCAACGACCCGCGCCGGCGGCGATCGTCGTGTCCTACGCCGGCCAGCTCGCGAGACCGATCGCACCCGGCGAGCGCATCGGTCCCACGGTGCACCTGCTGCACGGCGAGCTCGACAGCGTCGTGCCGGCGGTGCACGCCGAGCGGGCTTTCCGCGGAATGCAGGCGACCGGCTCGGACGTGACGCTCGACATCGTCGAGGACGAGTCGCACTCGATCGGACAGGCGATGATCAACGTCGGAACCGCGCGCGTGCTGGCCACGCTGTTCCGGGGACGGACGCCGCGGCGCCGCGCTGCGGACCGGCTGCACTGAGCGGCGCGACCGCCCGCGCAGGCCGATTCCTCGAACCACCCTCCACAGGAAGCAGAGCCATGAACCAAAGCTCCCAGCGTGAAGTCGTCATCGTCTCCGGCGTTCGCACCGCCGTCGGCGATTTCGGCGGCGCCCTAAAGGATTTCTCCCCGACGCGACTCGCGGCGACCGTGCTGCGCGAGGCGACCGCGCGCGCGGGCGTCGGCGCGGAAGACGTGCATCACGTCGTCTTCGGCAACGTGATCCACACCGAGCCGCGCGACATGTACCTGGCCCGCGTGGCGGCGATCGACGGCGGGCTCGCGCATTCGGTGCCGGCGCTGACGCTGAACCGGCTGTGCGGCTCCGGCCTGCAAGCGGTCGTCTCGGCCGCGCAGGCGATCCTGCTCGGCGAGGCCGACATCGCCGTCGCCGGCGGCGCCGAGGTGATGAGCCGCGCGCCCTACGCGTCGACGGCGATGCGCTGGGGCGCACGCATGGGCGACGCAAAGATGTTCGACATGATGCTCGGCGCACTGCACGATCCCTTCCACGAAGTGCACATGGGGATCACCGCCGAGAACATCGCGAAGAAATGGGGGATCACGCGCGACGAGCAGGACGCGCTCGCGCTGGAGAGCCACCGGCGCGCGTCGGCGGCGATCCGCGAAGGACGCTTCCGCGACCAGATCGTTCCGATCGAGTCGAAGACGCGCAAGGGAACGGTCGTCTTCGACACCGACGAGCACGTGCGCCACGACGCGACGATCGAGGACATGAAGAAGCTGCGCCCGGCGTTCCTGAAGGAAGAAGGCACGGTCACCGCCGCGAACGCCTCGGGCATCAACGACGGCGCCGCCGCGCTCGTGCTGATGGAGCGCCGCGCGGCCGAGGCGCGCGGCGCGAAGCCGCTCGCGCGGCTGGTCTCGTGGGGCCACGCCGGGGTCGATCCGCAGTACATGGGGATCGGTCCGGTGCCATCCTCGCGCAAGGCGCTCGAGCGCGCCGGGCTGCGCCCCGACCAGATCGACGTCATCGAGGCGAACGAGGCCTTCGCCGCGCAGGCGATCGCCGTCACGCGGGACCTCGAACTCGACCCGGCGAAGGTGAACCCCAACGGCTCCGGAATCTCGATCGGGCATCCGGTCG